>JABDDX010000004.1 GCA_013287375.1 Bacteroidota bacterium | reverse complement strand
TATTAGGTGTACTGGCAACGCTCATCGTTGAATCTATGCCCTCAATCAAATCATTAGGTATAGGGTTTTTATGGGGCAAGGTATGGGACCCGGTAAGTAACATATACGGCGCTTATCCGTTTTTAGTAGGCACGTTGCTTACATCGTTTATCGCGCTTATTATCTCGGTGCCATTTTCTTATGCTATCGCGATTTACCTTGGGGAGTACAATCCTAAAGGCTGGTTGTCTGACCTGTTAAAGAATGCTATCGAGCTGATCGCGGCAGTTCCATCCATTATTTATGGTTTTTGGGGATTGTTTGTACTGGTACCCATCATCCGCACTTTCGAAATGAAAATTGGCGTTGCCCCTTATGGTATTGGTGTTTTAACATCATCACTTATTTTGGCGGTGATGATTATTCCTTACGCGGCATCATTGGGTATAACATTGATTCGCATGGTGCCATCACCATTAAAAGAAGCTGCTTACGGCTTAGGTGCAACACGTTTTGAAGTGATCAGAAGTGTGATAATGCCTTATACCCGTTCAGGCTTATTTGCTGGTGTGCTACTGTCATTAGGCAGGGCCTTAGGCGAAACTATGGCAGTAACCATGCTGATTGGTAATACCAGCGCGGTTGCTGATAGTATCAAGAACGCCATTTTTGGTCCGGGTAACACCATGGCCAGCGTTATAGCCAACGAGTTTACTGAAGCAGACCATACCGAATATTTATCAGCTTTGATAGAACTTGGTTTGGTGTTGTTTTTTGTAACAGTGATAATTAACCTGATTGGTAAACGAATCATCACCCGGTTCACAAACGATTAATCTGTCATGGAATTAAATATAAGATTAAGAAACACCAAGAGCGCGATATTCAAAGGTATCATAGTATTTTTTGCTTTTTTAATTACCGTGCCGCTTATAGTAGTATTAGGTTACATTATAAAACAAGGCATATTCCAGGTTAACTGGCATTTTTTAACCAGTGTACCTGCACCGGTTGGCGAAACAGGTGGTGGTATAATAAATGCATTAGTAGGTAGTTTCATTATGGTTATGGTAGCCGCGGTGGTTGCTATACCCGTTGGGATGGCCGCCGGTATATATTTGAGTGAAAATCCACGGTCGAAACTTGCTTACTACAGCGGTTTATGTGTTGATATTTTACAAGGTGTACCATCAATTGTAGTAGGTATTGTGGTTTATTTCTGGATTGTGAAACCATTGGGTACATTCTCGTCATTATCAGGTAGTGCCGCATTGGCCATTATGATGTTGCCGATTGTGATCAGATCGACAGAACAAACACTTAAAATGTTGCCTGATTCATTAAAAGAGGCAGCGCTTTCATTAGGAGTACCTTATCACAGGGTGATTTTAAAGGTTATTGTTCCGTGCGGATTTGCGGGTATACTATCAGGTATCATGCTATCAATCGCGCGTGTTATTGGTGAAACTGCACCATTATTGTTTACCGCTTTTGGTAACCCTTATTTATCATATTCGCTTACCAAACCAATGGAAAGCTTACCCCACCTGATATTTACCTACGCCACCAGCCCTTATGATGATTGGCACAATTTGGCATGGGGCGCATCATTCATATTATTAATGTTTGTTTTAGTATTAAACATATTCACAAAAGTGTTAACAAGAAAATGGAAAGTACAATTGTAAAAGCTGAAAATTATAACTCTTATTTTGGTGATAACCATGTTGTAAAAGATGTAAATATCAGCATAAACAAAAATGAGGTTATTGCGGTAATGGGCCCCTCGGGTTGCGGTAAAACTACGTTTTTACGTGGTATTAACCGTATGCACGAATTGATTCCTAACGCGACATCGAAAGGTAAGATCTTGCTTGATGGTGAAAATGTTTACGACATGAATGCTATTTACGTGCGGTCGAAAATTGGTATGGTGTTTCAACGCCCTAACCCTTTTCCGAATTTGAGCATATATGAAAATGTTGTAGCCGGATATTTACTTAACGGTATCAAAATATCAAAAGCGGATAAGGATGTGATCGTTGAAAAATCATTAACCAGCGCCGCTTTGTGGAAAGAGGTTAAAGATTCGTTACATAAAAAAGGAACGTTTTTATCAGGCGGACAGCAACAGCGCTTGTGCATTGCACGTGCTATTGCCATGCAGCCTGAATTGATTTTGTTTGATGAGCCAACTTCTGCACTCGATCCTATATCTACTTCAAGTGTTGAAGCGTTATTTCATGAATTGAAAGCTAATTATACCTTGATCATCGTAACACACAATATGCAGCAGGCTGCTCGTGTTAGTGATAGAACTGCGTTCTTTTACATGGGCGAACTGGTGGAGTTTGATGATACCAAACAAATGTTCACCAACCCGGCAGATCAACGTACACAAAATTATATAACAGGAAGGTTTAGTTAGTAGTAGTGATTAGAGGTTAGTGGTTGGAGATTAGTTGAAATCTTTATCACTTTTGACTTTTGACTTTTTAATTTTAAATTATATGACACCATTAGAAATTGAGATAAACGCGCTAAAAAAAGAACTTATCAGTATGTGGATATTGGTACAGTCGCAATTAAACAAGGCTAAGGAAGCCATGATTCAGTTTGATAAGGATCTGGCTCGTGAAGTTTTGATAAAAGAAAAAAGAGTAAACTCTTTTGAGTTAAAGATTGATAGGGATTGCGAAAATATCTTCGCGTTACATTGCCCGGTAGCAATCGACCTTAGGTTTTTATTAGCAGCCTTAAAGATCAATACCAACTTAGAGCGTATTGGCGATATTGCTGCCGGTATAGCTAAGTATGTGGTTGATTCATCGGTTAATTTTGATCAGGCGGCTATGGAAAGCACTTCTATGATCCGCATGTATGAAGAAGCTGTGAATATATTGATTGACACCCGTACCGCTTTTGAAAAAGAAGATACGGTATTGGCACGTAGCATATTTAAACGTGACGATGTGTTAGATAATATTAATGATGCCGCACCAATAACTGTTGCCGAAGTTATAAAAGGCGACATAGATAGTTTGCCTGAGGCGCTTTATATTTTATCCATCATCCGTAAACTGGAGCGGGTAGGCGACCAATCAAAAAATATAGCAGAAGAAATTATTTTTTATGTTGAGGCCAAGATCCTTAAACATTATGAGAGCAGCCGCGAAGGTTTGGCTGATGAAGAGCAACAATAGGTTAGTTGAAATAAGTTTGATTTGATTTTTAGAAGGGCAGGTTTTATACCTGCCCTTTTTTGTGGGTTTAATTTGCTGGATAAAATCTTCTTTTCAACCAAAAAGCCACATTCACCAATGCTATTAAAACAGGCACTTCAACCAACGGGCCTATTACACCTACAAATGCCTGTCCGCTATTTATGCCGAATACACCTATCGCGACAGCAATAGCTAATTCAAAATTATTGCCTGCGGCGGTAAAGGATATGGCGGCATTTTGCGAATAATCAGCGCCAAGGTATCTGCCTAAAAAGAAACTAGCCAAAAACATAATGGCAAAATAAACTACCAATGGCAAGGCAATCCGCAATACATCAAAAGGAATAGCCACAATCAGCTTTCCTTTAAGGCTGAACATTACAATGATTGTAAACAACAAGGCAACCAATGTGATGGGCGATATAAAAGGAATGAATTTCTGCTGATACCAATCTTTGCCTTTTGCTTTTATTAATAGGTATCGGCTACTAAAACCTGCAATAAACGGTATTCCCAAATACACGGCCACCGACTTCGCAATCGCGCCAATGGTAATATTGATCTCGGAGCCTTTGAACCCAAAAAGTGGTAGAAGTATGGTAATAAATAACCAGGCATATACACTGTAAAGCAATACCTGGAAAATGCTGTTGATGGCTACCAAGCCTGCGGCGTATTCGCGGTTGCCGTCAGCAAGTTCGTTCCATACCAATACCATGGCTATGCAGCGGGCAATGCCTATGAGAATAAGCCCGATCATATATTGCGGATAATTATGCAGGAATATTATTGCCAGTGCAAACATCAGTATTGGTCCGATGATCCAATTGAGCAGGAGGGATGCGCCTAATATTTTGAGGTTGCTGAACACTTTGCCAATAGTTTCATAACTCACTTTAGCCAACGGCGGATATAGCATCAATATTAAGCCGATAGCTAATGGGATATTGGTTGTTCCGCTGGAGTACGAATTGATAAAGGCTGGTGCCGATGGTATGAAATAACCCAGGGCAATACCCGCACCCATTGCTATAAAGATCCATAGGGTTAGGTAACTGTCTAAAAAAGATAGCTTTTTTCGTTGGGTTGGATTGCAGTTGTTTGCGCTCATTGGGTTATGATAAATGTTCATTTATGAAACTTTCGGAGTATGCTTTTATCATATCCCGTACGCTTCTAAACTCGTTCATTACCGTGTTTAAATCGCCGGTAGCTTTTGCCGGATCCGGGAAGTTTTGATGAAAGCGTTGTGCTTTGGTTGGGAAATAAGGGCAATTCTCTTTGGCATTATCACAAACGGTTATTACAAAGTCGAATGGAATATCCATGTATTCATCAATGTTGTTGGAGGTATGTTTGGATATATCTATGCCATCCTCCGCCATCACCTGTATAGCTTTTGGGTTAACGCCATGGGTTTCTATCCCGGCGCTGTAAATGTTTGCTTTGTTGTTTGCGAAGTGCCTTAAATAACCCTCGGCTATCTGACTGCGGCAACTATTGCCGGTGCATAGTACTAATATGTTTTTCATCTATGTGTTAATTAGCAACATCCTGATCCTGGTGTGCAGCTATTTACCCCTGCCATGTTTTTTAATTCTACTTTTGGTTTATCGGTGCCGCAGGTATCGCCACGGTTAATGGCTTTGCATTGCACGGCATCCGGGCGCAGGTCAATAACCAGGTCGTCGCCATCTATTATGATCTTATTCGGAAACATTTGACGGGTATCAAAATCAGCGTTGCCAAATTCAATTTTCACGATACCATCGGGTGCTAATTTTAATTTTTGCTCCACAACATCAATAATTGTTAAAGCCTTTTTAGCTTTCATGGGTTTACGTTGCTGCTGGCCAATTGGCTCCCATAATTGAACAACTATTTCTGTCCAGCTACTTAGTACCCCACCGCAATCAACCGATGTGATAGGTGCTTGTTTAATTTCGGTGATGTGATAGGACGCATCAACCAGTTTATTCTCCGCATACTTAAATTGCAGGTTCAACTCAGGGTTTTGTATTAATGTATCCTTAAATGTTTGCCAGTTTATTGTTTGGGTAGTGTTCATTTTTTTTGTTTAATTGTAATATTACGATGAATTAAATCAAATTTTTTTAACAGCAGATTTTGGGATTATTATATGCTCCGAAGAAATCAGCTAATTCTTTATTCAACATTGCCCATGCTGTGGGTTCGATACAGTAACAAACGCTTACACCTTCAATGGTGCCTTGTATTAGGCCCGCGTTTTTAAGTTCCTTTAAATGTTGTGATATGGTTGCTTGTGCCAGCCCTAGTTCTTCAACTAAATCTCCGCAAATACAGGCATTGGCACTTATTATATGTTGCAGAATGGCAATACGTGCCGGGTGTGCCATGGCTTTAAGCATTAGCGCCAACTTGTTTTGTTCTTCAGTAAATATTTCAGTTTTAGTAGTTCCCATATTTGTATCGCAATATTACGATTGATTGTTGATGTTTCCAAAAATTAGAGATTATTTTTACTTATCTGAGGTTATTTACCATAATTTAACACAATCCCGCCGGTAAAAATCTATTTTTGCGGCTATGAGTATCTCACTAAAAAATAAATTCGACAGTATAATTTTTGATCTTGACGGCACACTTTGGGATAGTACCGCTAATGTGGCTGCAGCATGGCAGAAAGCCGAACAACAAGTTGACTATGTGCAAAAGGAATTTACAGTAGATACTATCCGTAGCATTACCGGTATGACTTACAAAGCCATATTTGAGGTTTTATTGCCGGAACTTGATGAAAATCAACGTGAAGAGTTTAAGGCTATAGCCGCCAAATATGAGATTGAAATGCTGGATGAAAAGGGTGGTGAGCTTTATCCGCAGCTTGAGTTTGTATTACAAGAACTTCAAACTAAATACAAGTTATTCATCGTAAGCAATTGCCAGAGTAATTACATCGAGACGTTTTTGAATTTTAGTCAGCTTGGACATTACTTTTTGGGGCATCAATGCTACGGTACTAAGAATGCACCAAAGGCTGAAAATATCATGGACATTGTTAATGATCATCAACTTAAGACCCCGGTTTATGTTGGCGATACTATGGGCGATTTTACCAGTGCGCACAAAGCAGGTGTACCTTTTATTTTTGCCGCTTATGGTTTTGGTAAGGTAGAGGAAGGACAAATAGCCACTATTGAGCATTTTACCGATCTGCTGGAAATACTTTAGTGATTATAATTAGTTAAACCGTTTTGTTGTAACAACCAAGATTGCTGAGAACGCAATAATAAAAGTTCAAGCAAATTAATAATATGACCATAGAACAAGTTGTAGAAAAACAAATGCAGGCTTTTGATAATAGAGATATTGAAAGCATGATGGCTGTATTTAATAATGACATTAAAATAATTAGTTTCTCAGATAATAAAATCTTAGTTGATGGTTTTGAAGAATGTGAAAAAATGTATTCGGATTTATTCAAACATTCCTCGAAGCTTTATGCGGAGATTATAAACACAATTATTTTTGAGAACAAAGCCATTGTTCATGAATTTATTTTTGGAAGAAACGGCAGCGATCAAAAAACGGAACAGGTAATTGTTTTTGAAGTTGAAAACGAAAAAATAAGTAAAATCAGTATAATAAGGTAAGCTGTTTTTTATGATTGGTTACACCTATATTAAGTTTAACCAATTTAATTTAGCTCTTGTGTCAACTGAGAAGCTGTCTAAAAAACTATATCATTGCGAGAAACGAAGCAATCGCACGTAGAAAAGCCACCTTGCAAAGTGGGGGATTGACACGATGCGCTTACAACAATGAGACTCACTTTTTTTATATAAAAACTTTCAATCGTTTCTAGATAGCTTCTGAGGTCTCAAAACAAAACCTATTCTTGGTTCAAGAATGTCTTACGGCTTATCAATTCTTACTGATCGCAAACTAAACTTTCCATAACCAAAATAGCTGCTCCTATCAATTCGGCATCAAAACCGAGTTCTGATATTAGTAGCTCAGTACTCGCTACCAAACGAGGGATGCAATATTTATTTAAGGCTTGCTGTATTGGCGCCAATAATATTTTACCCACTATAGCACCACGGCCGCTTAGCACAATACTTGCCGGGTTCATAATGTGGATAAGGATAGCCAGTGCTTTACCTATTTTATAACCAGAATCTGATAGTAGTTCTATAGCAAACTGATCACCTGCATTTGCAGCTTCCATAATCGCATCGCCAACCAACTTTGGATGATTCTCCTCAGTATATTTTAAAGATGATACACGGCCTTCTTTTATACCTTCTATAGCCTTTTGTACAACAACCAGCAAGGATGCTTCAATTTCTAAACAACCACGTTTACCGCAACTGCACAACGCGTTGCTGTCGGATATAGGGATGTGGCTAAACTCACCGGCAAAACCATTATGCCCACGATATAAGTCATCGTTCACAATCATTCCCAGTCCTATACCCCAACCCAGATTAATCACCATAACATCTTTACGGTTTTTTGCTATCCCAAAGCGCTGTTCAGCAAGGGCAATAAGGCTTGAGTCGTTATCGATGCAAGTTGGTATACCAGTTTCTTGTGTTAATAAATGGGTTAAGCTTTCACCACCGGCATCAAGGTGGGTATAGTTTACGCCTTCAATTACATTAATAAAGCCAGGCATTCCTATGCCTATGCCGGCAAATTTATCTTTAGGGATACCGGTACTTTTTACGTACTGGTTTATGTAGGATATTAGTTTAGGCAATGCGTCGGGGTTATCCATTAACTGCAACTCAACCACCATCATATCGCCAACCGAATTATTAAGTAAATCGGTTAGCTGGATACGGGTTGTAAATTGATCCATGGCCACCGTTAAAATATACATGGCATCTCCTTTTATAGAGTATACCTGCGGCCTTCGGCCACCGCTTGAGCGGGCGTAGCCATCTTCCATTACCAAGCCATCTTCAATCAATTCAGCAATGGCCTTTGCGGTTGAAGGAAGGCTTTTATCCAATATCTCGCTTAATTCGGCACATGATAGTCCTTTATCAAAATAAAGATGTTTAATTATCTGGCTTTTTAGCGGTGAATTTTTCAAACTATTATTAAATTAATTGGTGATGAAAATCTATAAAAACGCAAAATGGAATTGCTAAGGCAAAGTATAAATAAATAGTGCAAATAAGCAATATTTAGTACCACTTTTACGCATAATTCAGTAAATAAAAAAAGCGCCGGGTTAATACCACGGCGCTTTCAAACATATTTGAGGGGGCTTATTTTGCTACTGCAAATTCACCATCAGCTTTAATGGCAACGTCATCGCTCAGGATAGCATTTGGATACATACCGCCAATGTTAAATGCTGCACGGCTAATGGTTCCGGTTAATTGGAAACCTGCATCGTTAGCTTTGCTCATTGGGTTCACGATAGTTCCACGGTACCAAAGGTCAAGCGTTACTAGTTTGGTTATGCCGTGCATAGTTAAATTACCGCTTAATTTGTAGTGATTGGCTGTTGTTTTAACAATACGGGTGCTGGTGAAAGTAAGCGTTGGGTTAACAGCAACGTTAAAGAAATGATCTGATTTTAAATCGCCATCGCGCATATCATTTCCGGTGTTGATAGAGGCTGCATTTGCAGTAAGATCAAATTTAGCGTCGCTAAAATCAGGTTTTGTGGTGGTGATAGTTACGTCAAAATCTTTAAAATTGCCGTCAACATCAGATACAGCCATGTGGGTGATGGTAAATTGTAAGCGCGCGTGTGCTTTGTCAAGTTTCCAGGTAGTTTGTGCAAATACCGCGGTTTGAAATAACACAGCAGCAGCTAATAGCATTAATTTTTTCATATTTTTTTTTGTTCTTGAATATTTTAATCAAATGTAGGATAGTTATTTTTAGTTATATGTTTAAACATGTAAATTTATTGTCATATAAATTAGAGGGAATTACTGACTGTTTTACGCTATATTTACTGCATAACCAGCGTTTTAAGATATCAAAAAAAATAATTACGTTTGGGAGTTAACTGATCGAAATTATTTTAAACATTTATGCGATTTAAAAAGCCACTTGATAAGCTATTACAAGAAGCCGCTGAAACAGGCGAGGGTACATTAAAAAGAACATTAGGAGCAGGTAATCTGGTTGCCCTGGGCATCGGCGCCATTATAGGTGCCGGATTATTTGTAAGAACCGCTGCTGCAGCCGCAGATCATGCTGGTCCATCTGTAACATTAGCATTTATACTTGCCGCATTAGGTTGCGGACTTGCAGGTTTATGCTATGCAGAATTTGCCGCCATGATACCAATTGCAGGTAGCGCGTACACCTACTCATACGCTACAATGGGCGAAATGGTAGCCTGGATAATAGGATGGGATTTGGTACTGGAATATGCCGTAGGCGCTGCCACCGTATCTATCGCCTGGTCCGAATATCTCAATAAACTCCTCAATAATTTTGGTATTAATATACCTTACCAATTGTGCCACTCACCATTCCAAACATCTTTAGATGGAACCGCACACGGTTTAATTAACATACCCGCATTATTTATTATAGTATGCCTATCCTTAGTGCTTATACGCGGTACACAGGAATCAGCAGCGTTGAATGGTATTATAGTTATTGTAAAAGTAGCCATTGTTGTATTGTTTATCAGTATAGGATGGGGCTTTATGAAGCCGATAAACCATACGCCATATATACCTGTAAATGCTGGTGAGGTAGCGTTTTTCCACGGGCAAAAAAGCTTCCTGGATTATTTCGCGAACGACTTCGGGAAGTTTGGTATATCGGGTATAATTAGTGCAGCAGGTGTGGTTTTCTTTGCCTTTATTGGTTTTGATGCTGTATCAACAGCAGCGCAAGAAGCTAAAAATCCTAAAAGGGATATGCCTATCGGTATATTGGTTTCCTTAGCTATTTGTACAGTTTTATATGTATTGTTTGGCCATGTATTAACCGGTGTTGCTAATTATAAAGAGTTTGAGGCTGCCGGTAAAGAAGCCTCAGTAGCTTATACCATTGAAACTTATATGCACAGTTACCACTGGTTATCATTATTGGTTACAGTAGCTATTTTGTTCGGTTTCTCATCTGTTATATTGGTGATGTTATTGGGACAATCAAGGGTGTTTTTCTCTATGTCGAAAGATGGTTTGGTGCCTCCTGTGTTTTCAAAGGTGCATCCAAAATTCAAAACACCTTATAAATCAAACCTGATATTCCTGGTATTCGTAGGGATTTTTGCCGCGTTTGTGCCGGGAGATATAGTGGGAGATATGACCAGTATAGGTACATTATTTGCATTTATGCTGGTTTGTATAGGTGTAATGATCCTGAGAAAATCAGATCCTAATACACCGCGTCCATTCCGTACACCATGGGTGCCGTTTGTGCCAATCCTGGGTGCGGTAGTTTGTTTATTAATGATGCTTGGCCTTGGAGAATTTAACTGGTTACGTTTAATTATCTGGATGGCTATCGGTTTTGTTGTATACTTTACTTACAGTAAAAAACATTCATTGATACGTAAAGGTGTAGTGGTTTTGCCCCATGACCCGGAGCCGCCAATGGCTTAACGAATAAATTACATTTAAAAAAGGTTCTGAATTTCAGAACCTTTTTTGTTTTAAGTACTTTTACCCCGTCCTCATCGTTACAACAACCAGTGAAAAATAAAGAACTCTCCGTACTTGTTTTTATATGCATCATTAATTCGCTGGGTTTTGGCATCATTGTGCCTTTGCTTTATTCTTATGGCAAAAGGTTTGGCATCAACCATGAAACTATCGGCTTATTAACGGCAGCTTTCAGTATCGCCCAATTTTTCGCTACACCGGTTTTGGGTTCAATGAGCGATAAATTTGGTCGTAAGCCTTTATTGGCTA
Organism: Bacteroidota bacterium; assembly: GCA_013287375.1. Taxonomy (GTDB): domain Bacteria; phylum Bacteroidota; class Bacteroidia; order Sphingobacteriales; family Sphingobacteriaceae; genus Mucilaginibacter. The sequence goes on along the minus strand of JABDDX010000004.1, from coordinate 56,309 downwards.
TTAGTTTGTTTGGTACTTGTTTGTCGTTTTTGATGTTTGCCTTCGCGCAGGGCGTTATTATGTTGTTTGCTGCAAGAATATTGGATGGATTAACAGGAGGCAATGTCTCGGTAGCGCAAGCGATGATATCCGACACCTCAACCAGTAAGGATCGGGCAAAAAAGTTTGGTATACTAAGCTCAGCTTTTGGCTTTGGTTTTGTAATAGGGCCTGCTGTGGGCGGTTTATTGAGTAAGCTGGGGCCACAGGTGCCTTTTTATTTTGCTGCCTTTATAGCGCTTATTGGCGCACTGTGTTCAGCGTTCCTTTTAAAGGAAACCAGGATAAAAGAGAAGGGAACGGGTTTAGTACAAGCCAAACGGTTTAGCTTTAGTTCGTTAATTACTACTTTAAAAATGCCGGTTGTAGGTACAGCCATTTTTATCGGCTTTTTACTGACCATGGCGCAGTTTACCATGATTATCGGTTTTCAAACTTTTAGTGTAGATAACTTAAAACTAAGCAATACCAATATTGGCTTACTGTATACCGGGTTTGCAGCTACAGGTATTATTATGCAACTCTGCGTGCCATTTTTTACCCGGGTAATATCGTCAAAAGCAATGATATTACTACTCTCTACAGCGGCGTGTTTTGTGGCTATGTTTTATACCGGGTTTACAGGCATGGTGATTACCTTTAGCATAGGGATGATTATTTATGGTTTATTTAACGGTATCCGCAACCCTATGCTGAATGCTATTATCGCGGATAATAACACCTCGAACAGGCAAGGCGAGGTAATGGGGGTAAATCAGTCGTATGCCTCAATAGGGCAAACATTGGGGCCGATAACTGCCGGGTTGGTTACTATGTTTTCTATTCACTGCGTTTTCTTTTTGTCAGCATTTTATATTCTCATTGCATTTTTGCTTACTTTTAGGTTAACAGCTAAATGTAAATCCTAACGTTATGCATCCATTAATATTTAAAGAGATATTATCAGTAACGATGATCCTCTTCGCGATCATTGATATTTTAGGCGCCATCCCTGTAATTATTGAGTTGCGGCAGCGTGCGGGCCATATCGAGTCGGAAAAAGCAAGTATTGCGGTATTGGTATTAATGGTGGTTTTTTTGTTTTCGGGTAACGAACTACTAAACATTATTGGACTGGATGTATCCTCATTTGCTATCGCAGGTTCGTTGGTAATATTTATTATAGCAATGGAGATGGTATTGGGCGCCAAGTTTTTTAAAGAGGAAATGCCTGAAACAATATCTATTGTTCCATTAGCGTTCCCGCTGATTGCAGGTGCCGGTACCATGACCACCTTGTTATCGCTAAAATCGCAATATCAAACACAAGATATATTAGTAGGTATTGTGCTGAACACCATATTTGTTTACCTCGTACTAAAAAATGTAAAATGGCTGGAAAAGCTATTCGGAAAAACCGGCATCAATATTTTGCGTAAAGCTTTTGGAGTAATATTATTGGCTATCGCGATTAAGTTGTTTAGGAGTAATACGCATTTGTAATAGCTAACTTTATAATAGAATTCTTTATGTAAATAGAGTTCTCACTAAATGAAATTTTCATCTAACCCTAAAGTCAATATTATAGTAATAGGCATTATTCTATTTATGTCATATATAGAGTTTTGGGAAATTAGGCTTCATTATTTCGAAGAATGGAATGGTGTTGTTGTTGAAAAGCAACAAATTCCCCCTAAGAAGATGAACGATTTATTGATAAAAGGAAATAGTGAAGTTTTTCCAACAGGGAAGTGGGAAGGTATAAATTTTGATTCTGTAAAAATTGGTGACTCAATTGTAAAACGCAGTTATGAGTCCCATGCCTATTATTTCAAAAAATTAAATAACGGTAAGTTCGATAAAAGAATATTAACTTATTGGAGAGCTTTTTGAAAAATGATTAATAATAATCGGCGAAATATTTTCGCACGTCGAATCTAATCCAACACAGCCACAGTCAACCTAATAATATCATCAAAAACAGATTTATCGGTAGTTGACTTAGCCGTTACACGTATGCCTTTAACCGTATTGAAGATAAAACGAGAGAGTGCCCGGGCATCCTGTTGGTTTTTGATCTCGCCGCTTTCCTTACCCTTTTTGATCACCTGGTAAAAGGCCTCTTCCATCTGCTGGTCGTTTTTGCAAACCAGGTTATTTATTTCGGCATCGTGGGGGGCTACTTCAACTTCGGCATTAACCATAAAACAGCCCTTTTGCTGTTTATCGCCAAGCAATTCATCGGTAACAAATTCCAGTAGTTTTTTTACGGTATCTTTTGCTGATCCTGTATTATTGATGAGTTCCTGGATTTTACCTGCACCTGAATTTTGGTAGCTTTCCAATGCTTTAACAAACAGGGTGTGTTTATCTGTATAGGTATCGTACAAACTTGAGCGACTGATACCCAAGCCATCTACCAAATCCTGCATGGACGTACCATTGTAGCCCTTGTGCCAAAAAATTTGTATAGCCTTAGCCAGCACTTCGTTCTCATCAAAATCTTTAGTTCTTGCCATAACGGGGAATAGCTCTGCTTGTAAAGGCAAAGCTATTCATTTTAAATTATTTTCTGCTAAAGCAGCGGTATTACCTTACGCCGCCACCTGCAAGTAATATCTCGCCAGTTAACCAACGGGAATCTTCGGATGCAAGGAATACCGCAACATCAGCGATATCATCAGGCTGTCCGATACGGCCAAGTGGTGCAGTGCGCGATTGCTCTTTTTCAAAGTCGCTGCCAATAAAACCTGCTGTATGCGTACCTTCAGTTTCAACCATACCCGGGTTAATGGAGTTTACACGTATTTTTTTACCACCGAGTTCTTTTGCCAATACATGAGTGATGGCATCAACAGCGCCTTTTGTCGCGGTGTAAATTGAACTGCCCGGAGGCGCGATATTGCTAACTACTGAGCCAATATTGATAATGCTACCGCCCGTTTCGTTAAAGTTTTTAACTGCTCCTTGTGTGGTTAATAATAGGCCAAGTACATTTGTATTAAACTGAGTGTGGAAATCGGCTGCGCTAATTTCTTCAATGCCGCCAAATTTGTAAACACCTGCGTTGTTCACTAATATGTCAACTGCCCCAAATGCTTTTTTAGTTTCTTCAAATAAGCGGGTGATGTCAGCTTCGTTAGACACATTGCCTTGTACTGCTATGGCTTTTCCGCCTTTGGCTGTTATTTCAGCAACTACTTTATCCGCACCTTCTTTAGCCGAAGCATAATTTACAACCACGCTTGCACCTGCTGCTGCCAAATGTTTGGCAATACCAGCACCAATACCTTTTGATGCTCCTGTTACAACGGCTACTTTATTTTCTAATTTTTTCATTGTTGTGTGATGATTACTTTTTATATTTGGAATAATCGTTCCGCAAATATATATTCATTTAGGAACGATCATTCCAATAATAGAAATTATTAGGCAGAGATGACAAATTGCACCTGATTGAAGTGTAATGCGATTAGGGAAGTATATAGTATTTTATTGTGTGCCCGAAGAGAGACTCGAACTCCCAAGAGACAATTATGCTCCTATTAATCTAGCTACAAACATCGTATCAGCCTTATTACCATAGCCTGTTAGTACGGTTTGTTCTTCCAGTTTCAACCCTAACTCTTTTACTAAAAAGTTAACCACATCCTCATTCTCACCTTTAAAAGCAGAGCAGGTGATGTAAATAATGGGTTTACCGGCTTTGATGAACTTAGCCACATTGCTTGCTATACTTTTTTGCAAACGCTGAAAAAATTCTATTTTGGAGGGATGAAATTGCGCGATCATTTCTGGTGTTCTACCCCAGGTACCTGAGCCGGAGCAGGGGGCATCCAAGATGATACCATCAAAGGCATAATCATGCATTTCCTGGTCGGGATTTTGGGTGAGGTCGAGTAGTTTCTTTTGGTATTTCCGGAGGCCTGCCTGCTGGAAACGTTCGTCGAGGTTGGCTAAGATGGATTCGCGGATATCGGATACTACCAATTTAATATCGGGTTCCATCTCATGCAGCAATAATGATTTACCACCTGATGCCGCGCAGGCATCCCACCATTGGTCCCATTTATTGGGTTTGAAATAGTTGGCTGTTTGCTGCGATGAATAATCTTGCACCTCGAACCAATGTTGGGTAGGGAAGATGGTTTCCAATCGTGTACCATTTGGCAAAGCGAAGCAACCATTACCTTCATCTTTAAACGCAACCTCTGCTTTATTTAACTCGGCTTTAACCAGGTGGTCATAACCGTTGTGTACGTGTATAAAAAGATCGGGTTGGACAAAGAATGATTTTAGGAAAGCTTCTTTATTAATCCCTTCGGATATTTGATCAGCCCATGGAAAAACATCGGCTAAATAAAAATCTTTATAAACTGTTTTTACCAGCGCCAGCTTTTCATCCAAAGTAAAACCTACACAGACGGCCCATTCGGGTTTAAAATGTTGAAGAAAAGAGTTTACCTGGCTATTGCATAAAAACTCAGCAACTACCAGGCGATCTTCAGACGGCAGATTAGGCAAAGCTGCACCTAAACGAAAGTAATTATAGATCAACCTGCTGGCAACCTTGCGGTCGGTGGAGCCCATTTGTTTGTTTTGGCGATAAAAACCGGGTAAAAATTTACTTAAAGGCGTTTCTGCCGGGTATTTTTCTAATAATCGATGAAACGTCTTTAACTGGTTTATTGCCTTCATTCTACCTTTTTAAGCTCAAAATTACTATACATTAGCAGTTTTACATGCGTGTTTACCCAGCCCATTCCTGTTATTTTTTGAAAATGAAAGCTGTTATGTAAACCATTAAAATCTGCCATGTTTTTTAAACTGTTTTCAGCAAGTAATCTACCAAAATATAAACCTTCGTCAAAACCTTTTAATGCATAAACAGAAGGTTCGGTATGCCAGGTATTGCGGTAGCTGCGTATAAAATTAATGGTTTCCGCCGATCGATAATCCACGTTATCCGCCGAAGTGATGTGTGTTCTTAGGCGTTGTAACTGCTTCGCCTTTAAAAAAACAAAATGTTCCCAGTTTGGGTGGCCGAATAACGTAACCGGGTAGTGGTTGTTCAATGTATCAAGCGAATGTAGCGTAATTGTTAAAAAGGCCTGATCAGTGGACGGTACCACAAATATGTTTTGCTTATCTTTTGCTAACTGGGGCAGCAAAGCATTTAATTTCCCACGCACAATAGTGATGGTTACTATTTTAATATGCTTGCCGCTCAGGCTGTCGAGCGCTTTTTTAAAGGGGACGATGTATTTATTATCATCGCTAAAGCCAGAGGCAAGAATGAATACTTTTTGCGGTTTTATATGGTCATTGATATACCTGGCGGTAGTCCACGCATGGTAATCAAGCGGCGGATTTACGGTAACCAGGTTTTGATTTTTGAAGGTAGATGGCGACTCCGGCGATAAGGGCGATACGATAGGTTTACGCGCGCTGGTTAATACGGATGTAAATACTTTTATATCTTCAGGAAAAACAGGGCCAACTATTAAATCGCTTGCACGTATTTTAGGGTTATAAGCAAGGCTATGAACCTGTGATCCATTATCTCTTGAATCGAATAACTGCAATTTATAATTATAACCGTAAAAGGTAAGCGAATCTAAAGCTGATTTAAAGCCACGGTAATAATCTGCCGCAATGCGTGCCTCCTTTAAAGTAGTAGGCGTATAAGATAGCCCCGGGCCAATATGATCCAGATTGAAAGGCAGTATTAACGAGATGACTGAAACTTTAGGGGCAGGCGGCACAACTGGCTTGGGTGCCGGCAGCGGCGCTGGACTTTCAGCAGGTTTATTTACAGGATTGGGTACCCGGCGTACTTTGGGTGAACACGCCCCGATGGTCAATACTGTAAATAAACCTATTAACCACCTATTCCCACTCAATGGTAGCAGGCGGTTTCGAACTGATGTCATATACTACCCGGTTAATACCTTTTACGTTATTTATAATGTCGTTTGATATTTTAGCCAGTAAATCATAAGGTAAATGGCACCAATCTGCTGTCATTCCGTCTAATGATTCTACCGCGCGCAGGCAAATTACATTTTCGTAGGTGCGCTCATCGCCCATAACTCCTACTGATTGTACGGGCAAAAATATCGCGCCGGCCTGCCAAACTTTATCATAAACACCGTATGACCGCAAATTGTTGATATAAATCGCATCTGCTTCCTGTAATATCTGAACTTTCTCAGGGGTAACATCACCCAAAATCCTGATAGCCAAGCCCGGCCCCGGGAAAGGATGGCGGCCTAATATGTTTGGATCGATACCTAAAGCTTTACCAACGCGGCGTACTTCGTCTTTAAATAAAGTATTTAATGGTTCAACTACTTTAAGTTTCATGAAGTCAGGCAATCCACCTACGTTATGGTGCGATTTGATGGTAGCTGACGGGCCTTTTACGGATACTGATTCAATAATATCCGGGTAAATAGTACCCTGACCTAACCATTTTACATCGGTTACTTTGTGTGCTTCATCATCAAAAACTTCGATGAATACACGGCCGATGGCTTTACGTTTTTTCTCCGGATCAGATATTCCCGCAAGGGCGTCATAAAAACGCTGCTTGGCGTCAACACCTTTTATATTAAGGCCCATGTGCTGGTATGAATCCAATACAGATTGGTATTCATCCTTACGCAATAAGCCGTTATCAACAAATATACAATGCAGGTTTTTGCCGATGGCCTGATGCAATAATACCGCGGCAACCGATGAATCCACACCACCTGATAAACCTAGAACTACTTTATCATCGCCTAGTTTTTCCTGCAAGGCAGCAATAGTAGTTTCGATGAAAGAATCAGGTGTCCAATCCTGTGAGCATCCGCATATGTCAACCAAAAAGTTTTGGAGCAATTGCTTGCCATCAATACTATGGGTTACTTCCGGGTGGAATTGTATGCCATAAGTTTGCGTGCCTGTAATTTGGTAGGCTGCTACTTTTACAGACTCGGTACTGGCTATGATATGGAAGTTATCCGCAATGCGAGCAATAGTATCCGCATGCGACATCCAAACCTGTGATTCTAATGGAATATCTTTAAATAGCTTATTAGCTTTATCAATGTACTGCAAGTTAGCGCGTCCATACTCGCGGGTGCTTGATTTCATTACCTCGCCGCCATTGTTGTGGGCAATGTGTTGCGCTCCGTAGCAAACGCCTAATAGTGGCAATTGATTATGGAATTTTTTGAAATCGAAGTTTGGCGCATCTTCCTGGCGTACAGAATACGGACTGCCTGAAAGTATGATGCCTTTTACAGTGCTGTCAATTTCAGGAAAGTGATTGAAGGGGTAAATCTCACAGTAGATATTGAGTTCCCTGACACGGCGAGCTATCAGTTGAGTGAACTGTGAGCCGAAGTCAAGAATAAGGATTTTTTCTTGCATGGGCAAAGATAGCTTTTTTTGAGGATTTTGGATTTCTAATTTCTCAATTTTATCAAATAAAAAAAGGTTCGTGCACTATACACGAACCTTTTAATGATTGTAGCCAAACAGATTAATGTACTGAAAAACTGATCCCCGCATTAATGCTTGAACGCAGGGTTTGTACTGAAGAGTAACCGCCATTGTCCTTAAATATATCAGTCAGGCCAGCTTGACCATCATATTCAAAAAATATTCTGGATTTGTTGGAAATTGGGATTTTTACACCAAGTCCCACATCAAGACCTGCATCTACTGTATTAAAAATTGGTTTTACATCAATGTCGTCGGTAGTTTCTTTAGCACCGGTTAATATGCCGATGTAAGGGCCAAAATGTACATACCAGTTTCGGGTATAACCAAAGTGCCAGCTTGCCAGCACAGGTATAGTAATATAATTTAGCCTGAAATTAACGCCATCATAGGTGTTTCCGTTTTGGTCGGTATAAAAGCCATTTCCCCAGCCTTTTTGGTCGTAATTTACTTCTACTTTTAAGCTCCAGTCGCTTGAAAAATAGGAATCTACAAATAAACCTGTATTAAGCCCGCCAATAAGGTCGCTGCTTTGGTTGGAGTATGTTTCGTTTACATAAGAGTTGTTGTAGCCAACATTAGCGCCAAATTCAACACTGCCTTTTTGTTGTGCGAAGGTTAGGCTATAGCAACCTAAAACGATAGCCAGGGTGGTAAAAAGTTTTTTCATAAATGTAGTTTTAAGTTCAGCAAAGATAATTATTAAGTTGAGTTTGGGATTCTAAAAACTATATTTATCGATTGATAACTTAGCAAGTTCCGGGTTTTAACACCGCTGGTAAGATGGTAAATTTGTTTAGAAAATAAAGATAGATATGAAAACGCAGGAACAAATAAACTACGAACGCATAGCCGAAGCGATAGACTATATTAAGCTAAATTTTAAGGGACAACCAAATTTGGATGAGGTTGCCGCAAAAATAAACCTGAGCCCATTCCATTTTCAGCGTTTGTTTACTGATTGGGCGGGTATAAGCCCCAAAAAGTTTTTACAGTATCTGAGCCTTGAGTACGCGAAAAACATGCTTAAAGAAAAAAGCGCCACTTTATTTGATACTGCCTACGAAACTGGCCTGTCGGGTACGGGGCGTTTGCATGATTTGTTTGTGAATATAGAAGGGATGACACCTGCCGAGTATAAAAATGGTGGAGCGGCGCTAAATATTAATTATAGTTTTGCCGAGAGCCCATTCGGAAATCTGATTGTAGCATCGACGACTAAAGGAGTATGTTACATTGCATTTGCCGATGATGCAGATTTAGCTTTTGCTGAATTGAAAGCACAATTTCCTAATGCTGTTTACAATCAGTTTGCAGACGCCGCGCAGCAAAACGCATTGTTTATTTTCAGGAAAGACTGGAAGCAGTTGTCCGAAATAAAACTGCATTTAAAAGGTACCAGTTTTCAACTCAAAGTTTGGGAAGCATTACTCAAAATCCCGATGGGAGGATTGCACACTTATGCAAACATCGCGCAGCAAATCAACTCTCCACAGGCTAACAGGGCGGTAGGTAGCGCGATAGGAGCAAACCCTGTTGCATTTTTAATCCCTTGTCACCGGGTTATTCGTTCTTCAGGCGAAACCGGCCAATACCATTGGGGCAGTACCCGAAAATCGGCAATTATTGGCTGGGAGGCCGCTATGTGTGATAACTTAGCAGGAGTAGTGTAGATGCACCATATATCGAATAACATAAAAAAGTCCCATTCAATTATGTTGAATGGGACTTTTTTATGTTGAATAGCTTATTTGCCACTATTATCGCCTTGCTTTTGTTGTGGGCGACCTCCACCATTGTTGGGTTTAGCAGTAGGTTTTCCAGTATTACCCGGGCGGGTTGGTACCCCGCCATTGCCGGGCTGAGGCCGGCCACCACCACCTGGTTGCCCAGGTTTGTTGCCATTGCCCGGGCGGGTTGGTATACCGCCATTGCCTGGTGGCTTAGGTTTAACCGGCGGGCGGTTATTTCCCGGGCGGTATCCCGGTCTGTATCTGGGGTCGCGGCTATCACGAATAATAGATTGCCCTATGCGGCCACGGTAACTAGCATACCGATTATGATAATAGCTGTGATTTAAATATGGGTGAGGCTCATTGATAACCACTTTATATCCGTTATAAAGATTGTAGTTGCGATACATCGGCGGCAATAATACTGAATGTATCCATTCGCCACCGCTTAAATAAACAAACTGCTTTGCAGGTACATAGTAGTAACAATCAATATCAGGCAAATAGTAATATTGAACATAATTGTAGCCAACAGGCCCCCATTTTGGTTGGCTGCTAATGTTAAAGCTAATGCTTAACTGTGCATCGGTTTGTTTAAAAACGAGTACACTACACAGAAAAGTAAGTGCAAAAAATAATTTTCTCATTTTCTTAAGATTAATGTGATGGTGTTGGTATGTAAATTTTTAACATAAAGTTTGCAATAATGTTTCAAATAACCTAATTGTGATTATAAGAAACAATTTGACAATTGCATGGTTTATGTTATGATACCCCGGTAAAAAACCACATACCATGAAAAAGTACATAACAAGAATGATTGCGCTGTTGATATTTGCTTCAGCCATTTCAAGTTGCTCGGTAGAATATCGGGAACGTCACCATCACATGCATGACCACGATCATGACATGAATCATTAATAGTTAGTAATACAAATACATTTATCTATAAAAAAACCACAAATTATGAAGTATCTTAAATTAATGTTGCTTGCCTTAATTATGGCATTCACATTTGCAAGCGCGCAAGCGCAAATTGTAGTAAGGGCGCGTGTTGGCGGCCCGGGTTATCATCACCGTCACTGGCATCACCGTCACTGGCATCACCGTTACCACAGATATTAGTCAATATTGATTAACAATCACAAAAAACATATATCATGAAGTACCTTAAATTAATGTTGTTTGCCGTAATTATGGCATTCACTTTTGGAAACAGCGCAGATGCGCAAGTTCGTGTTAAAGTAGGTATAGGCCCTTATTTCCATAATGGCCGTCATTACCATCATCGCACAGCATACTGGCGCCATCACCGTAGATACTATCGTTACTATTAGTAATATGTTCGAGCCCCGCATTAGCGGGGCTTTTTTTTTGACTTTAAATGAGTGCCGGCTAATTTTTACGCTGTAATTACCTTAACTTTTTTAAATTGCATACTTACAAGTTTTAACATGCACAGAGGTGGTTTATTTACAATTTTTTTAATTATAGCGGCTATCACCCTGGTGTTTGACTGGTATGTATTCTCGGGATTGAAAACATTTACCAGCGACTGGCAATCCACAAAAGCAAGGCAGATTGTGCTTTGGGGATATTTGATGATCTCTGTGGGGGTAACCATTCTTTTTGTTTGTGGGTTAGGCAGTTTCAGTCACGCCCGTGGAATGACACCGTATCACGAGTACATATTAAGCTTATTCATTACATTTCTGGTAACCAAGCTTGTTTTCGTTATTGTGCTGTCTTTGGGCGATCTGGGGCGTTTTCTATATGGGATAGGCAATTCAGTAACTAAACATAATGATAAAAGTACTGAGCCATTTTTTCCATCGAGAAGAAAATTTATAAGCGAGCTGGCTATTTTACTGGCTGCGTTTCCGTTTACCAGTTTTATTTATGCCATGGTAAGGGGTAAGTACGATTATAAAGTACACCGGGAAACTATTTATTTTGACGGACTGCCAGAGGCTTTTGATGGCTTTACCATCACCCAAATATCTGATATACACTCCGGTAGTTTTGACAATACTGCGGCGGTGCAACGAGGTATTGATTTAGCCAATGCTCAAAAAAGCGACCTGTTTGTTTTTACAGGCGATTTGGTGAACAATGCCGCCTGGGAAATTGAGCAATATATCCCCAATTTTAAACAACTGAAGGCGCCTTATGGCCAATATTCTATTTTGGGGAATCATGATTATGGCGATTACATACAATGGAACAGCGAAGCCGAAAAAGCTGCAAACTTAGATAAACTGAAACAACATCATAAAGAGTTAGGCTACCGCCTGTTGCTGGATGAAAGTGTGGAATTGGAAAAAGACGGGCAAAAAATATCATTAATAGGCGTACAAAACTGGGGCAGAGGGTTTATACAGATAGGGGATTTAGATAAAGCGCTTAAAGATGTTGATGAAAATGCATTTAAAATATTGCTATCGCACGACCCGACGCATTGGGAGGATAAAGTACGCTTTAATACAACCAATATAGACCTGACATTAGCTGGCCACACCCACGGCGCGCAATTTGGTGTTGAAACCGCAGGTTTTAGATGGAGCCCCGTACAATATAAATACGTCGACTGGGCTGGTTTGGCGCATCACAATAACCGCTATTTATATGTAAACAGAGGGTTTGGTTTTTTAGCTTTCTCGGGCAGATTAGGTATTTGGCCGGAGGTTACTGTAATTACTTTGAAGAAGAAGGTTGCTTAATTAAAATTAAACCATGTCATTGCTGTAAGGAACGAAGTAATCTCACGTAGAAAAGCCGCCTGCAAAGTTCGCGATTACTTCGTTCCTCGCAATAACATACTAGAGTACCTCAAACAAATTCTTACCCTGATGCTTATTTATACTAAATAGCATCAATTATGGCAAATCAACATACAAAAAGAATAGATGCAAAACCAGCTACAGAAACAAAAAAAGGCACTTACTTAACCAAAGATAACTGGGAAGTAATGAAGCCGTTTGTACATTTTGCTTTTAAATCGATTGTTGTAATAGGTTCAGTAATGTTTGCCATTGTGAAGATGATCCCAAAAGCTTTGGAACATAAGCCTGAGGAGCGGAAAAGTGGTAAGATTATTAAGATATAACCATTGTTACTCGGCAAACACACCCCTAACCCCTCTCAAGAGGGGAATTTGATTTTTATAAATTCTTAGCTAATTTTTCCAGCATCTCGGCAGGTACTTTCTGGAAGTCCAGTACCAGGAACCCATCCAGGCAATCAGCGAACTTTGGGTCGATATTAAAGCAGATGATGTTGGCGTTTAGCGCGATGTATTGCCTTAATAATACCGGAACCTTCATGCTGCGGGTTTCAACCTCAGAGATAATATCGTCCAGATTTTTAAAGCTATCCTCGCCTGCCATTAGCATATCGGCATCAATTTTTGAGAAATCAACTTTAAATTTCCTGCGTGGTTTTACATACTGCGCCATTTCGTGGTCGAAATGGTTACGGTTGATATAATCCACGATCAGTGATTTTGAAAACTTAGAAAACGAATTACTGATACTTACCGGGCCAATTAAATAACGATAGCGCGGGTTATCAATTAAAAACTTGAATATACCCTTCCACAATAAAAATAATGGAAGCGGTTTTTGCTGGTATTCTTTACGAATGAATGATCTGCCCAGCTCAATGCTCTTTCTCAATACAGGCATTAACTGTTCTTTTATTTTAAACAGTTCGTTCAAATAAAATCCACTTTTACCCTGACTATAAAATATCTCATCGCCCAAACCAATACGGTAAGCACCTACTATCAATTTGGCTTCGATATCCCAAATAAACAGGTGATGATAATAAATATCATATTCATCTAAATCGACACTTTTATTGGTACCCTCGCCAATTTCGCGGAAAGTGATCTCGCGTAAGCGGCCAATTTCTCTTATAACATTCGGGATAACCGATGTAGGTGCAATAAATACTTCGTAGTTTTTCTCCTGCCATACACGGTAAGTATCGCGTAGCGGTTCCACTTCTTTCTCCAGTATCGCGCTAGCCATCTCGGGTGCAAAGGCTTCAGGAAGTTTCTTTATTTTGAAAAGATTACGCGGGTTGAACAGCTTTTTCTCTTCCTCTAAACCGGTACCTAAAGCATAGGTACGCGCCCTTAAAAAGCTAAGCAGCTTAGTGCTGTTATTATATTCAGGATAATCGGCTATGTTGATGGGTTTACCAATGCGCAGCTTTATGGTTTGGCCTTGTTTGTTAAACAGTTCCGATGGCAGTTTGGCGGTACGCAGGGCGGGATGTATCATGCTCAGCAGGTTAAACAGCAAGCCGTTGTTACCATGAAAATATACAGGCACTACAGGTACTTTAGCTTTAGCGATGATCTTACCCACAACCGGGTGCCATAAGCGGTCGGTTACCTGCTGCGATTCCATATCAAAAGTAGATACCTCGCCCGCAGGGAAAATACCAATTGGCGTACCCTGATTTAATAGCTCTAAAGTGTTTTTTAAACCACTGATACTTGATGAATGCTCTATGTTTTCAAACGGATTTACCGCTATAAAGTAATCGCTAAGGTTAGGGATTTTTTTAAGCAGGAAGTTAGCCATCAGTTTGGCATCAGCCCTAACTGTAAGCAACATTTTTAATAGTACTAATCCTTCAATACCACCATAAGGATGGTTGGCAATGGCTATAAAACTACCTTCTTTGGGTATATTTTTCAGGTCACGTTCATCAAACTCAATCTCAACACCACAACCAGCCAAAATAGCATCAATAAACTCGATACCATTTTTGTGCTGTGCCTGGGCAAACACCTCGTTCACCTGGTTTATTTTCATTACTTCCATTAGTAAAGCAGCCAGGCCGGGCATCTTCAGCTTATCTAACTTAGTGGCTTTGGCAAACTCTTCGGTGGTTATAATTTTCATTAGTAGTTTAAAAGATGTTGTTTTGGGGTAAAAAATATTCCAAATTTATTTAATTTAACCGGGTATTAAAACCTGAATGAAATCACAATTTAAAAATTACTTCGCTATAACTAAAAAACAATGGAACGGAATGGTAGTGCTGGTTGTACTTATATTATTAGTACTGGCTGCCCCTTATGTATACCAGCGTTTCCGCAAAGATACTATAATTAACTTTAGCGGCTTTGATATGGCCGTTGCCCAGCTAAGCAAGGCTCAAAAGACCGATAGCATAGCTGCTACTAAAACGCCTATATACAATAATGAATCTGTAAAAACTTACATAAGTAACAAGTTAAAGCCCGGCGCGACTATCGAGCTAAATGCTGCTGATTCAGCAGCTTTAACTACCGTGCATGGCATTGGTGCTTCATTTGCCATCCGGATCATCCGTTACCGTAATAGAATAGGTGGCTTTTATAACAAGAAACAACTGATGGAAGTATACGAACTTGACACCGCCAAATACGCTGAGATAAAAGACCAGCTAACCGTCAGTCCATCGGCTGTAATTAAAGTAAATATCAATACCATTTCTTTTGCATCCTTGCGGCAAAGCCCATACCTTAGCTACAAGCAAGCCAGTGCTATTATTGAGTACAGAACCCAGCACGGCAACTATAATTCAATTGATGATGTAGGCAACGTGGCCATTATAACGCCCGATGTACTGCACAAGATTGAACCCTACATAAAATTTAAATGATAGCACAGCAGATAAAAGCAGCCATACGCGATATACAGGATTTTCCTAAGCCCGGCATTATTTTCAAGGATATTACCCCGATTTTAAAAGATCCCGCCCTATGTGAGCGTATAGTGGATGTGTTCGCCGTGAAGCTGGCGGGTACTAAAATAGATGTAGTAGCAGGTGTGGAAAGTCGCGGATTTTTGTTTGGGTTGATGTTGGCTATCCGCCTTGGCGTTCCCTTTGTGCCCGTACGCAAGGCAGGCAAGCTACCCCATACTGTAAAGCAAAAGGTTTACGAACTGGAGTACGGCACCGCTACCATCGAAATGCATATCGATGCCATCGAACCCGGCCAGCATGTACTTATACACGACGATCTGCTGGCTACCGGCGGTACCGTAACCGCGGCCAGTGAACTGATACAGGAGCTCGGCGGAATAGTAAGCGGTTTTAGCTTTGTAGTTGGGTTAGGCTTTTTAGGCGGCAGGGAAAAGATTACGCCGATAAGCGATAATATAGTAGTCCTGGCGGAATATTAACCAGCATACTGTACCATGAAAGAGGTGAAACAAGTGCTGTCTTTTGACCCGAAAAAGTGCCTTTTTATGGACGAAAAGCGTGGTTTTAGATTGATAAATCATCAAATTTAGGGTTAAAATCACTCAAAAATGTCAATATTTCGCATGTTTTTTGCCCGTTTTTGATGAGAAAATTATGCTTTTCGTCATTTTTTAGACCATTTTTAACGTCTTTTTTGGGTGCAAAATAGACTTCCGAAGTTTAAAAAATTTCGGAAGTCTAAACTCAGCAACTTAAATCTCAGCCTTAGCAAATCCTACAGTTTCACGGTATAACTGCGGTGATACCGCCGCATTACTTTTAAAAAACCGGCTAAAATAGAACTCATCATTAAACCCCAGTTCGTAAGCTATGGCTTTTATGGATTTGGACGTTAAATACAATTCTCGCTTGGCTTCTATCACAATCCTTTCAGCAATCAGATTAGTTAATGTTTTATTGAAATGCGATTTACTTATCCGGTTTAATGCTCGGGTAGATATGTTTAACATATCGGCATAGTGACCGGGGCTATGCTTTGTTTTATAATGCTCCTCAATATTATCTTTTAACGTTTTTATTATAAATGGTTCGGTGTCAACTTTAAACTCAATTGCATCAGCTTGGTTAAGTTTGATACGGGATGCATTTATTAAAAATATCTTTAGATACGAAACCAACAACTCATATTGAGCCAACGCAGCGTTCTGCATTTCCAGTTTTAATCCGTCTACAATAGTTAGTAATGCTTGCATTTCTTGTTCCTGCAGTTCGGTTACCGGCGACTCATAAATATTGTTAAATAACACACCATTGCAGGCTATTTCAGGCTGATGCTTATGGATGCAAAAAAAATCGGGATGAAAATTGATTAATACACCTTTAAATTCACCCGTGGCTTTCAGCATAAAAGGCTGATAAACAGAAAAACTTATTAAACAGTTGCCATCAAAATTATACGCCGAAGATTCCACCCGTATGTCACCACTTCCTTTGGTAATCAATAAAATGGAGTAATAATTAAAGTTATTTAATTTATCAAAATAGCTGTCATCCTCAAAAGCATAAATTTTAAACGCTAATGCTTTTGTTTGCGGATTAACTAAAGTAAATGCAGTTTGCGCGGTCACTGTTTTCTGTTAAAATAATTTCCTGTCGTCGGCTGTAATGTTAAGGTCGTTTATGCTGGCAATGCGTTTTCTCATTAAACCATTTTCATCAAACTCCCATAATTCGTTACCGTAACTGTGGTACCATTGCCCGGCTTTATCATGCCATTCATATTCAAAAGTAACAGCCATCCGGTTTCCACGGAAACCCCATAGCTCCTTTTTTAATTTGTAGTCCAGTTCTTTTTCCCATTTGCGGGTTAAAAAGGCTTTTACTTCTTCTCTGCCATTAATAAACTCGGTGCGGTTGCGCCATTCGGTATCAATAGTATATGCCAGGCAAACCTGCTCCGGGTTACGTGTATTCCACGCATCTTCAGCAAACTGTACTTTCTGTAAGGCCGTTTCCATGGTAAAAGGCGGTAGTGGTAATTTCTGTTCCATAATGTTTTTAATAGAGGGTGGATAAATTTAGTGTTTATCCACCCTCTATTATCATTAATATATTAAATAACAGCTGTTTCAATTAGTTCAACTTTCGGAAAATCTACTGTAACATTTGCCACATTATTAAAGTAGTTTGTTAAAATGTTTAAGCCAACATGAGCAATAATCTCAGTGATTTCAGCCTCATTATAACCGGCATCTTTTAATGCATTTACATCATCATCATTTACTAATCCTCTTTTTTGAACTATGATCTTTGAAAAAGTAAGCGCAGCCTGGATTTTAGCATCGGTTGATTTGCCATGGCGTGCATCTGCCAATGTATTTGTGTCTATATGAACTAGTTTCTCTCCAATAAAGCTGTGGGCTGCATTGCAATACTCGCATTGGTTTACATTGGCCACAGTAAGTGCAATCAATTCACCAAGTTTGCCACCTAAAACACCCTCATTTAAAGCAGCGTTAAAGGATAGGTACCCATTTAATGCCGCAGGCGAATTGCCAAAAGTACGCATCATATTGGGCACAAGGCCTAATTTGCTTTGTATGGCGTTAAATAGGTCTTTTGATTTTCCGGTTGTTGTTTCTGGGTTAAGTGCGGTTATTCTTTGCATGGTCTTTTTTAATTTAATTCGTCGTTATTGACATAACAAAGGTGGCAATGGAAACATTGCACAAACATGGATAATGGTGGTTAGTACATGGACGATTGTGACACCATGAACAAAAAGTGTTTGTCATGCTGAGGAACGAAGCATCTGTACGCTTGTAAACTACTTTACAGATTCTTCACTCCGTTCAGAATGACAAAGGGGGAACTCTCTCCCACCTCAAAAAAAATATCCAAATCTTCGCACATAAAATATTAAAATTAATATCTTCATCATTTTTAAGCCAATTAAACTAATACCCTGTGTTTTACAGGTAATTTAAACTAAATATGACTACGGTTACCACCAAATCCCCGAAGGGTAAAAAACTGCTGCTTTTTAAAGTGTTGGCTACACTGTTTCCGTTTGTTTTATTGGTTTTGCTGGAGTTTGTGCTCCGCTTTTTTCATTACGGGCATAATACCGATCTGTTCATTAAAGATCCATATGATGATCGTTATATGGTGATGAATAATTATGCGTCAGAAAAATTTTTCTCCGACACCGCTAACGCCACCAAAGGTAATTCCGAGCTGTTTCAGATTGATAAAGCGCCTAATACCTTCCGCATATTTGTACTGGGCGAATCAACCACTATCGGTTACCCATATTTTCATAATGGCTCCTTTCACCGCTGGCTGCAATACCGATTGAACCGGATGTATCCTGATAAAAATTTCGAGATCATCAACCTCTCATTAACAGCGGTCAATTCCTATACTGTGCTTGATTTTGGCAAACAGCTGGCGCAATACCAGCCCGACGCGGTACTGATATATACCGGGCATAACGAGTATTACGGCGCTTTGGGCGTAGGCTCAACCAGCTACATCGGCAGTAACCGTTTCCTGGTGCAAACTCTGTTAAAACTGCGTACCTTAAAAGTGGTGCAGTTATTTAATAATTGTATCAAAAAAGTATCTGGCGCATTCGCACCCCATAAAACCGCCGCCGACCGCACAACCCTTATGCAGCGCATGGCCTCGCGCCAGCATATCGAACTGAATTCTACCGATTACCAGGCAGGTATCAATCAGTACGATGAAAACATGACCGAGCTTTGCCGCTTATTGAACAATGAAAAAATACCAACGTTTTTAAGTACCGTAGTAAGCAACGAGAAAGATCAGCCGCCTTTCATCAGCGATGGTACCGGTCCAAATTCGGCAATAGGCTTTTATAAAGCGGGGCAACAGGCCTTTGCAAAAGCCGACTATGCCACCGCTAAACAGGATTTTGACAAAGCAAAGGAACTGGATGAACTCCGTTTCCGTGCACCCGAGGCAATCAATACCATCATCAGGAAGCTCGCTACTGAATTTTCCGAAGTTCATTTGGTAGATACTAAGAAGGAATTTGAGCAATATTCGCCGCATGGTATCGTCGGTAACGAAACCATACTGGAGCATTTGCACCCTAATTTGCATGGATATTCCATTATGTCCGATGCATTTTTCCAAGCGATGCAAAGTCAGCATCTGATTGCTGATTCTGCCGAAAGACAAATCAGCTATGTGCAATTAGTAAAAGAGATGCCCGTTACCAAAATGGATTCATTGATCGGGTTAATTCAAATCACTAACCTAAAAACAGGCTGGCCGTTCAATCAGCCAATATCTGCGGGTTACAAACCCGATACCAGCATTAGTGGTGAGTTAGCTTCACGCATAGAATCTGCTCAGGCAACGTGGGCTGATGGTATGGATCAATTATTTAGCTATTATAAAAACAGCAACGATAAGGAAGGCGCGTTAAAAATAATGAAGGCGATGAATCTGGAATTTCCAAACGAAAAGCAATACTGCGGTAATGCCGCAAATATTGATGCGATTTTGGGTAACTATGATGAAGCCGCTTTCTACTACAAAAAACTATATCAGCTAGAGCCGAACGACCAGTTAGCGGTAAACATATTTCAACTGTATTTGCGTGCCGATGAACCAAATGCAGCGCTTGCCTATATTAAAAATCTGCCGCAGGCACAGCAGGCGCAGGCGTTTAATATACTCACCCAAATTATTAACGATAAGGCTATTCTAGCAAAGCAACCGCATGATCCGCAGGCAACCGCACGTTTGGTATCTAACTATAAATTATTGGGCCTTACCGATATGGCATCAAAATATTCAGCCAAATGATGGAGGTGGAGCTTATCAAACAAAACCGCAAGTTCGGTTACACCGTGGCCATTGCTTTGTTGGTTTTATCGGCTTTTCGTATATTTATAAGGCACAAACAAGGTTGGTGGGTGGCTTTTGCTATCGCGATAGTGTTGTTGATGTTTTCGTTGCTTAAGCCTGTTTTGTTAAACCCTTTGCGCTTGGTTTGGGATAAAATAGGGCATGTGTTGGGCACTATCAATACTTATGTTTTGCTTACTATTTTTTATTTTTTGATACTGAGCCCGCTGGGGATGATCATGCGTTTATTTGGTAAGGATATTTTGAAGATAAAGTGGTTGAAAAATAAAAACACCTATTGGGAAGTTGCCTCGTTAAAGGAAGTTAACAATATGGAGAATCAATTTTAATGAAAAGTAACCTCTTTGTTGAAAAGGGATTTTCATTCATTGCCCCGGCCTTCAGGCCGGGAATAAAGTACAAAGAAGCATTGGCTTTAGCTGAATTCGATAGGTTAGGCTAAAGCCGAATTAAGTTATTATTAAAGCGGCGGGCAATGATTTTTGATCAATAGGGGCAATGAAGTTGCGATTAAATAAATGATATGGAAGTTTTATTAGAGTTTTTTAGGTTTTTAAAACAGCGTAAACGTTACTGGCTTTGGCCATTATGTATTGTGCTGGTACTGTTGGCTACCTTTTTGGTAATAGCACAAGGCTCGGCATTGGCGCCTTTTATTTACTCTCTTTTTTAAGCGAAGATGTACATCCTCGGGATCTCTGCCTATTACCATGATAGTGCCGCCTGCTTAATTCAGGATGGCAACATATTATCGGCAACGCAGGAAGAACGTTTCACCCGGATAAAAAATGATGCCGTATTCCCGGAAAAAAGCATCAATTACTGCCTGCAACAGGCAGGTATCAACCTAAACCAGGTAGACCATATTGTTTATTACGAGAAGCCATTTTTGAAGTTCGAGCGCTTGCTGGAAACCCACCTGGCATTCGCGCCCTTCGGTGTAAAATCGTTTTTGAAAGCCATGCCTTTGTGGCTGAAGGAAAAGCTCTATTTTAAAAAGATGCTCACCAAAGCCCTACAGCAAATTGATCCGGAGTGGAAAAATAACAACCATAACTTACTATTTACCGAGCATCATCAATCGCATGCGGCATCGGCATTTTATCCCTCACCTTTTAATAAAGCTATTGTTTTAACGGTGGATGGGGTAGGCGAATGGGCTACAACCTCGGTAAGCAAAGGAGATGGCAGTACTATTGAAAACATCAGTCATATCAATTTCCCGCATTCTATCGGCTTGTTATATTCCGCTTTTACCTATTATTTAGGTTTTAAAGTGAATTGCGATGAGTACAAAGTGATGGGCCTCGCACCTTATGGCAAGCCTGTTTATACCGATCTGATATTAAAGGAACTGGTCGACGTGAAGGAGGATGGCTCCTTCAGGTTGAATATGAAGAACTTTACCTACGCCACCGGTTTAACCATGACGGGTAATAAATTCGCTCAGCTCTTTAAAAATCCAGTCCGCCAACCCAAAGCTGAGTTGACCGCGTTCCACATGGATATAGCTGCATCCATACAGCAAGCCACAGAATATGTAATGCTGAAGTTAACTACCAACCTCTATCAGCAATATAAAGAAGATAACCTTTGCCTGGCGGGAGGTGTGGCGTTAAACTGCGTAGCAAATGGCAAAATACTAAAGCAATCCGGCTTTAAAAACATATGGATACAACCCGCCGCAGGTGATGCGGGCGGGGCATTGGGTGCGGCTTTAGCCGTATACCATGAGCATCTGAAACAACAAAGAATTGTAAAGCCTGGCAAAGACAGCATGCATAATGCCCTGCTTGGTCCTGAATATAGTGATGCTGAGATCAGGCAAATTCTCGTCAATCATAATCTTAAATTTGAAGAGCTACCGGATGATGATCTATATAAATCTATCGCTCACGAAATAGCATCAGGCAAAGTCATTGGTAGATTTAAAGGCCGTATGGAATTTGGTCCGCGAGCTTTAGGCGCACGCAGTATCATTGCTGATCCACGTAACAGTACCATGCAATCCGTATTAAATAACAAGATAAAATTCCGTGAATCGTTCCGGCCATTTGCTCCGGCGGTGCTGGAACAACACGCCGATGAATACTTCGATCTCGGCGCGCCAAGTCCGTACATGCTGTTAGTCGGAAAAGTGAGAGAAGAAAAACGTAAAGAACCAGTTGGCGATCAGCAAAATCCTCTCAAAAAAATAAACCAGGAACGCTCGGTAGTCCCTGCCATCACTCATCTGGATTACTCCGCCCGCCTGCAAACCGTAAACCCAAGCCAGCACCCCGACTTTTACAAACTGATAGATGCATTCTATCAGTTAACCAACTGCCCAATGGTGATCAACACCTCCTTCAACCGCATGGACGAACCCATCGTTTGCACACCGGAGGATGCCATCCTTTGCTTTCTGAATACAGAGATTGACGTATTGGCGATAGGGAATTTTTTAGTGAGGAAATAAGAATTTTCAAGTTTCCCTCACTGGAGGGGGAAGCGTCAGCCAAGCACAGTGGCAGGGGGGGCATTGCCCAGAATAATCGAAACAAGACTGTCATGCTGAATTTATTTCAGCATCCCACAAGCAAAGTCAGAATCATGCTGACCACTCAGTGTATTAGATCCCGAAACAAGTTCGGGATGACAGGTAAAAAGTGCGCAAAGGCCAGACTATAAAAAACGACAATAGTTTTTGTAAACAGACTTCCGAAGTTTTTAAAACTTCGGAAGTCTCAAATTTTTATTTTTGTACTGACACTAACAGAATACTATGCAAAAATCACCCATAATCCTTCGTGATGCTCTGGAAACCGACCTTCCCGCCATATTGGAGATCTATAACGACATCATCCTAACTACAACCGCCATATACAGCGAAGAACCCCATACCCTGCAAATGCGCCTCGATTGGTTTAATGAGCGTAAACAGGCCGGCTTCCCTATAATTGTCGCCGAGCAGAATGGTGTTTTGGTTGGATTCGCCACTTATGGCAAGTTCAGGGTATGGCCATGCTATCGTTTTACGGTAGAACATTCAGTATATATACACAAGGATAGCCGCGGACAGGGCATCAGTAAAATATTATTACAGGAGATCATATCACTTGCCAAAGGTGCAGGTATGCACGCGTTGATTGCGGGTGTAGATAGTGAGAACGAGATCAGTCTGCAATTGCATCTCAAATTTGGCTTTACACAAGTAGCCCGGTTTAAAGAAGTAGGCTTCAAGTTTGGCCGTTGGCTGGATCTGATATTTTTGGAGCTGATATTGGATTAGTATCGAGTAGTTATTATCAAGTATCAAGATAAAAATTAAAATGATTTGTCATGCTGAATTTATTTCAGCATCCCACATACAAGGTCACCAACAATACCGGTTACTCAGCATGTGGGATACCGAAACAAGTTCGGGATGACAATTTGGTTTAAATGGGTTTTTTAAAAAATATTTTCACCATTTTAAAATCACCATTACCCACTTTAAATCAACTAAACATTAATTTCATACCATATACCATTTTGTACTACTTTCCAAGTATAAAATCCTGAAACTAAGCTGTGATTTAATGCGTTACTTTGCTGTAACCAATTATAAATCATGAGTACTTTATTAACTGACATGCCTTCCGGAATTGATTTTTCTGTTAGCGAAAATCAACAAATGGTAGGCCAAATGGCAAAGGATTTTGCCGAACGATACATCAAACCGCATGTAATGGAATGGGATGAATCCCAACACTTCCCGATAGAACTTTTTAAACACTTAGGCGAACTGGGTATGATGGGCGTAATGGTGCCCGAACAATACGGAGGCTCAGGCTTCGGGTACCACGAATATGTTGCCGTAATTGTAGAGATCGCTAAAGTTTGCGGTTCGATAGGCTTATCAGTAGCCGCGCACAATTCGCTATGTACCGGCCATATTATGGCTTTTGCCAACGAAGAACAAAAACAACGCTGGCTACCCAAACTGGCTACTGCTGAATGGATAGGAGCATGGGGCTTAACCGAAGCTAATACCGGCAGCGATGCCATGGGCATGATGACCACCGCCGTTTTAGATGGCGATGAATATGTGATCAACGGTTCAAAAAACTGGATTACCCACGGTAAATCAAGCAACGTAGCTGTAGTAATGGTGCGCACAGGCGAGAAAGGCGATTCAAAAGGCATCTCAGCCATCGTGATAGAAAAAGGTACGCCCGGCTTCACCCATGGCAAAAAGGAGAACAAACTAGGCATGCGCGCCTCAGAAACTACTGAACTGATATTCGATAATTGCCGCGTTCCCAAAGAAAACCTATTGGGCAAACAAGGCGAAGGCTTTGCACAGGCCATGAAGGTATTGGATGGCGGTCGCATTTCTATAGCAGCGCTATCATTAGGCATCGCCAAAGGCGCTTTCGAAGCTGCTGTAGCTTATGCTAAGGAACGCAAGCAATTTGGTCAGCCGATAGCGAACTTCCAGGGCATAGCCTTTAAACTTGCTGATATGGCCACCGAAATTGAAGCAGCCGAACTTTTAGTTATGCAAGCAGCAGATCTGAAAAACAAGCACCTGCCCGTAACCAAACAATCAGCCATGGCCAAATACTTTGCATCCGAAGTAGCAGTACGCACCGCTACCGAGGCAGTCCAGATCTTTGGCGGCTATGGCTACACCAAAGATTTCCCGGTAGAAAAATACTACCGTGATGCCAAACTATGCACCATAGGCGAGGGGACATCCGAGATACAAAAGATTGTGATTAGTAGGGAAGTGTTGAGATAATCGAGTAAAAACTATAACCGAAGGGTCAAGCGTCCACGCTTGACCCTTGTTTTTGTTAGCGTCCACGCTAACATTCAATGGATTTAAAATACTTTAAAAAATTCACTATCCAACATTTGTAAAAGTACACCTGCTTGAATATCGTTATTAAGGTTAAGTATTATTGTTGATAAAAACTTAAAGAACACTTCATTGATAACTTCATCGCCTAAGTCAAAGTTAAACACAGTTGTTTTCCCCTCAAATATATAGGTAGGGGCTTCTTTTTCGTATTCTTCGCTCCATTTTTCTAATTCAAGGTATTTAAATCCAACAATATCAAAATCGGGACAATTGTATGAAGTGTCATGTATGGATTTTTCAACATTAAAAGACGTAGATATCCAACCGGCCCAGGGACAGCAATATATGCCGATTGAGTTGAACTTGCCTTGTTGAGTTCTAAAGTCTTTAATCGAATCAGTTATGAAGTCTATAATTATTTCTTGTTCATCTTCTAAAATGATCATAATAAAGCGTAGGTGTAATTTGCATGATTGATGGAGTAATGTACTTATTATTTGTATAAAGGTTTTTATTGCGCCTTTGTTGGTGTTGTCACCAACAAATATCAAAGAGTTCAAAAACGTGTTGGTGACAACACCAACACGGGCAGAATAACGAACATCGAATGCTGAATATTGAATTATGAAGGTTTTACTTCGATGTTCAATATTCAGCATTCGATGTTCAATATTATTAATTATCATTTTAATATTCAAAACTTTATCTCTACCTTTGCCCTCCCACGAAAGGAGGTATTTCAGGAACTATGATCATTATTAACGTAAAAGACGGCGAATCATTGGATAAAGCATTAAAACGCTTCAAAAAGAAATTTGAGAAAACCGGTGTTTTAAGAGAACTTCGTAGCCGTCAGGCATTCGAAAAGAAATCGATTACCCGTAGGCATGAAATCAAACATGCTATCTACAAGCAAAATATGAACGCGGAAACTGTGTAAATTTATTTTACAGTTTTTGCTAATTATATATTAAAACTATTTGTACATTCATATTCTTGGATGTATAAATAGTTTTTATGTTTTTAGCCCGTTTTATACAATATATTCAGTTCGAAAAACGGTACTCTCCGCATACAGTATCTGCCTATCAGTCATACCTGGATCAATTTATACGCTTCCTCAATACGCCGGAAGAAACTATTACACACCCTTCAGAGATCACCCATCACCTCATCCGCAACTGGATGGTAGCCATGATGAGCGAAGATATTACCGCGCGTTCCATCACCCGCAAAATAGCTACGCTGCGCAAATACTTTAAATTTTTATTGCAGGAGGGTATTATCACCCATAATCCGGCCTCAAAAATAAATACGCCAAAAAGCCCCAAAAACTTGCCTGTTGTTGTCGAGGATGCAAAGCTTACGCAAATGCTGGATGATAACGAGGTGTTCACCCACGATTTTAAAGGCTTACGCGATAAACTGGTGATTGAAACCCTGTTTGGCACCGGCATGCGCCTGGCTGAATTATTAGGCGTAAAAGAAACCGATATAAATATTTACGAAGGCACGGTAAAAGTTTTAGGTAAACGCAACAAACAGAGGATTATACCCATAAATAACGAGCTGAAGCTGCTAATAAGCGAGTACCTGGACTTAAAGAAAAGTCAAAATTTTAATAACAATTCCCTAACATTACTCGTTACAGATAAAGGAGCCGATGCATATCCAAAGCTCATTTATTTAATAGTGCAAAAGTATTTATCTTACATATCAACCCAAAACAAAAAAAGCCCTCACGTGCTGAGGCACACATTTGCAACAAGTTTACTTAACCGCGGCGCCGACCTTAACGCCATCAAAGAACTTTTGGGCCATGCTAACCTTAGCGCAACCCAAATTTACACGCACAACTCCGTTGAGCGATTGAAGTCTATTTATAAACAAGCCCATCCAAAGGCATAACAAGGAGGAATCATGAAAATTACAGTGCAATCTATTCGTTTTAACGCAGACAAGAAGTTGTTGGATTTTATCCAGAAGAAAGCTGATAAGTTAGACACCTTTCACGACCACATCATCAGTGGCGAGGTTTATTTAAAACTGGAAAACGTAGAAGATGAGGCAAATAAGATAACGGAGATTAAACTGTTGCTTCCGGGCATCGCATTATTCGCGAAAGAACAATGTAAGAGCTTTGAAGAGG
Source organism: Bacteroidota bacterium (assembly GCA_013287375.1). Lineage (GTDB taxonomy): Bacteria > Bacteroidota > Bacteroidia > Sphingobacteriales > Sphingobacteriaceae > Mucilaginibacter. The sequence goes on along the minus strand of JABDDX010000004.1, from coordinate 29,479 downwards.
CTACCGACCTGGCGGTTGAGAGCCTGCGCAAACAAATTGAAAAATATAAACAGAAGAAAACAATTGCTGCCGAAGCCGTTAAAAATGCGGTTTTAGCTGATAATGAGGACGATTTCTAACCGAAATCATAGGATACAATTCCAGGAAAATCGATGGCTTTAAACCCATCGATTTTTTTTTGATAAAAAATTTTGATGGGCATAATTTATTTGTAAATTTGCAATCCCTTTTAGAGAGGTACGCAACGCGGATTTTCAACAAAAGGGTTGGTTCTTTAAAATAAAAAAGATATTAATAATTTAACCGGTAAAAATCCGATGGCCAGTAATGGAGCAGAGGAGAAATAAAGGTGAATTTTTAAGCCTCCTTAGCTCAGCTGGTAGAGCGACTGACTTGTAATCAGTAGGTCATTGGTTCGATCCCGATAGGAGGCTCTGTTTTTTCGGATTGTGATGTTTAGCTTCAACTTTGAGCATTAACGATCCGGAATAACAATTGGGGGGATACCAGAGCGGTCAAATGGGACGGACTGTAAATCCGTTGCTTCGGCTACGAAGGTTCGAATCCTTCTCCCCCCACAGTTATTGAGTGATGGAATTATTGAGTGATTGAGTGAATTTTTAATATTGAAAGCTTTTAGTTTTTAATCAAAAATCGCACAATCACTCAATCACTCATTAAAAAAATGCGGAAGTAGCTCAGTTGGTAGAGCGATAGCCTTCCAAGCTATAGGTCGCGAGTTCGAACCTCGTCTTCCGCTCAAAAAAGGGAATGTCGGATTTCGAAATTTCGATTTCGGACTTAAATGATGAAAAGAGACAGGGTTATTAATGGCGGCAAATCCGAAATTGAAAATCCCAAATCCAGAAGTCAAAAAATTAGCCGACGTAGCTCAGGGGTAGAGCACTTCCTTGGTAAGGAAGAGGTCATGGGTTCAAATCCCATTGTTGGCTCACTTTATTTAAAGTATATAATAGAGAGTTTTTAAAGTATAATTAACCTACAAAATTAAATATAAATCATGGCAAAAGAAAAGTTTGACCGCAGTAAACCGCACTTAAACATCGGTACAATCGGTCACGTTGACCACGGTAAAACAACCCTTACCGCAGCTATTACTAAAGTATTATCTGATAAAGGGTTTTCAGAAGCTCGTTCATTCGATTCAATCGATTCAGCTCCTGAAGAAAAAGAGCGTGGTATCACTATCAACACTGCTCACGTTGAGTACTCAACCAACAACCGTCACTATGCTCACGTTGACTGTCCAGGTCACGCGGATTATGTGAAAAACATGGTTACTGGTGCTGCTCAAATGGACGGTGCTATCATCGTTGTTGCTGCTACAGACGGCCCGATGCCTCAAACTCGTGAACACATCCTTTTAGCTCGCCAGGTTGGTGTGCCTTCATTGGTTGTATTCATGAACAAAGTGGATATGGTTGATGATCCGGAATTGTTAGAATTAGTTGAAATGGAAATCCGTGAGTTATTATCATTCTATGATTTCCCAGGTGATGATATTCCAGTTATCCAAGGTTCAGCTTTAGGTGGTCTTAACGGCGATCCTAAATGGGTTGAAAAAATCATGGAATTGATGGATGCAGTTGATGCTTACATCCCAATCCCTCCACGTTTAACTGAGCTTCCTTTCTTAATGCCTGTTGAGGACGTATTCTCGATCACTGGTCGTGGTACTGTTGCAACTGGTCGTATCGAGCGTGGTGTTATCAATACTGGTGACCCTGTAGATATCTTAGGTATGGGTGCTGAGAACTTAAAATCAACCTGTACTGGTGTTGAGATGTTCCGCAAAATCCTTGACCGTGGCGAAGCTGGTGATAACGTAGGTTTATTGTTACGTGGTATTGAAAAAACTGATATCCGTCGTGGTATGGTTATTTGCAAACCAGGTTCAGTAACTCCACACACTGATTTCAAAGCAGAAGTTTACGTATTATCAAAAGCAGAAGGTGGCCGTCACACTCCATTCTTCAACAAATACCGCCCGCAATTCTATTTCCGTACAACAGACGTAACAGGTGAAATCACCCTTGCTGAAGGTGTAGAAATGGTTATGCCAGGTGATAACGTTACAATCAACGTAAAATTGATCAACGCTATCGCGATGGAAAAAGGCTTACGTTTCGCTATCCGTGAAGGTGGCAGAACAGTAGGTGCTGGTCAGGTAACTGAGATAGTAAAATAAAACCTTACGACCTGCCAAAAGCGGGGAATAAGTTAGGTTAATATACAGCAAAGTACTTAGCTAAATCGGCTAAGTACTTTGTTACTATAAAAAAGTGATGAAGACATCGCTTTTAAAAAGGATACACGGGAATAGTTCAACGGTAGAATAGAGGTCTCCAAAACCTTTGATCAGGGTTCGAATCCTTGTTCCCGTGCATAATTAATAAGATATGGCTAACGTAGGTGAGTATATAAAAGAATCATATATCGAGATGACCGAAAAGGTTACCTGGCCAACCTGGCGCGAGCTGCAAAGCAGCGCTGTTTTGGTGTTGGTGGCAACGGTTATTATCGCTTTGGTAGTTTTTGGTATGGATCAATTAATTGGTTGGTTGCTAAGAAGTTTTTATAGTTCACTAGGTTAATATATAGATACATGAGCGATCAATTAAAATGGTACGTGGTACGTGCCATAAGTGGTAAAGAAAAAAAGGTAAAGACATATATTGAGGCTGAAATAAACCGTTTAGGTATAACACACCTAATCCCTCAGATATTAATCCCTACCGAAAAATATTACCAGATGCGCGACGGAAAGAAAATCGCTAAAGAGCGTAATTACTTCCCGGGTTATGTGCTGATGGAAGCCCAACTTGATGGCGAAATTGAGCACGTAATAAAAAACATAAATAGCGTTATTGGTTTCCTTGGTGATAAAGCCGGAAACGCTATACCGCTTCGTCAGGCAGAAGTTAACCGTATTTTAGGTAAGGTTGATGAGATGACAGCACAGGGTGAAACCATGAATGTGCCTTACTATGTTGGCGAGAATGTGAAAGTGATGGACGGACCTTTCAACGGCTTTAGCGGTGTGATTGAGGAAGTTAACGAAGAGAAAAAGAAACTGAAGGTAATGGTAAAAATATTCGGGCGCCGTACGCCGCTTGAATTAAATTACATGCAGGTAGAGAAAGAGTAGTACTTAGTAGCTAGTATCAAGTAGCAAGATTATTCGATACATACTAATAAAGATAATGGTTATAGAAAAGGTAAAAAGTCTAGATACTTGATACTAACTACTTGATACCAGATTAAAGAATGTTACATAGCTTCCACTTACTAACATTGAGTAACAATTAAAGTAAACAAAAAAATGGCAAAAGAAGTCGGTGCGATGGTGAAACTACAAGTGAAGGGCGGCGCTGCAAACCCATCTCCACCAATTGGCCCAGCATTGGGTGCAAAAGGTGTGAATATTATGGAGTTTTGCAAGCAGTTCAACGCACGTACCCAGGATAAACCTGGTAAAGTGTTGCCTGTAGTTATTACTGTATATGTTGACAAGTCATTCGAATTTATCATCAAAACCCCTCCTGTAGCAATCCAGTTAATGGAAGTAACAGGTTTAAAAAGTGGTTCTGCTGAGCCCAACCGTAAAAAAGTTGCCAGTGTAAACTGGGATCAGGTTGAGACTATAGCAAAAGATAAAATGACTGACCTGAATGCATTCACAGTTGAATCAGCCATGAAAATGGTGGCAGGTACTGCCCGCAGTATGGGAATAACCGTATCAGGTACGGCTCCCTGGAATTAATTAAATTTATACAAATCAGTTTAAGACAGTGGCAAGATTAACAAAAAATCAAAAAGCGGCACTCTCCAAAATTGAGGCTAATAAATCATACACATTACAGGATGCAACAGCATTGGTAAAGGATATTTCCAATACCAAGTTTGATTCATCTGTTGATATAGATGTACGTTTAGGTGTTGACCCTCGTAAAGCCAATCAAATGGTACGTGGTATTGCAACATTGCCTCATGGAACCGGAAAAACTGTACGTGTGCTTGTGCTTTGTACTCCTGATAAGGAACAAGAAGCTAAAGACGCAGGTGCGGATTTCGTAGGTTTGGATGATTACATTGCCAAGATTGAAGGCGGATGGACTGACGTTGATATTATCATCACTATGCCTAGTGTTATGGCTAAAGTAGGTCGTTTGGGTCGTATATTAGGCCCGCGTAACCTTATGCCTAACCCTAAATCAGGAACAGTAACACCAGAAGTTGGTAAAGCTGTAACTGATGTAAAAGGTGGTAAAATCGATTTCAAGGTTGATAAAACCGGCATCATCCATGCCTCAATAGGAAAAGTATCTTTCCCTGCTGATAAGATTTATGAGAATGCATTAGAAGTATTGCAGGTTATCTCTAAATTAAAACCTTCATCAGCAAAAGGAACATATTTTAAAAGTATACACGTTTCGTCAACAATGTCACCGGGAATTGAAGTTGAAACCAAAACAGTAGCGGGGATTTAATCATGAATAAAGAAGAAAAATACGACTTAGTTCTTGCCCTTACTGAACAAATGAAAGAGTATGGTAATTTCTATATTACCGATACTTCTAATTTAACGGTTGCAAAAGTAAATGACATCCGTCGCAAATGTTTCGAAAGTGACATCACCATGCAGGTAACCAAAAATAGCTTGATTAAAAAAGCTATGGACAATATCGAAGGTGATTTCTCTCCATTATATGATGTATTAAAAGGTTCATCATCAATCCTTTTCTCTAAATCAGCAACTGCTCCGGCAAAACTGATCAAACAGTTAAGGAAAAAAGGTGACAAACCGGTTTTAAAAGCAGCATATATTGATTCATCGATATTTATTGGCGATAACCAACTTGATACTTTGATTAACTTAAAATCAAAAGAACAATTGGTTGGCGAGATTATCGGACTATTGCAATCACCAGCGAAGAACGTTATTTCTGCACTACAATCAGGCGGAAATATACTGGCAGGAGTTGTAAAAACATTACAAGAAAGAGGTTAACGGAACACCCTAAGTTTCGAATTAAACAAAAAGCATTAAAAAGTAAAAATTAAATAAAATGGCGGATTTAAAAGCGTTTGCTGAACAGTTAGTAAACTTAACAGTAAAAGAAGTTAACGAATTAGCTCAGATCTTGAAAGATGAGTATGGCATTGAGCCTGCTGCTGCAGCTGTTGCTGTTGCTGCTGCTCCAGCTGGTGGCGATGACGCTCCTGCAGCTGCTGCTGAACAAACTGCATTTGATGTTATCCTGAAAGAAGCAGGGGGCTCAAAGTTAGCAGTTGTTAAATTAGTAAAAGACCTTACCGGCCTTGGTTTGAAAGAAGCTAAAGACTTAGTTGATGGTGCACCTAAAGAAGTTAAAACTGGTGTAACTAAAGAAGAAGCTGAATCTTTGAAAAAACAATTAGAAGAAGCCGGAGCGGTAGTTGAGGTTAAATAATTTAACCCGATACACAATAGCATCAGACTCCGACCGTTTTTGGTCGGGGTCTATTGCTGTTTATAATGGTTTAGACATTTTAGATGTTTAGGTTTGATATATTATCTCAAATCTCATATCTCTAAATCTCGCATCTAAAAACATCTACTTAAGTTTATTAATAAACTAAAATTATAATCCCTTGGCAAACAACAATAATCAAAGAGTAAACTTTGCAACCAGCAGAAAGGTACTTGATTACCCTGATTTCCTGGATGTACAGTTGCAATCTTTTCAGGAATTTTTTCAATTGGAAACTACTTCAGACAACCGCTATAAAGAAGGTTTGTTTAAAGTGTTTGCCGAAAACTTTCCAATTTCAGATTCAAGAAACATCTTTGTTTTAGAATTTCTTGACTATTTTATTGATCCGCCACGTTATGATATACAAGAGTGTATCGAACGCGGATTAACTTATAGCGTCCCTTTAAAAGCCAAGTTGCGCCTGTCATGTAATGACGAGGAGCACGAAGATTTTGAAACGATAGTACAGGACGTGTACTTGGGAACTATCCCTTACATGACTCCTAAAGGTACATTCGTTATCAATGGCGCTGAGCGTGTAATTGTATCGCAATTGCACCGTTCACCAGGTGTGTTCTTTGGCCAAAGCCGCCACACTAACGGTACTAAATTATACTCTGCCCGTGTTATCCCTTTCAAAGGATCATGGATTGAGTTTGCTACAGACGTTAATAACGTGATGTATGCTTATATCGACCGTAAAAAGAAATTCCCGGTTACTACCTTACTACGTGCTATTGGTTATGATTCTGATAAAGATATATTAGAATTATTTGAACTGGCTGATGAAGTAAAAGTTAGCAAATCAGGTCTTAAAAAATTCATTGGCCGTAAGCTTGCCGCAAGGGTGCTTAAAAAATGGGTTGAGGATTTTGTGGACGAAGATACCGGTGAAGTTGTTTCAATCGACCGTAACGAGATCATTCTGGAGCGTGAAACCGTGCTTGAAGATGACCATATTGACATGATCATTGATGCAGGTGTAAAAACTATCATCCTGAACAAGGAAGATGCTGCTACCAGCGGTGACTACACTATCATATATAATACTTTACAAAAAGATACTTCAAACTCTGAGAAAGAAGCGGTTGAGCATATCTACCGTCAATTACGTAACGCTGAACCACCTGATGAGGAAACTGCCCGTGGTATCATCGATCGTTTATTCTTCTCTGATAAAAGATATGACCTGGGTGATGTAGGTCGTTACCGCATCAACCGTAAATTAAAACTTAGCACTTCTGAAGAAACTAAAGTTTTAACCAAACAGGATATCATCGCGATTGTAAAATATCTGATCAAATTAATCAACTCAAAAGCTGAGGTGGATGATATTGATCACTTGTCAAACCGTCGTGTACGTACCGTAGGTGAGCAGTTATATGCTCAGTTCGGCGTAGGTTTAGCACGTATGGCTCGTACCATCCGTGAGCGTATGAACATTCGTGATAACGAGGTGTTCACACCAACCGACCTGATCAACGCGCGTACATTATCATCAGTGATCAACTCGTTCTTCGGAACAAACCAGCTATCACAATTTATGGACCAAACCAACCCACTGGCAGAGATCACGCACAAGCGTCGTCTGTCAGCCCTGGGGCCCGGTGGTCTATCTCGTGAGCGTGCAGGTTTCGAGGTTCGTGACGTACACTATACCCACTACGGTAGGTTATGTACCATCGAAACTCCGGAAGGACCGAACATTGGTTTGATATCTTCACTTTGCGTACACGCCAAAATCAATAACCTGGGCTTCATCGAAACACCATACAAACGTGTGGTTGACGGTGTGGTATCAATGGATGAGCCGGTTGTGTATTTATCTGCTGAAGACGAAGATGGCAAAACCATTGGACAGGCCAACGCGGTTTATGATGATAAAGGTGTATTTAGTACTCCACGTGTAAAAGCACGTTTTGAAGGTGACTTCCCGATCATTGAGCCGGATAGACTTGATTATATGGATATCGCCCCTAACCAGATCACTTCGATCGCGGCTTCATTAATTCCGTTCCTGGAACATGATGATGCTAACCGTGCATTGATGGGTTCAAACATGCAACGCCAGGCCGTACCATTGTTACGCCCTGAAGCGCCGATTGTTGGTACTGGTTTGGAAGGCCGTGTGGCTAAAGATTCACGTACACTGATAAATGCAGAAGGTGACGGCGTAGTTGAGTATGTAGATGCCAACGAAATCCGCATTAAATATGACCGTAACGAGCTGGACCGCCTTGTATCTTTTGATGGCGATTCACGCAGCTACCGTTTAACCAAGTTCAAGAAAACGAACCAGAGCACTACCATGAACCTTAAGCCGATTGTTAAAAAAGGCCAAAGGGTTGAAAAAGGTGAAGTACTTTGCGAAGGTTATGCTACCCAAAATGGTGAGCTTGCCTTAGGCCGTAACTTAAAAGTAGCGTTCATGCCTTGGCAGGGATACAACTTTGAGGATGCGATCGTGATCTCGGAGCGCGTAGTTTCACAGGATATATTCACTTCACTTCACGTGGAAGAATTTGAACTGGAAGTACGTGATACTAAACGTGGTGAAGAAGAATTAACACCGGATATCCCTAACGTATCAGAAGAAGCTACTAAAGACCTTGACGAAGACGGTATCATCCGTGTTGGTGCTGAGGTTAAAGAAGGCGACATTTTGATCGGTAAGATCACTCCAAAAGGTGAATCAGATCCTTCACCGGAAGAAAAATTACTACGTGCCATATTTGGTGATAAAGCAGGTGATGTTAAAGATGCGTCTTTAAAAACTCCTCCATCTATCGCTGGTGTGGTTATCGATACCAAATTATTCTCACGTGCTAAGAAAACTACGAAAGCAGAAGAAAAAGCACAGATAGAAAAATTGGATAACAAACATGATAAGGCTGTTAAAGACCTTAAAAATACATTGATCGAAAAATTATTCGAGATTGTGAATGGTAAAACATCACAAGGTGTATTTAATGTTTACAAAGAGTTACAGGTTGCTAAAGGTGTTAAATTCACTCAAAAAATTCTGGTTGAGCTTAATTATGAAAATATTAACCCAACCAAATGGACAACTGATGATGATAAAAACGATCAGATAAAACTTCTTCTTCATAACTACAACATCAAGGTTAACGAAGAATTAGGTGCTTATCGTCGTGATAAATTCGCTATCAGTGTGGGTGATGAGCTTCCATCAGGTATCGTGCAAATGGCTAAAGTTTACATCGCTAAAAAGCGTAAGCTTAAAGTGGGTGATAAAATGGCAGGCCGCCACGGTAACAAAGGTATTGTTGCACGTATTGTACGTGACGAGGACATGCCTTTCCTTGAGGATGGAACACCGGTTGATATCGTGTTGAACCCACTGGGTGTACCTTCACGTATGAACTTGGGCCAGATCTATGAAACTGTATTAGGATGGGCTGGTAAAGAACTGGGCATTAAATTCGCTACCCCGATTTTTGATGGTGCAAGCCATGAAGAAGTGGAAGAGTGGGTTAAAAAGGCAAACTTACCTGAATCAGGCCGTACCTATTTATACAACGGTTTAACAGGCGATCGCTTCGATCAACAGACCACAGTAGGTATTATATACATGCTGAAATTAGGTCACATGGTTGATGATAAGATGCATGCGCGTTCAATAGGGCCATACTCATTAATTACACAACAACCATTGGGTGGTAAAGCCCAGTTCGGTGGTCAGCGTTTTGGTGAGATGGAAGTTTGGGCACTGGAAGCATTCGGTGCAGCAAACATCTTGCAAGAGATCTTGACCGTTAAATCTGATGATGTTATCGGCCGCGCTAAAACTTACGAGGCTATTGTTAAAGGTGAAAACCTGCCAACTCCTTCAGTTCCGGAATCATTCAACGTATTGATTCACGAATTAAGAGGTTTAGGTTTGGATATCACATTAGAATAAGGATAAAGTTTAAAGTTGAAAGTTTAAAGCGAGAGCTACTTTCAACTTTAAACCTTTAACTTTTAACTTTAAAACAAAGGAGACTATGTCTTACAAAAAGGATAATAAAATCAAAAGTAATTTCACCACTATTACCATCAGCTTAGCCTCACCTGAGTCTATCCTGGAGCGTTCAAGTGGCGAAGTTTTAAAACCGGAGACCATCAATTACAGAACATACAAACCTGAACGTGATGGTTTGTTTTGCGAACGTATATTCGGCCCGGTTAAAGATTATGAGTGCCATTGCGGTAAATACAAACGTATCCGTTACAAAGGTATCGTGTGTGACCGTTGCGGTGTTGAAGTAACTGAAAAGAAAGTACGTCGTGAGCGTATGGGCCACATCAACTTGGTGGTTCCTGTTGCACACATCTGGTACTTCCGTTCATTACCAAACAAAATTGGTTACCTGTTAGGCTTACCTACCAAAAGGTTAGATTTAATCATTTACTACGAACGTTATGTAGTAATACAGCCTGGTATTAAGGAAGCTGACGGTATAAATAAAATGGATTTCCTTACTGAAGAAGAATACCTGGATGTTTTGGATACTCTTCCAAAAGAAAACCAGTATTTAGATGATAAGGATCCGCAGAAATTCGTAGCTAAAATGGGCGCTGAAGCTTTAGAAGAGCTTTTAAAACGCCTTGACCTTGACGAGCTTTCTTTCAGCTTACGTCACCAGGCTGCTAACGAAACTTCTCAACAACGTAAAAACGAAGCTTTAAAACGTTTACAGGTTGTTGAAGCTTTCCGCGATTCAAAAGACAGGATCGAAAATAACCCTGAGTGGATGATCGTTAAGATCGTTCCGGTTATCCCACCTGAATTACGCCCGTTAGTTCCACTAGAAGGTGGCCGTTTCGCTACTTCAGATTTGAACGATTTATACCGTCGTGTAATTATCCGTAACAACCGTTTAAAACGTTTGATCGAGATTAAAGCGCCGGAAGTTATTTTACGTAACGAAAAACGTATGTTACAGGAAGCTGTTGACTCGTTATTCGATAACTCACGTAAAGTAAACGCCGTTAAAACTGAAGGTAACCGTGCATTGAAATCACTTTCAGACATTCTGAAAGGTAAACAAGGCCGTTTCCGTCAAAACTTATTAGGTAAACGTGTGGATTATTCAGCACGTTCGGTAATTGTTGTAGGTCCAAACCTTAAATTACACGAGTGCGGTTTACCAAAAGATATGGCTGCTGAGTTATTCAAACCATTTATCATCCGTAAGATGATTGAGCGTGGTGTGGTTAAAACAGTAAAATCTGCCAAAAAAATCGTTGACCGTAAAGACCCATTAGTTTGGGATATATTAGAGAATGTATTAAAAGGACACCCTGTATTACTAAACCGTGCGCCTACGCTGCACAGGTTAGGTATCCAGTCGTTCCAGCCAAAATTGGTTGAAGGTAAAGCTATCCAGTTACACCCGTTAACCTGTACCGCCTTCAACGCGGATTTTGACGGTGACCAGATGGCCGTTCACGTACCACTAGGTAACGCGGCAATTTTGGAAGCCCAAATTTTAATGCTTGCATCACACAACATCCTTAACCCTGCTAACGGTACCCCAATTACAGTACCATCACAGGATATGGTGCTTGGTTTGTACTACATAACCAAAGGCCGTAAAACAGAAGAAGGACACATTGTTAAAGGTTCAGGCTTAACATTCTACTCTGCTGAAGAAGTTATCATCGCTTATAACGAGAAAAAACTTGACCTGCACGCATTTATCAAGGTGAAAGCCAATGTTAAAGAACGTGATGGCAGCATCGTAAATAAAATTATTGACACCACTGTAGGCCGCGTATTGTTCAACCAACACGTACCAGCCGAAGTTGGTTACATAAATGAATTATTAACCAAGAAATCACTTCGTGATATTATTGGTGAGGTAGTTAAAAACACTGGTATGGCACGTGCAGCCCAGTTCCTTGATGATATTAAGGAATTAGGTTTCAAAATGGCATTCCAGGGTGGTTTATCATTTAACCTGAAGGATATTAATATCCCTGCACAAAAAGTTACGCTTATTGAGCAAGCTTCGAAAGAAGTTGAAGAGGTTATGGGTAACTACAACATGGGTTTCATCACTAACAATGAGCGTTACAATCAGATCATCGATATCTGGACACGTATCAACAACCGCCTAACAGCGAATGTGATGGAAATCTTGTCAACAGACAACCAGGGCTTCAACTCAGTATATATGATGCTTGATTCTGGTGCGCGTGGTTCTAAAGAGCAGATCCGTCAGCTTGCAGGTATGCGTGGTTTGATGGCGAAACCTCAAAAATCAGGTTCAGGTGGCGAGATCATTGAAAACCCGATCCTTTCAAACTTTAAAGAAGGTTTGTCGGTATTGGAATACTTTATCTCTACTCACGGTGCACGTAAAGGTTTGGCGGATACAGCGTTAAAAACTGCTGATGCTGGTTACTTAACCCGTAGGTTGCATGACGTTGCCCAGGATATGATTGTCGGTGAAGAAGATTGCGGTACTTTAAGAGGTATATACACAACCGCCCTTAAAGATAACGAGGATATTGTTGAGCCATTACACGAACGTATTTTAGGCCGTACTGCCCTGAATGATGTTTATGATCCTATCTCTAACGAATTGTTAGTAGCTGCAGGTCATGACATTACTGAAGAAATATCAAAAACTATCGAAAACTCTCCGTTAGAGGGTATCGAGATACGTTCGGTATTAACTTGCGAAAGCAGGCGTGGTGTATGTGCATTATGCTATGGCCGTAACCTGGCAAGCGGTAAACGCGTGCAACGTGGCGAGGCTGTTGGTGTAATTGCTGCACAGTCAATCGGTGAGCCGGGAACACAGTTAACGTTACGTACCTTCCACGTGGGTGGTACCGCGTCAAACATCGCGGCTGAATCACAGATCAATGCAAGGTTTGAAGGTATTATCGAATTTGAAAACGTTCGTACAGTACAATACAAAACTGCTGAAGATGGTCCGGTTGATGTAGTATTAGGCCGTTCAGGTGAGTTCCGTATCGTAGAAGAAGGAACCAATAAGGTTATTGTAACTAACAATATCCCTTACGGTGCTTACTTATATGTTAAAGACGGAAGCAAAATTGCTAAAGGCGACCGTATCTGTTCATGGGATCCGTACAATGCGGTAATCATCTCTGAATTTGCGGGTTCAACCCAGTTTGAAGCTGTATTGGAAGGTATTACTTTCCGTGAAGAATCAGATGAGCAAACAGGTCACCGTGAAAAAGTAATTATCGATACAAGAGATAAAACTAAAAACCCTGTTATACAAATTGTTGACAAAGGTAACGTAGTAAAAGGTTATAACATCCCGGTAGGCGCCCACATCGCGGTTGATGAAGGCGAGAAATTACAAACCGGACAAGTTATTGCTAAAATACCTCGTTCAACCGGAAAAACGCGAGATATCACAGGTGGTTTACCACGTGTAACCGAGTTATTCGAAGCACGTAACCCATCAAACCCTGCAGTTGTTACTGAGATTGATGGTGTGGTAACCTTAGGTGGTGTTAAACGTGGTAACCGCGAAATGACTATCGAATCAAAAGATGGTCAGATCAAAAAATACCTTGTTCCATTGTCTAAACACATCCTGGTACAGGATAATGACTTTGTGAAAGCTGGTATGCCATTGTCTGATGGTTCTATCTCTCCTGCCGACATCCTGGCTATTAAAGGCCCTGCTGCGGTACAGGAATACTTAGTGAATGGTATACAAGAAGTTTACCGTTTACAAGGTGTGAAGATCAATGATAAACACTTCGAAGTAATCGTTCACCAAATGATGCAAAAAGTATCAATTGAGGATGCCGGCGATACTACGTTCCTTGAAAAAGAAGCGGTTGATAGCTGGGATTTCATGATCGAGAACGACGAAATTTTCGATAAGAAAGTTGTTGTTGAACCAGGTGATTCTACCACAGTAAAAGCAGGCCAGATCATATCTGTTAGAAAGCTCCGCGACGAAAACTCAATCCTTAAACGTAAGGATATGAGGTTAGTTGAAGTAAGGGATGCTATCGCAGCTACATCAAGCCCGATATTACAAGGTATCACAAGGGCGTCATTAGGTACCAAGTCGTTTATCTCGGCAGCATCGTTCCAGGAAACTACCAAAGTACTGAACGAAGCAGCAATCGCAGGTAAAAAAGACTTTATGCTTGGTCTGAAAGAAAACGTAATTGTTGGTCACTTAATTCCATCAGGAACAGGTTTACGCGCATACGAAAATATCCGTGTAGGTTCTCAAGAGGAATTCGATCGTTTAATGGCTTCAAAAACTGAAGAAGTAGAAGCATAACTATAAACGTTATAAATTTTAAGCCTGCCAATGAAAATTGGCAGGCTTTTTTTGTAACATATTTAATGCTTTATACTTAATATACTACATCTATATACAATAAATATTAAAAGGCTTTCCATAAACGGAAAGGCTTTGTTATTTTCGCAGGATGGAAGAACAAAATGAAAATCAATTGAGTATTGAACTCTCTGAAGAAGTTTCTGAAGGGATCTATTCCAACCTGGCTATCATTACCCATTCAAGCTCTGAGTTTGTGTTGGATTTTATCCGTGTGATGCCGGGCGTGCCCAAAGCTAAAGTAAAATCGAGGATCATATTAACCCCTGAACATGCCAAACGTTTACTTTCTGCATTGTCGGATAATGTAGAGAAATTTGAAGCGATAAATGGCCGTATCAAAACACAACAGGAACCATCGGGTTTCCCGATGAATTTTGGCGGAACAGTAGGGCAGGCTTAAGAATGGAAGAAAAACTTCACATAGTTGAACATCAATTTAAAATAAGCCGCGCCGAACGCGAAAATATTAATGGCCATAAAGCCATTTGCGTTTGGTTCACAGGTTTATCAGGCTCAGGCAAAAGTACACTGGCCAGTCACCTCGAAGAAGAGCTTTTCAAGAAAGGTTACAAAACCTATGTACTTGATGGCGATAATGTGCGCAATGGCTTAAGTAAGGACCTCACTTTTACCGAAAAAGACCGTGATGAAAACCTGCGCCGCATTGGTGAAGTAGCCAAACTGATGTGCGATGCAGGCATTATAGTAATAGCTGCCTTTGTTAGCCCTTTTATACATGAAAGGGCAATGCTGCGCAACATAATAGGCGACCTATACAACGAGGTTTTTGTAGATACTCCCCTGGAAATCTGCGAAGAACGTGATATAAAAGGACTATATAAGAAGGCAAGACGAGGAGAAATTGCTAACTTTACCGGAATTGGTTCGCCTTACGAGCCACCTTTAACTGCCGAAATTCGTGTCGAAACGAAAAACTTGTCGATAAATCAATCGGTAAGTTTAGTTTTGGAAAATATTTTACCCAAAATACAGCTATAATTAATAATAATGTCTAAATATTACCTTACCCATCTTCAGGAGCTTGAATCAGAAGCTATATATGTTATCAGGGAGGTTGTCGCTCAGTTTGACAGGCCCGCCATATTGTTTTCTGGTGGTAAAGACTCTATTGTGGTAACGCACCTGGCCCGCAAGGCTTTTTATCCGGCACGCATCCCTATGCCGCTTATACATATTGATACTGGCCACAATTTCATCGAAACAATGGAGTTTCGTGATAATTTGGTTGATGAATTGGGTATCCAATTAATAGTAGGCTCAGTACAAACTGCCATTGATAAAGGCCGTGCAGTAGAAGAGGAAGGCATTAACGCCAGCCGTAATGAATTGCAGATTGTATCATTATTAGATGCTATCGAAGAAAATAAAATTGACGCCGCCATTGGTGGTGCCCGCCGTGATGAAGAAAAGGCACGTGCAAAAGAACGTTTCTTTTCGCACCGTGATGATTTTGGTCAGTGGGATCCTAAAAACCAACGCCCCGAGCTTTGGAATATGTTTAACGGCCATAAGCGCATGGGCGAACACTTCAGGGTGTTCCCGATAAGTAACTGGACCGAGATGGACGTTTGGAATTACATCCTTCAGGAAAATATACCAATCCCATCATTATACTTTGCACATGAGCGCGAAGCCGTTTACCGTGATGGTACGTGGTTGCCAAACTCTGAATTTTTGGTGCTGCGCGAAGGCGAAAAAATAGAAAAGAAAAGGATGCGTTTCCGTACCCTGGGCGATATTACCATAACCGGCGGTATCGAATCTGATGCGGATACACTGGAGAAAATTGTTGAAGAAATATCAGCAACCCGAAGCACCGAACGTGGTAACCGCAGCGATGACAAACGCTCCGACACCTCAATGGAAGACAGAAAAAAACAAGGGTATTTTTAATTAAATAACCCTGATTATTATACAGAATTTGGCTTCGGCCTTTAGTTAATATTTGATAAATATCCGCGAGAGATATTTAGATACAAGCACAACAAAAGAAATGGAATTATTGCGTTTTACAACTGCCGGTAGTGTTGATGATGGAAAAAGTACGTTAATCGGTCGTTTGTTATATGACTCAAAATCAATATTTGAAGATCAGATAGAAGCCGTAAAAAAATCAAGTGAGCGCAAAGGGCTTACCCATGTTGATTTATCACTACTTACCGATGGTTTACGTTCTGAACGTGAGCAAGGCATCACTATTGATGTTGCTTACCGTTACTTCGCTACCCCAAAACGCAAGTTTATTATTGCCGATACCCCTGGGCATATCCAGTATACCCGCAACATGGTTACCGGTGCTTCAACCGCCAATTTAGCTTTGGTTTTGGTTGACGCCCGCCACGGTGTAATTGAGCAAACCTGTCGCCATTCATTTATCGCGTCGTTGCTTAAAATCCCGCACGTTATTGTTTGTATCAACAAAATGGACCTGGTTGATTTCTCCGAAGAAGCTTACAACAAAGTTGTTGAGGAATATGAAGCATTCGCCAGCAAACTGGATATAACCGATATACGCTACATCCCCATCAGCGCTTTAAATGGCGATAACGTGGTTAACCGTTCCGAAAACATGGACTGGTACAAAGGTGCAAGTTTATTGGATACCTTAGAAACTATCCACATCAGCAGTGATCAAAACCATATAGATGCGCGTTTTCCGGTACAAACCGTAATACGCCCGCATCAGGACGAATACCATGATTACCGCGCTTATGCAGGCCGCGTGGCTGGTGGCATTTTCCGTAAAGGTGATAAAGTTACTGTTTTGCCTTCGGGATTAACATCCAAAATAAAATCCATTACTACTTTTGACGGCGATATTGAAGAAGCTTTCTCGCCAATGTCGGTATCCATTAATTTGGATGATGATATTGATGTGAGCCGTGGCGATATGATCGTTAAAACAAATAACGAACCCGAAGTAGGGCAGGACCTGAACGTATTATTATGCTGGATGGCCGCGAGACCACCAAGACCAGGCGCGAAATATTATTTAAAAAGCACCACCAACGAGGTAATGGCAATTATTAAGGAAGTGACCTACAAAATAAATATTAATACCATGGAAAAACTCGATGAGGATACCAGTATTAAGATGAATGATATGGCGATGGTTAAGATGCGAACTACAAGGCCATTGGTTTATGATGAATACCGTAAAAACAGGATAACCGGATCATTAATATTGATTGATGATACCACTAACGAAACTGTTGCAGCGGGAACAATTCATTCGTAATTTCGCTTTTTGAAAAATTAATAATTACAATTATCTAAAACAAAAAGCAGGTCAATTCCTTTATAGGTGCTGATCTATTCTAATAATATATGAAAAAAGTTGCTCTAATTACAGGTATAACTGGTCAGGATGGCGCCTATCTTGCCGAACTATTGTTATCTAAAGGATATGAAGTTCATGGCATAAAACGTAGAAGCTCATTATTTAATACTGATAGGATAGACCATTTATATCAGGACCCGCACGAAAGTAACTTAAAATTCATACTGCATTACGGCGATCTTTCCGATTCAACTAACCTTATTCGTATCATCCAACAGGTTCAACCTGATGAAATTTACAATTTAGGTGCGATGTCGCATGTAAAAGTAAGTTTTGATACACCCGAATATACCGCCAATGCCGATGGTATAGGCACCCTGCGCATATTGGAAGCTGTACGTATACTCGGCTTAAACAAAAAAACAAAGATATACCAGGCATCAACCTCGGAGTTATATGGCTTGGTACAGGCTGTTCCTCAATCAGAAACTACACCGTTTTACCCACGCTCACCTTACGCGGTAGCTAAATTATACGCTTACTGGATAACCGTAAACTATCGCGAAGCTTACGGCATGTTTGCATGTAATGGTATATTATTTAACCACGAAAGCCCGCTTAGGGGCGAAACTTTTGTTACCCGCAAAATAACCCGCGCTACCGCAAAAATAGCTACCGGCTTACAGGATAAATTATTCTTAGGAAACCTGGATGCTGAACGCGATTGGGGCCATGCTAAAGATTATGTGGAGGCCATGTACCTGATATTACAACAGGATGTTGCCGAAGATTTTGTAATAGCTACCGGCGTTACTACCAAAGTAAGAGAATTTGTAAGAATGGCTTTTGCCGAAGTGGGCATAACTATTGAGTTTAAAGGTACAGGTGCCGACGAAAAAGGCTATGTAGTATCATGCGCTTTGCCGGAGTATCAACTTGAAGTTGGTAAAGAGGTTGTTGCAGTTGATGCGGCTTATTTCAGGCCTACAGAAGTTGATTTGCTTATCGGCGATCCTACAAAATGTAATGAAAAACTCGGTTGGAAACCAAAATACGATCTTGCTGCATTAGTAGCCGAGATGGTTGCTGCCGATCTGGAGTTATTCAGAAAAGAAAAACTTTTAAAAGAATCAGGTTACTATATCAAAAATCAGTTTGAGTAAACCATCAGCCAAAAAAAGTATATTACTTTTAAGTCATAACTTTTCGCCAGAGCCAACCGGCATAGGTAAATACAATGGCGAAATGATGGACTGGCTTTGCAAAAATGGTTATAATACTACTGTTATAACCACTTTTCCATATTATCCTTTTTGGAAAGTGCAGGCCCCTTATACCAATAAATGGTATAAAAGGGAGCGTATTAAATATCCTGAGCAGGGTACGGTTATGACAATTTACCGATGCCCCATTTATATTCCTGCTTTCCCTACCGGTGCAAAGCGCATGATACAGGATGTATTATTGTGGCCGGTAAAACTGATGGTGGTATTGCAGCAAATGCTATTTAAAAAAAAGCATGATCTGCTGATTACTATCGCGCCACCTTTTCACCTGGCTCATCTGGCTTTTTTTTATCGATTTTTTAGAGGTGGTAAAATTGATTATCATATCCAGGATTTGCAGATAGAGGCTGCGCAGCAGCTAAATATTTTAGGTGGCTCCCGGCTCTTCAATCTGATGTATAAAATTGAAAAGAAAATTCTTCGCAGCTCAGATTACGTGAGCACTATATCCGAAGGAATGATGAAAAAGGTTGAAGAAAAAGCAGGCAGAAAAGTTCTCTTTTTCCCTAACTGGGCCGACACTTCATTTTTTTATCCTTTGGACGACAGAGATGCTGCCAAAAAACAATGGGGTTTTAAACCGGATGATCAGGTATGCCTGTATTCAGGTAGTATTGGCGAAAAACAAGGTTTAGAAAGTATAATTTATGCGGCTGAGATATTAAAAGATCAACCACAAATTAAATTTGTTATTGCAGGTTCAGGTCCTTATAAAACCAACTTGACCGAGCTTGCTGAGGCCCGCGGATTAAGTAATGTATTTTTTTTCCCTTTGCAGGATAAAGAGCATTTTAATGCTTTTTTAAACATGGCCGATGTGCACCTCATTATTCAAAAAGGTGATGCGAGCGATTTGGTAATGCCATCAAAACTTACAACCATATTAGCCGTTGGAGGCGTAAGTATTGTTACCGCCCCACATGGCACAAGCCTGGAGCAGGTAATCAATGAAAACAATGTAGGGATGGTTACTACGCCCGATGATACGCAGGAACTGGCAACCGCCATACAAAATATACTAACTAAAAATATGGATGAGATGCGGCAAAATGCCCGTGATTATGCATTAAAGTATTTGAATATTGATAACGTAATGCAATCATTTTTGAATGATGTTGGCATACAAAAATAAAATCAGGAGATTTGCAGCATAATGGATAAACAAGCGAAAATATACATTGCAGGCCATAAAGGGATGGTCGGTTCGGCTATATACCGTAAACTGGTTAAAGAAGGATTCACCAATTTTGTTACCCGCGGCTCATCCGAGCTTGATTTGCGTAACCAGCAACAGGTAAGCGACTTTTTTGCACAGGAAAAACCCGATTATGTATTTTTAGCGGCAGCAAAAGTTGGTGGTATAATTGCCAATAATACTTATCGTGCTGATTTTTTGTATGATAATTTACAGATACAAAACAATGTTATCCATAGCTCCTATGTAAATGAGGTTAAAAAGCTGATGTTTTTAGGCTCGAGCTGTATCTACCCAAAAATGGCGCCGCAGCCTTTAAAAGAAGAATATTTGCTAACGGGCACTTTGGAACCAACCAACGAGCCTTACGCTATAGCCAAAATCGCGGGCATTAAAATGTGCGATGCCTACCGCGATCAATACGGCTGCAACTATATATCGGTAATGCCAACAAATTTGTATGGTTTAAACGATAACTATCATCCGCAAAATTCGCATGTATTGCCTGCGTTAATTCGCCGTTTTCATGAGGCTAAAGAGCAAAATGCAGCCGAAGTAGTTATCTGGGGAACAGGGTCGCCAAAACGCGAGTTTTTATTTGCCGATGATTTGGCGGAGGCATGCTATTACCTGATGCAAAACTATAACGAACCCGGTTTGGTTAATATAGGCACCGGCGAAGATCTTTCAATAAAAGACCTGGCTTTACTTATTAAACAAATAATAGGTTATACCGGCGAAATAAAGTTTGATACCACAAAACCCGATGGTACGCCACGCAAACTAATTGATGTAACCAAATTAACCAATGCAGGCTGGAAATATCATACCACGCTCGAGCAAGGAATAGCGTTGGCTTACCAGGATTTTCTGAGTAAAGGTTTATTAGTAGCTGAACGGTAAGCGTATAGCATTTTAATCATAACCTCCAAGTTGCAAGGCGTAGGCCCGGCGCGATACATTTCCCTGGGATAGGAAAAGGAGGAGGATAGGGTAATACACTAAAATTATTACCTTTGACCTATAATATCACTATGAAAAAAGTTATGATAACCGGCGGTGCCGGCTTTATTGGTTCGCACGTAGTTCGCAGGTTTGTTACCCAACATCCTGATTACTTAATAGTAAATGTTGATGCGCTTACCTATGCAGGAAATCTCGAAAACCTTGAAGATATTGAGCATGCCAAAAACTATGTTTTTGAAAAAGCCGATATCAAAGATAGCACTCGTATTACCGAAATATTTGACAAATATGGCATAACCGATGTGGTGCACCTGGCAGCAGAATCACATGTTGATAGGTCGATACTAAGTCCGATGGATTTTGTGTATACCAATGTTATCGGTACGGTTACTCTGCTTGATATTGCCAAAAATAAATGGAAAGGTGATTACGAAAATCATCTCTTCTATCACATCTCAACCGATGAGGTTTACGGTGCATTAGGCGAAACAGGTTTATTTACCGAGGAAACCAAGTATGATCCGCATTCGCCATACAGCGCGAGCAAGGCCGCGTCTGATCATTTTGTACGTGCTTACTATGATACCTATGGCTTACAGGTTGTAGTGTCAAATTGCTCAAACAACTATGGTCCGAATCATTTTCCTGAGAAATTGATTCCGCTATCTATAAACAACATCATCAACAACAAACCGCTGCCTGTTTATGGTGATGGCAAATATACCCGCGACTGGCTGTATGTTATTGACCACGCCATCGCTATCGACCTGATCTTCCACAAAGGGAAAAAAGGTGATACCTATAACATTGGCGGCTTTAACGAGTGGCAAAATATTGATCTGGTGCATTTGTTGTGCAAACAAATGGATGAAAAATTAGGCAGGCCCGAAGGCACAAGCGAAAAACTGATCACCTTTGTAAAAGATCGCCCGGGTCATGATTTGCGTTATGCTATTGATGCCAATAAGATCAATAAAGAGTTAGGATGGAGCCCGTCAGTAACTTTTGAGCAAGGACTTTCTGCAACAATCGACTGGTTCCTGTCAAACAAAAAATGGCTTGATAACGTTACCAGCGGTACATATGCCAAATACTACGATAATCAATACGAAAACCGCTAATTTTAGCGTAATCATATATAATAATGACCATAACACCTACCCCGTTAGCGGGATGCTTTATACTTACCCCACGTGTTTTTAATGACGAGCGCGGGCATTTTTTTGAATCATTTAACGAGCGTACTTTTAACGAAGCAGCTGGATACGATGTGAATTTTGTACAAGACAACCAGTCGTTCTCAACCAAAGGCGTACTACGCGGCCTGCACTTGCAAAAAGGCGAGCATGCGCAATCAAAATTGGTAAGAGTAACTCAGGGCGAGGTTCAGGACATAGCGATCGATCTGCGCAAAAACTCACCAACCTATGGTCAGTACGTTTCAGTAATTCTATCGGCAGAAAACAATCAGCAGCTTTTTATCCCTAAAGGATTTGGTCACGGTTTTTTAGTGTTAAGCCCAACCGCCGTATTTCAATACAAATGCGATAACTATTACAATAAAGAGTCAGAGGGTGGCCTACATTATGCCGATCCTTCAATAAATATAAAATGGGAGCTTGGCGAAAGCGAGCTTGTGGTATCAGAAAAAGATAAGGAATTGCCGTTTTTAAAAGACGCAAGTGATTTTGGATTTTAAAAAATAAGCATGAGCCCGATTAAAAATATTATAGTATTTGGTGCAGCCGGTCAATTAGGCCAATGCTTAAAAAAAGTAGCCGAAGAAAAAGGAATAAGTAATATCCATTTCTTGCCCGAGAACGAGGCTAACATACTTGATACCGCAGCCATTGATAAAACCTTTGCCCATTATAACCCAGCTTACGCTATAAATTGCGCCGCTTATACCGCCGTAGATAAAGCCGAAGATGAGCTTGATTTAGCCCGTAAAATAAACAAAACCGGCGCTGAGAATTTAGCAATTGCTTGTAAGGTGCATGGAGCAGCATTAGTACATATATCTACTGATTTCGTTTTTAAGGGTAACAGCCCTGATCCGCTTGTTGAGGAAGATATAGCTGAACCAATTAGTGTTTATGGTTTAACCAAACTGGAAGGCGAGCAAGACATTGTTAGGATATTGCCGGAGCATTTTATTATCCGTACCAGCTGGTTATACTCCGAGTTCGGGAATAACTTTGTTAAAACCATGCTTAAGCTTGGTGCCGAACGCGACCTGCTTAAAATTATAGCCGACCAGGTAGGTACACCAACTTATGGTATTGACCTGGCTGCCTGCGTGCTTGATATTATATCATCAGGCAAGGCGGAATATGGTATTTATCATTACAGTAACGAGGGCGTAACCTCGTGGTACGATTTTGCTAAGGGGATATTTGATCTTTCGGAAACGGAGGTGAAGGTGCTGCCTATTCGTACATCGGAGTATCCTACAAAGGCTACCCGCCCCGCTTATTCAGTGATGGATAAAACAAAGATTAAACATACTTTTGGTATTGAGATACCATACTGGCGGGATAGCCTGGCGGTATGTATACAAAGGCTCAAAAATTAATAGCACATTCAACCATGAAAGGAATAATACTTGCAGGCGGATCAGGAACCCGCTTATATCCTATAACCAAGGCTATCAGCAAACAATTAATGCCGATATACGATAAGCCGATGATTTATTATCCGCTTTCGGTATTGATGCTGGCTGGGATAAAAGAAGTATTGATTATTACCACTCCCGAAGATCAGGATGGTTTTATCCGTTTATTGGGTGATGGCTCCGAACTGGGTTGCCATTTTGAATTTGCTGTACAAGAAGTGCCAAACGGATTGGCCCAAGCATTTGTAATAGGCGAGAAGTTTATTGGTGATGATAAAGCTGCCCTGGTTTTGGGCGATAATATATTTTACGGTTCAGGTTTTAGCAAGCTGATACAAAGTTTTAACGATGTTGATGGCGCTGCTATTTTCGCATACCCGGTTTCTGATCCGGAACGTTATGGGGTAGTGGAGTTTGATGCTGATTTTAAAGCCTTATCTATCGAAGAAAAACCTTCGGCCCCAAAATCAAATTATGCGGTACCGGGATTGTATTTCTATGATAATTCGGTAGTTGAGATCGCCAAAAACATAGCACCATCACCTCGCGGCGAATATGAGATAACCGATGTTAACAAGGAATACCTGAAAAGGGGTAACCTGCAAGTAGGTGTTATGGATAGGGGGATGGCCTGGTTAGATACCGGTACTTTCGATTCATTAAGCGATGCCTCAGAGTTTGTTCGGGTGATTGAAAAGCGCCAGGATACCAAAATTGGTTGTATCGAAGAAATTGCTTACCGCATGGGCTTTATCAATCGCGATGAGTTAATGGCCCTGGCCGAAAAATACATTAAAAGCGGTTACGGAAAATATCTGAAGAATTTACCGGTAAGATAATCACGAACTACACAAATGTAGCTCGTTTGATATGATTTCTTGTTTGTTAATTCGTGATATTTGCGCATCGTATTCGTGAAATTCGTGTCATCTAATTCGTAAAAATCCGTGTACAATAGTTTACAAGCCTGTGTTGCCGATCTCGAAAAAAATGGTCGCCTGATACGCGTTAAGGAAGAAGTTGATCCTTATCTGCAAATGGCCGCCATACACCTGCGTGTTTTTGAAAACCAGGGCCCTGCTATATTATTCGAAAACGTAAAAGGCAGTAAGTTCCCGGCGGTATCAAACCTGTTCGGCACACTCGATAGATCTGAATTTATTTTCAGGGATACGCTGGATAAGATCAAAACGTTGGTCGATTTGAAATCTGATCCTATCAAAGCCATAAAAAATCCATTTAAATACGCTAATGTAGCCCTTACCGCTTTATCGGCCCTGCCAATGAAAGTCGGTAAAGGCGCACCTATCAACTTCGGTCGCACCCATATCAGCGAGTTACCCCAGATAGTTAACTGGCCAAATGATGGCGGCCCCTTTGTTACCATGCCACAGGTTTACACCGAAGATGCCGATAAGCCGGGCATTATGAATGCCAACTTAGGCATGTACCGTATCCAGTTAGCGGGTAATGATTATGTGCTGGATAAAGAAATAGGCCTGCACTACCAATTGCACAGGGGCATAGGCGTGCATCAAACCAAAGCGAATGCAAAGGGTCAACCTTTAAAAGTGAGCATATTTGTAGGCGGCCCGCCATCGCATCCGGTGGCAGCAGTTATGCCTTTACCCGAAGGTTTATCAGAGATGACCTTCGCCGGAGCTTTAGGAAACCGCCGTTTCAGATATTTTTATGATGCCGAAGGTTTCTGCATTTCAGCAGATGCCGATTTTGTAATTACCGGCACAGTAATGCCCCATGAGAATAAGTTAGAAGGCCCATTTGGTGATCATTTGGGTTATTATAGTTTAAAGCATCCTTTCCCTTTAATGAAGGTGCATAACGTATACCATAAAAAGGGTGCGATATGGTCATTCACCGTAGTAGGCAGGCCACCGCAGGAAGATACCAGTTTTGGCGCGTTGATCCATGAGATTACAGGATCAGCTATGCCAAAAGAAATACCCGGCCTGCATGCCGTAAACGCGGTTGATGCGGCCGGTGTTCACCCTTTACTATTTGCTATCGGCAGCGAGCGCTATACGCCCTACATCAAAGAGCGCCAACCACAGGAGATACTCACCATAGCCAACCATATTTTGGGCACAGGCCAGTTAAGTTTGGCCAAGTACTTGTTTATTGCTGCTAAGGAAGATGATCCGGCTTTAAATGTGAATGACATTGGCGGGTTTTTAAAACACATATTGCAGCGCGTTGATCTGACAAGAGATCTTCACTTCTACACCAAAACCACCATTGATACGCTTGATTATAGCGGCGACGGCTTAAATACAGGTAGTAAAGTGGCTATTACCGTGGCAGGTGATATAAAAAGAGAACTGTGGACGGAATTACCTGCAAACTTTACCATTCCCCGTCCGTTTAGTAATTTTAAAATGGTAATGCCGGGTGTGTTGGCGGTAGAGGTACCAAAATATATCAACGATAAGGATATTGGCGATATGCTAAGTATTCTGGACGAGCATTTTATTGATGCTGAATTAAGTGGTTTGCCACTAATAATACTTTGTGATGATGCGGCGTTTACGGCGCAAAATTTAGATAATTTTGTTTGGGTAACATTTACACGCAGCAACCCATCGCACGATATTTATGGCGTGCATAGTTTTACCGAGCATAAACACTGGGGCTGTAAAGGTCCGCTGATTATTAATGCCCGTATAAAACCGCACCATGCCCCGGTACTTGAAAAAGACCCGGCAGTGGAAAAACTGGTAGACAAAATGGGTGAAAAGGGTGGTGTGTTGCACGGGATTATATAACAAAATATAGAATACGTCATTGCGAGGAGCGTAGCGACGTGGCAATCCCCTACTTACAGAGCGGCTCTGTATAATCGGGGATTGCCACGCTTCGCTCGCAATGACGATCTGATAATAATTTAGCTCAATGGCTGAAAAAGAAAAATTAAGAATAGACAAATACCTGTGGTCCATACGGGCGTTTAAAACACGCACGCTGGCATCTGATGCCTGCAAGGCAGGTCGGGTAAAACTAGATGGCAACAACATCAAACCATCGCACGAAGTGAAAGTGGGCGAGGTATACCAGGTATCAAAAGGATTGGAACGCAAGGTGATAAAGGTAACCGGTTTATTAGAGAGTAGGGTGGATGCTAAAACCGCTGTTTTCTTTTATGAAGATGTTACCCCGCTTGAGCAAACTACGGCTTACAAATCTATGTTCAACGCGCCGGTATTAACCCGCGACAGGGGTACAGGCCGCCCAACCAAAAGAGACCGCCGCGAAATTGACGACCTGAAAGATGATTTCTTCAGCACACCTGACGATAAAGAACAAGAATAATAAAACACCGACATTTATAATAAAAATCAACCTATAAAATGCCCTTAACAACTACACAAACTGATCTGCAAAATATTAAGATAGCTATAATTGGTTTGGGTTATGTGGGCCTGCCTTTAGGTGTTGAATTCGCCAAGAAATACCGTGTAGTTGGTTTTGATACCGGTAAAAAAAGAATAACGGAATTGAATAGCGGTCGCGATCATACCCTCACTGTTGATGAAGATGGTTTAAAAGCTGCCACAGATAGCGCTAAGAGCAGTAGTATTGGATTAATTTGTACCGATAAGATAGAAGATACCAGCGAAGCTAATATTTACATTGTAACCGTTCCTACGCCGGTTGATAAAATAAACCGCCCCGACCTTACCCACTTGTACAAAGCCAGCGAAACGGTAGGCAAGGTTTTAAAAAAGGGCGATATTGTGATCTACGAATCAACCGTATACCCCGGCGCTACTGAGGAAGAATGCGTGCCGATGCTGGAAAAAGTATCTGGCCTGAAATTTAACGTTGATTTTTTCGCGGGATACTCACCCGAGCGTATTAATCCCGGCGATAAAGAGCATACACTGGTTAAGGTGATGAAGGTTACTTCGGGCTCAACACCTGAAACGGCTGAACGGGTAGATCAGCTTTACCGATCCATCATCCCCGCAGGGACACATAAAGCAACTTCCATTAAAGTTGCCGAAGCCGCAAAGGTTATCGAGAACGCGCAGCGCGATATAAACATCGCTTTTGTGAATGAACTGGCCAAAATCTTCCATCGCCTGAATATTGATACCGACGATGTACTACAGGCTGCAGGCACCAAATGGAACTTCCTGAAATTTAAACCCGGATTGGTTGGCGGTCATTGCATCGGTGTTGACCCTTATTATCTAGCCCGCAAAGCACAACAAGTAGGCTATCACCCCGAAATAATATTAGCGGGCCGCAGACTTAATGACGGCATGGGCGAATACGTGGCTCATGAAGTTGTAAGGCTGATGGTGCGCAAGGACATCATCGTAAAAGATGCCAATATATTAGTGTTAGGCATCACCTTTAAAGAGAACTGCCCAGATGTACGTAACAGCAAGGTAGTTGACATTTTAAACACATTGAAAGGCTACGACGCCAACCTCACCATATTCGATCCACATGCCGAGCCCGCCGATGTAAAACATGAATACGGCTGGGATTCGGTTAAAGCATTAAACGCCTCTGATAAATATGACGCGGTAATAGTAGCCGTTTGTCACGATGAATTTAAAACACTTGATTTACAAGCTATCACAAAACCCAACAAAGTAATATACGATGTTAAGGGGATATTGGCTAAGGATAGTGTGGATGGGAGGCTGTAATAATTACATCTCCACCCGTCATTGCGAGCGATAGCGTGGCAATCCCCAACCTACAGAGCTGCTCTGCAAGTAGGGGATTGCTTTGTTCCTTACAGCAATGACGTTCGGTGAGTACCCAAAAACAAAAAAGCTGAAAGCCAATGCAATTCGCATCCAACTTTCAGCTTTTAACTTTATACTTTAAACTCAAAAACTATTTTGAGCCTTCTTTAGCGTAAGCATCATTCAAGCCTTTTACTACATCAGCAGTAACATCAAGGCTTGGATCGCCGTAAATAACGGTTTGTACATTTTTTGAGTAGGTAAGTACCAGTTTGTAACCGTTTTGTTTAGCAAAGTTCTTTACAAAATCGTCAACCTTGTCATATACTTTTTGGTATTGAGTCGCTTTATCATCCTGTAATTGGGCCGACTCATTTTGCTGGTAACCTTGTAGTTGTTGTTGCTCGCGTTGCAGGCGTTGCTCAGTTACCTGGCGTTGGTCAGCTGGCATAGTAGCCTGGTTTTTCTGGTAATCAACAACCTCACGCTGAAACGCATCTGTTTTTGATTGCATGTCGCCTTGTGCGCCTTTTAATTTTGCTTGTAAAGCGTTGTTTACATCTTTCGCATAATTGTACTTGCTGTATAGCGTGTCAGAATTAACATAAACAGTGGTCGGTTTGTCGCCACTTGCTGGTGTTGATGCCGCTGCAGGTGCCGCGGTTGTACTGGTTGGAGCTTGTTTACATGCGGCAACACTTCCGGCAACTAATAAACCTAAAGCAACCTTTGTAAAAACAGAAGAATTTTTCATTGTATATTTTATCGTTAAGTAATGGATCAGCAGCTAGTTAATTCATGCTTTTCCTGTTTGTTTTTTCATTAAAAAGTTTACAAAGATAAACTTTAGGGGCAAGTTTCCTAACGATTTTAAAATGGTGTTTATAACGGGTCATATTTATCAACAATAGCTAAAAATCGAACCAAAATGAGTATTTTTGTTTAAAGAACTCCACCTTGGAGAGTGGTTATTGTTTTAATCAATTATGAGCGAAGAAAATCAGGATAAATCAAATTACTCAGCAGATAATATACAGGTTTTAGAAGGTTTAGAGGCGGTGCGCAAACGCCCGTCTATGTATATTGGCGATACAGGCGTTAAAGGCCTCCACCACTTAGTTTATGAAGTTGTAGATAACTCGATAGATGAGGCGCTTGCCGGTCATTGCGACACAATAGACGTGGTTATCCAAAAAGATAATTCTATTAAAGTTTCCGATAATGGCCGTGGTATTCCAACAGGTATCACCACAAAAGAACAAGTTTCGGCACTGCAAATTGTAATGACGGTATTACACGCTGGTGGTAAATTTGATAAAGACACTTACAAAGTATCGGGCGGTTTGCACGGTGTGGGTGTAAGTTGCGTTAACGCTTTATCAACCCACTTAACCGCGCTGGTTTACCGCGAAGGTAAAATTTGGACACAGGAGTACGAAAAAGGTAAACCGATGTATGATGTAAAAACAATTGGCGATACCGACAAGAGAGGTACCACCGTT
>JABDDX010000003.1:75044-81586 GCA_013287375.1 Bacteroidota bacterium | reverse complement strand
AAGATGGTGCGAGAAGCAGTACCAGGATTCCAGAAAACTAAATCACGACTCAGCATTCTTTAAGATAAAGAATGGTTTTACTATATAATCATCAGCGCCACTATTCAAACATAATATTCTTTTTTCAGAACTATCTTCACCCGAAACAATTATAACTGGTATCGACTTAAAAAAGTCACTCGCCTGCAATTGTGCAAGTAATTCAAGGCCTGTAATTTTAGAGGTATTTAAATCTGAAATGATCAAATCCGGAATGTTACCGTTTTGTATAGAGGCTAAAGCATCCATACCGTTAACAAATATTTCGGTTTTATATTGATTGCTTAAAAATTCCTTTAAAATAAGCTGCATATATAAATCATCCTCAACAATAAGAATTTTGATTTGCTTAGTAGTTGTAGTTGGGTTCATATATAAATTAAAACGATGTAGCTAATGTAGATAAAAAACGCTGTAGTTTTATTTAATATTAAGAAAGTTACAGCGTATAAGAATGTTTTTTATTATGGTTTGAATACGTAAAGTAGTGTTAAAATGTTCCATTATAAATGTTGCAAATGATATTTTTTAGCTTGATAAAAGTTTATACATTTATCTGAAACTATACAAAGTAATGAGTGCCAATAAACCCTACGATTTAACTACCATATACGCCATAAGTGATAATAATCCGGAATTTTTAGAAAAGCTTTTACTTGTTTTTACGGATGCTGTAAGTAACGATATTACAGCTCTTAAGCTTGCGGCCGATAATAATAATTGGCCCGAAGTTGGCCAGCTGGCACACAAAATCAAACCCTCATTAAGTCATTTTGGTATAACATCCTTAACAGATGTAATACGCGGACTGGAACATAATAGTGGTACTGATTCGGCCTATCTTAAGGCAATGGTAAATCAACTTGATAATGTTATGAATAACGTACTGATGGGTTTAAGAGACGAATTTCCGGCTGTGTTTAAGTAATATTAAATATCCTTTTTATCCGTTTTATTGTTCCTTTAATTAAGCCGCCATCAATTTGTATGCGCCGGTCGGTTGTCCAAACTATAGCTTTTGGACTGGTTACCTGGTAAATTTTTCCAAACCCTTTATTGTTTAATTTTAGTGCCAGGTAACCATCTTCGTTTGATCCCGGTGGGTGGTTAAACCCATCAACCTGTAACCCCTGCTCGCGCCTGAAACCAGAATTAAAACCATAAACGTTTACCGCTTCGGTTTTAAAGCGCTTGTTGTATAATTTGCTTAGATCAGAGAAGTATTCATAAAAAAAATAAGTACCCCTGCCTGTGCTACCCACAGGGATAAATGAGAACCGGCCATAAGTAATAGCGTTAGCATCATTATTCAAAGGTTTTACCATTTCCTCTATCCAATCTTTTGGGTATATGGTATCAGCGTCGGCATTTAAAATATATTTACCGGTAGCTTTTGCTAATCCCGTGTTACGGGCAGGCGTTATGCCTTGCGTAGTTTCTAATATACAGGTAACACCACAGGCTTTTACCAATTCTTCTGTTTTATCCTTCGAGTTATTATTTACCACAATTATCTCAACCGATCGGCCCGTTACATTATTACAGAGAGATGCAAGTGTTTGCACAATATTGGTTTCCTCATTATACGCAGGCATAACTATTGAAACTTCCGGTTCGCCCTTTAGTAAATTATGATAAACCTTATCAATACCCGCTAACACATCTTTTGAAAAGTAGTCGAGTTTTAAATAACTGTTTATGTATGGGGGGATTTTAAGGGGGCGCATCAAGCGGTATATTAAATAAACAATTCCTTATTTATACTTGTAATTATGATATTTTGCCGGATTATTCCCCTTCGCGTAAAACAAAGCTGTTACCGTCCGGGTCATAAAAAGTCGCGAATTTACCCCATGGTGTAGGATCAATATCTTGAATGTTTACACCTTTGGCCTTAAGTTCGGCTACGTCTTTTTCAATATCTTCGGTTTTTATTACCACGCCGGCTAATCCGCCGGGCTGCATTTGTGTAAACCAGGTTACCAGCGAAATAGAAGTAGTTTGCCCCGGTATGCCTAATTGTACCCAGCTATTTCCATCACCCATTGGCGCCTCAATAATCACCTCAAATCCGATAGTTAAATAAAACTGTTTTGATACCTCCTGGTTACTCACAGGAACTGATATAACTTCTAAAAATTTCATAATGATTGATCAATTAAATCATACTGGTTTAAAAGTTAAAGATAAACTTTTAATATAAAATACAATTAATAAACCAGTATCTTAAACCTTTACCTAGTTATCGTGTTCATATAAAAAACATACTATAATGAAAACGATAATAAAAAGTATACTATTAATTACAGGTTTTGCAATAGCAGCGCCCTGTACCTATGCCCAGGTAAGTGTGGGTATAGGAATTTCGGCCCGTATAGCGCCTCCTGCTATACCTGTTTATGTACAACCCGAATGTCCTGTTGATGGTTATCTGTGGACTCCAGGTTATTGGGCCTGGGACAATATAAATAATGACTATTACTGGGTTCCGGGTGTTTGGGTAGCTCCACCTAACCCTGGTTATTTATGGACCCCGCCTTATTGGGCTTTCTCAGGTGGCTATTATGGTTTCCATGCTGGCTATTGGGGTTTAAGCGTAGGCTATTATGGGGGTATTAACTATGGCTTCGGTTATGGTGGTATAGGATTTTACGGCGGTATGTGGTCTGGCGGCAGGTTTAGGTATAATACTGCTGCGTGGAGAGTAAATTCGCGTGTGGTTCGTAATACTTACGTTAATAACAATTACGTACGCAACAATAATCGCTATAGCTTTAATGGCCCCGGCGGTTCAAATGCAAGGCCAACAAGGCAAGAGGCTTTAGCAGCACGAGGTCGTCATATTCCGGCTACACATAACCAGGTGGCTGTTCAAAACAGCGCCAGGGGCAACCGCAATCAGCGCGCCTCGGTAAATAAGGGCAGGCCCTCAGTTGCATCCATGAATAGAGCTAATGGTAGCAGGTTGAGTACACAGGGACATGCTGTTGCACCGCGTGCTACTAACAGAGGTGGTGCAACTCCGCAAAGGAATGCACAGAGTCGACAGAATACAGCAGTGCGTCAGCAGGCGCAGCAACAACGTATGCAAGCACGCCCACAAAGGCAGCAACAAGCTCGCCCACAGCAACAAGCTCGCCCACAGCAACAAGCTCGTCCACAACAGCAGGCCCGGCCACAGCAACAAGCTCGTCCACAAATGCAACAGCAACATATGCAATCCCGTCCTACTGGCGGTGGCGGTGGTCGCCCAGCAGGAGGAGGTCACCAAGGCGGCGGTGGTGGTGGTGGCGGTCATCGTAGATAACCGTTAATAGAATCACATTTAACAACGCCTGGTATTAGCCGGGCGTTGTTGTTTAATCAAATTTAATTAGCTAAAACTGTACAACTAAATAGTTGTTATACATTAAAAAGTTTATGAAAAATATAAAAATAATACTGGCCTTATTAACTACAGCGGCTTTTACCGGTTGCATTGGCGATCATGGTGTTGGGGGCGGCCGGGATACCGCGCAAAATTCATATGAGCTACCAGGGGATAAGACTAAAGATACCGCGACTATTATCAGGTATACCGGCGATACCCAATCGATGGATTACAGCGCCAATGGTGGATCAGGCTTAATTAAGCGCGATACCAGTACTAAGCGGTGAAATTAAAATAAGTATTTCCTTAGTAATCAAGTCCGGGGAAACCCCCACTCGAAAAAGCAAAGAATAAGCTACGTAAGCTCTATGGCGGGCCCGAGAAATGAGAGTGTCTTATTTTTTTATAGACACAAAAAATGTAGTACCTATACCTTGAGTAGATTTTACGTAGATATTTCCCTTTAAAACCGTAACAAGATCTTTTACGGTTGCCAATCCAATTCCTGTACCTTTTTTATTATAACGATCAGTTATTTTTAAGGTAAAGCTATTGCTGAATATCTTTTCGTGATAAGTCTCTGCTATACCAATTCCATTATCCTCCACCTCAAATTTGTAATACTCGTCGTCTTCTGCAAAACGAATAGCTATTATGGTTTGATTTTTATCATTATACCTGATAGCATTACTTATTAAATTGATAAATATCTGCTCAAAAGCAACTGTGGAAAGTGTTAATTTAGGATTAGTATCCGGTAAAATAATTTCAAGATTATCAGGTGTATTAATCATACTGACAACCTTTTTTATAGCTTGTTTTAAATCTATTTCAGATTTTTTAGCTATCAGCAAAGACGGATCTTTAGAGTAATCCAGCATTTCATCAAGCAGGTTAATTAAACGTGTTGTTGAAGTAATATTAAGGTCAATAAGGCGGCTACAGCCTTCGTCCTGTAATTTTTGCAGGCGTATTTTTAATGCCTGTGATGTTAACAATATGCTACTTAAGGGGTTTTTAATATCGTGTGCAGCCGTCGACGCAAATTTCTGTATAAATACGTTCGCATCTCTTAGCTCCTGGTTAGCAATTTGCAAATCCGTAATTTTTCTTCTTAACTCCAATTTGTCAACCACTTGTTTGGCCACCACTTTTAAAGCAGTAGTTTGCTCGGCGCTTAACTGTTTTTTCTTCTGATCAATAACACAAAGTGTACCCAGCGCAAAGCCTTCTTCATTAATTAATGGCACGCCCGCATAAAATACTATTTTAGGATTACCGGTAACTAATGGATTATCTGCAAAACGCTCATCTTTACGCGCATCATCAACTATCATAATCTCGTTATAGGAAACGATGGCATGCGCACAAAACGATTGTTCTATAGGGGTTTCAGAAGCTGCTAAACCTATATGTGATTTAAACCATTGGCGTTCTGTATCAACTAAACTTATTAATGCTATTGGTGTTTGGCAAATAGTAGAAGCTAATGTTGTTAGATCATCAAAATCTTTTTCTGCTGCGGTATCTAGTATATTATATGAACGAAGTGACGCTAATCGCTCATTTTCATTTAAAGATAGGGGAGTGGAATTGGGTTGATCCTGATAAAACAATTATAAAGTCAATTAGAGTATACTAAGGTATATGTTATATTTTAATTTCGCTGTTGCGATGCTGATTGTTTATAAAACCTCAGGTTTTGGAATGTAAAACAATTAATAAAACAGGTGTCCTCCCAATTATATTTCTATTAAATCTCAATTATTGTTGTCTGCATTTTTCTTTTTAATGAAGAAAGTTAAATATAAGTACTTGTTTCAATGTTAGATAGGTAGTAGAAATAACAACAATAACAGGATATGAACAAGAATATTATTTATATTATTAAGTAACAATCTTATATCTATAGTTTATTATTAAGCACTTAACAATATTGTTACTTATTATAATCAGCTATTTTATCATTTTTGCAAACAGTTACGGTTTACGGGTGTATATACAGCACAATTAGCACCGCTATGAAATTATGAAATACAAACTATCCTGCTTAGCTAAATTAATCAATGATTTTCCAGGTATCCTAACCCGCAGGGTTTTGTTAATGGCCTGTCTTTCAGTAGTGGTAACACATAGCTTTGCACAAACCCCCGATACAAATAAATTATTTGTACCCATTGGCAGAGACACCAGCAATAAGGCTGTTGATTACCTCACCCTTAGGCAATGTATCAACTACGCCTTTGAACATCAACCTTCAATAAACAAAGCATTGATAGGTGTTGATATTGCGCATGCAACAAACTCAATAAATTTATCAGGATGGCTGCCACAGGTTAGCGCCAATGGCGATCTGGTGCATTATATACAACAAAGCAGCAATGGCACTACTGTGCCAACAACAGGAACATCTGCAACAAGCACGCGTACCACTTATGGTAATACATTCGTACCTGAATTACAGGTATCGCAGGCTATTTTTAACCCAAGTTTGTTGTATGCTGCCAAAAGCGCGCCTTTTTACATACAGCAAGCACAACAAGTAAGCGATAGCACTAAAATATTCATTGTATCTACAGTAAGCAAATCGTTTTATAACGTGTTACTTACACTGGAGCAAATTAATGTTTTAAAGGAAGACACCGCCCGCTTAGGCCGGAGCTTGCGCGATTCCTATCATCAATATGTTGGTGGTATTGTTGACGAAACCGATTATGAAGAGGCTGAAATATCTTTAAATAACTCAAAAGCGCAACTTAAACAGGCAAATGAAAATGTTGTTCCTGAATACGCTGTATTAAAGCAATACATGGGCTATCCGCCTGCAAAACAATTTAATGTGAATTTTGATACGTTGCAAATGATGCGGGATATTCATATCGATACCACTCAGCAACTGGATTATGAAAAACGCATTGAAGTTCAACAGGTAAAAACACAACTGGCATTACAAAATCAGTTAGTTAATTATTACCGGTTATCATTCCTGCCTACTGTATCAGCCTTCTACAATTACAATCTTGATTTTGAAAGTAACAAAGCTTCCGAGCTGTTTAATAGGTAATGCTATCAGGTATAATGATAAAAATCAAACCATAATAGCTATTCGTTTTGCAGAAGACGACGAGTATTA
>JABDDX010000003.1:0-74984 GCA_013287375.1 Bacteroidota bacterium | reverse complement strand
ACCAATTTTTACGGGCTTTTACCGTACAAACAATTTACGCAAAGCCAGATTACAAGAAAGGCAATTGGACTGGGATGCTGTCGACTTAAAATCACAAATTTATTCTCAATACACCTCGTCGTTAGCTAATTATAAAGGTAATATGTATAACCTTGAGCTATTGCAAAAAAATGTAACATTGGCCAAACGAGTATATTTCGTTGTTCAATTACAATATAAACAAGGCATTGTGGCATATTTAAATGTGATCACCGCCGAATCCAATTTAATATCATCAGAAATCAGTTATCTAAACGCTTTATTTACAGTTCTATCTAACAAGATCGACCTGCAAAAAGCAATGGGCACCATCACATACTAACGCAAAAATCACAACCTGGCATGAACAAAGTAATTTTAAATATGGTTTTTGCAAGCTGCTTAATCCTAAGCGCTTGCGGTAAAAAACAACCTCCTCAAAATAATGAGGTACCTGTTAATTTAATGAAGGTTAAGGCACAAACAGTGTTGTACTATGATAAATATCCTTCAACCACACAGGCATTAATGCAGGTTAATATATTACCCCAAGTACAAGGTGATGTTACTGGAATATTCTTCACAGAAGGTACTCATGTGAAAAAAGGCCAGAAGTTATATGATATAGATTCAAAAATTTATAAAGATACCTACGATGCGGCAGTAGCCAACTTACAGGTATCGCAAGGTACATTAGTTCAATCTCAACAGGATGCTGATCGCTATGAATATTTGAACAAATACAACGCAGTAGCTAAACAATTGTATGATCATGCTGTAATCACACTTGTTAATTCAAAAAGCCAGGTGAAAGCATCAGCACAGGCAGTAAAATCGGCAAAAACAAATTTAAGTTATGCTACAATTTACGCGCCGTTTGATGGTACAATCGGTTTTAGTAATGTTAAATTGGGTGATGTGGTATCGGTTAACACTACTATATTAAATACCATATCAACTGATAACCCAATGGCAGTTGATTTTATCATCAACGAAAAACAATTGCCAAAATTTG
The DNA here is from genome assembly GCA_013287375.1 of Bacteroidota bacterium. GTDB lineage: Bacteria > Bacteroidota > Bacteroidia > Sphingobacteriales > Sphingobacteriaceae > Mucilaginibacter. The sequence continues at coordinate 73,951 of JABDDX010000003.1, read as the reverse complement.
AAAAAATGCTGCGTAATAAAAAACCTGTTGATTCATTGTTTACCATCGCTTTGCCTGATAATTCAATTTATCCTTATTTGGGAAAGATCTCGGTTATTGACCGTGCGGTTGATTCTCAAACAGGCGCTATCAGGATCAGGTTGGTATTCCCTAATCCTCAAGGAGATTTAAGGGTAGGTATGAGCTGTTTGGTAAGGGTGCATAATCAGGATGAAGCACCACAAATGGTAATCCCGAACAAAGCGGTTGTAGAGCAAATGGGGGAATATTTTATTTACATGGCCAAAGATACCATGGTTAACAATCCTGCAGCCAAAGCTGACTCCGTTAAAGACAAAAAGAAAGAGCTGATTGCCATAGAGAAAAAAGTACAGGTTGGCCAGGTTATCGGCGGCAACATTATTATAAAAAGCGGTATTAATGTGGGCGATAGGATAGTAACTGACGGAGTTCAAACATTACATGATGGTGCGCCAATTACAACCAAGAACGTAGTACCGCCTGCATCTGGTGGTAAAAAAGGGAAATAATACCGGAATGATTATATACAGCTTCTATCCATTGAAATTTAATATATGATTGCTAATACTTTTATAAAAAGACCGGTAACTGCTATAGTTATATCTATTGTATTGGTGATCACGGGGATCGTTAGTATCCTTGTTTTACCTATTGACCAATACCCGGATATTACGCCGCCTGTTGTACAGGTGAACGGCCAGTTTACCGGTGCCGATGCCCAAACTGTTGAACAAACAGTGGCTACCCCGATAGAAGAACAGGTAAACGGTACACCTGGCATGGAATACATGCAAAGCAACAGTACCAATAATGGGCTGATGCAAATGAACGTTACCTTTAAAATAGGTACCGACATTGATGTTGCTGCGCTTGACGTGCAAAACCGTGTAAGTATTGCCACTCCATTATTACCTGCCGTTGTAAGTCGTTTAGGCCTTACAGTACGTGCGGTAAACCCAAGCATGCTGATGATGGTGGCAATTTATGCACCTAAAGGCACACATAATATTACTTTCTTAGATAATTACACCAACATCTTCATACAGGATGCACTTTTACGTGTACCTGGTGTAGGTAGTATCAGCAAGTTTACTGATGATTTCAGTATGCGTATCTGGATGAACCCGGATAAAATGGCATCCTACAGCTTAACGCCAACGGATGTTATCAATGCGTTAAATGCGCAAAACGTGCAGGTTGCCGCGGGTACTGCCGGTGTACCACCACAGTCATCAAGTCAAACCTATGAGTTAGGTATTTTGGTAAATGGTCGTTTAAGCACAGTTCCCCAGTTTGAAAACATCATTGTTAAAACCATACCTTCTACAGGTGCTTTAGTATATCTTAAGGATGTAGCCCGGGTTGAGTTAGGCAAGTTTACCTTCTCAAGTAACTCATTTGTTGATGGGCACCGCGCATCATATTTACAAATATACCAGGCGCCGGGTAGTAACGCATTGCAAACGGCAAAAGGTGTTTATGATGAACTTGCCAAGTTAAAACAAACTTTCCCGTCTGATGTAACCTACAGTGTTCCGTTTGAAGCGGTTACAGTGGTAAAGGTTTCGATGGAAGACGTTGTTGGTACCTTGTTAAAAACTCTGGGTTTGGTTGGGGTCGTAGTGTTTTTATTCCTTCAAACATGGCGTTCAACGCTTATCCCTATTTTGGCTATTCCGGTATCTATATTTGGTACATTCTGCTTTTTTATTCCATTAGGCTTTAGTATCAATACCTTAACCATGTTTGGTTTTGTATTGGCGATAGGTATTGTGGTGGATGATGCCATTATTGTGGTGGAAGCGGTACAACACTATATCGATCATGATAAAATGTCGGCTAAGGAAGCAACTTACCAGGCTATGAAAGATATATCAGCCCCGGTTGTCGCTATCGCGTTGATTCTGGCAGCAGTGTTCGTTCCGGTTGGGTTCATTCCCGGCATTGTAGGGCGTTTATACCAGCAATTTGCAATAACTATTGCTATATCAGTTATTATATCAGCATTTATAGCTTTATCGTTAACACCGGCACTTTGTACGTTACTGTTAAAACCTACTGATGAAAGTCAGAAAAATAAAGGCCTCACCAAATATTTTACCAAATTTAATGATTGGTTTCAACGTATTACCGATAGCTATACCGAAGGTGTAAGACGATGTATTGCCGGTGCTAAATACATAGTTATACTATTAGTTTGTGTATGTATTGGAGCATATTTAATGTTTCAAGCTAAACCAACTGGCTTTATTCCCTCAGAGGATGATGGGAACCTGTATGTTACCTATCAGTTGCCGCCAGCATCATCAACAATAGCAGCAACAAATGTTATGCAGCAACTGATGAAAGTTGTTGGCACTACACCGGGGGTAGCGCATTACGCGGCATTATCAGGCTTAAACGTAGTTACCAATGCAAGTAACTCCAATAACGGTACTATCTATTGCCAGCTTTCCCCTTGGGACGAGCGTAATAAATCAACAGAACAGGTACCGGGTATTGTTGGTGAATTACAGCGACGTATCGATTCTGCAGGTATAAAAAATGCTACTGTAGAAGTTATACAACCATCACCATTGCCGGGTGTAGGAGCAACCGTTGGTTTCAGTATGCAGGTTGAACAACGTAGTACAAATGATAATTTACAGCAATTTGAAACTGTAATGAATAAGTTTGTCGCTGATGCTAATAAGGATCCAGCTATTACCAGTTCATATACTTTTTATACAGCGCACACACCGAATTATAATTTAACGGTCGATAGGGAAAAATGCGAAAAACTCGGAGTTAATATCAACGATGTATTTACCGCCTTGCAGGCATTTATGGGTAGTTTGTATATTAATGATTTTACAACTTACGCCCGTACATTCCACGTAGTAGTTCAGGCCGATACAGCTTATCGTGGCATGATATCAGACGTTGACAAATATTATGTACGTAACCAGGCAGGTACAATGGTGCCATTAGGTACTTTAGTTAGTTATTCGCCAACAGTTGCCGCACCATTAATATCGCACTTTAACATTTTCCGTTCAGCCGAGATCGACGGTTCTAACAAACCTGGATACAGCAGCACACAAGCGCTGGATGCTTTGCAAAAATTGGCAGCGAAAGATTTACCTACAGGATACGCGTACGAATTTTCAGGTTTGAGTTATGAGGAAATAAAAGCTGGTTCAACCACCATTTATATTTTCATGTTCTCAATCACGTTTGTATTCTTATTCTTAGCTGCTTTGTATGAAAGCTGGTCTGTTCCATTCTCGGTACTATTAGCGGTTCCTATCGGTGCTTTTGGGGCCATACTGGCATTAGTATGCGTACCTGACTTAACAGATAACGTATACGCGCAAATAGGTTTAATTACACTGATAGGTCTGGCTGCTAAAAACGCTATCCTGATCGTAGAGTTTGCCAAAGTGCGTGTAGATAGGGGTGAGGAATTACTCAAATCAACATTGGACGCAGTTAGCTTACGTTTACGCCCTATTGTAATGACATCTTTAGCCTTTATATTAGGTGTGCTACCTTTGGTTTTGGCAACAGGTGCGGGTGCCGTAGGAAGACGAACAATAGGTTACACTGTATTAGGCGGGATGCTCGCGGCATCTACCATAGCCATATTTGTGGTTCCGGTACTGTATGTAATTATTACCAAGTTCTCTTATGGTAAGGAAAAACTGGAATACCTGAAGTCTCACCATAAAGAGTTGATGGAGAAAGCTAAGAAGGTTGAAGAGCAAAATATTGATCCTGAACTTGAATTTGAGATACAAAAATCTCGCGAACTGAATAAACCAGGTCAAGCATGATCGCTAACACATTTATAAAAAGGCCTGTAACTGCCATAGTTATATCCCTGGTGCTAATGATTGCCGGGCTGATATGTCTTTTTAATCTGGCAGTAGATCAGTATCCTAATATATCTCCGCCAAGTGTTTCTGTGTCAGGTTCGTATACCGGCGCTGATGCAGAAACTGTTGAGCAAACCGTAGCTACGCCGATAGAGGAACAGGTAAACGGTACACCGGGCATGGAGTACATGCAAAGCACCAATACCAATAGTGGCGGTATGAGCATAAGGGTTACCTTTAACATTGGTACCAATGTACAAATAGCCGCGCTAAACGTTCAGAACCGAGTTGGTATAGCAAGCCCTGCACTACCTGCGGTTGTAAGTAAATTGGGGTTAACTGTACGCGCAAGTAACCCGGATATGTTGATGTTGGTTGGTATATTTTCGCCACATGGAATGCATAACATTACATTTTTAGATAATTATACCAACACATTTATTTTAGATGCAATACTACGTGTACCAGGTGTAGGCGATGTAACTGCACGCGCCGATCAGTTTAGTATGCGTATTTGGATGAACCCGGATAAAATGGCATCCTACAATATTACCACCGGAGATGTTGATTCGGCCTTGACTGCACAAAACGTTTATGTTGCAGCAGGTTCGGTAGGCTCACCGCCGCAAAGTAGTTCACAATCCTTTGAAACAGGTATTTTAGTGAATGGCATGCTTAACAAAGCTTCTGATTACCAAAAAATAGTTGTTAAAACAAACCCCACCACCGGGGCGATGGTTTACTTAAAGGATATAGCCAGGGTAGAATTAGGCAAATTTACCTTTGCCAGTAACTCATTTGTTGATGGTAAGCGTGCATCAATACTTCAAATATTTCAGTCGCCGGGCAGTAATGCATTACAAACCGCCGATAATGTTTATAAGGAACTTGCCTTGCTGAAAAAAACATTTCCGGCTGATGTTGACTATAGCGTACCATTCGAATCGATCACAATCATCAAAGTATCCATGGATGAAGTGGTTGGCACGCTTCTAAAAGCCTTGGCTCTGGTTGCAATAGTGGTATTACTATTCCTTCAAAACTGGAGGTCTACCATCATACCTATAGTAGCCATACCGGTATCAATACTATCTACGTTCATCTTCTTTATACCACTGGGGTTTACTATAAATACCTTAACTATGTTCGGCTTTGTACTGGCAATAGGTATAGTAGTAGATGATGCAATTATTGTGGTAGAAGCCGTTCAGCATTATATTGACGAGCAGCACATGTCGCCCAAAGAAGCTACCTATCAAGCCATGAAAGAGATCTCAGCGCCGGTAGTTGCTATCGCACTTATATTGGCATCGGTATTCGTTCCGGTGGGCTTCATACCTGGTATAGTGGGGCGTTTGTATCAGCAGTTCGCTATTACAATAGCTATTTCAGTTATTATATCAGCATTCGTAGCTTTATCATTAACTCCGGCTCTTTGCACATTATTATTACGCCCGTCACACCACGAAATAAAAAGCAAAAATTTCCTGGTAAGATGGAGTGAGAAATTCTTCGAGTTCTTCAATAATACTTTTGACAGGGTTACCGGTAAATATGTGAATGGAGTGAGAAGATGTATTAAATACACATGGGTTGTAATACTGGTACTTGCCTGTATTTGTGTGGGCACTATATACCTGTTCAAATTAAAGCCATCGGGTTTTGTACCATCGGAAGATGGTGGAAGGTTATATATTACTTACCAGTTGCCTGATGCTTCCTCAACCTCGCAATCTGTCCTGGTGATGGAAAAGCTAATGAAGATAGTAACCAGCACTCCCGGGATACTGCATTATGCCGCTTCTTCTGGTTTTAACATTCTTAATGGTGGTGCTACTTCAAACAGTGGTTCTATGTTCCTGATGCTTAAACCGTGGGATGAGCGGACAACACCAGGTACCATGTTCCCGGGAATAATGAAGGTACTTACAAATAGATTTGCTAAGGCTGGCATAAAAAATGCCAGTGTGGTAGTTATACAGCCACCACCAATAAGGGGTATAGGTATTGCTGCCGGTTTCAGTATGCAAATTGAGCAAGGAAATTCAACTGATAATATACATCAGTTTGAGGCAGCCGTACACAAGTTTGTAGCGGCGGCTCAAAAAAATCCTGCTACATCTACGGCATTCAGTTATTTTTCAGCACATACGCCAAGTTACGATTTAACCGTCGACAGGGCTAAGTGCGAGAAATTGGGTATAAATATTTCAGATGTATTCTCAACCATGCAAGCATATATGGGTAGTTTGTTTGTAAACAACTTTACGCTATATAATAGAACATATCACGTTGTAATACAGGCAGACACGCAATATCGTGCATTGATATCAAACATGGATAAATACTATGTGCGTAATTCAGTAGGCAACATGACGCCTTTAAGCAGCGTTATTAGCTACAAGCCAACTATAGCTGCACCGCTAATCAGTCACTTTAATATCTTCCGTTCAGCTGAAGTTGATGGATCAATACCTGATGGATATAGTAGCGGACAGTCGTTGGATGAATTAACACATCTTGCAGAGACTGTATTGCCGCGTGGTTATACCTTTGAGTTTTCAGGCTTAAGCTATGAAGAGATAAAAGCAGGATCACTTACGGTTTACATTTTCATGTTTTCCATCGTGTTCGTATTCTTATTCCTGGCCGCGTTATATGAGAGCTGGTCGGTACCATTCTCGGTAATGCTTGCGGTACCGGTTAGTGCTTTTGGTGCAATAGTTTTCTTAACGCTATGGCCGCTTGTTACACAAAATCAGCTTACGAACAATGTATACGCGCAAATTGGTTTGATAACACTGATAGGTCTATCCGCTAAGAATGCCATCTTGATTGTCGAGTTCGCCAAAATACGTGTCGACCAAGGTATAGAGTTATTGGAGGCTACATTAGAGGCGGTTCGCTTACGTTTAAGGCCAATTATTATGACCTCAATGGCATTTATATTAGGTGTATTACCATTAGCGCTGGCAACAGGAGCAGGTGGCGCTTCACGAAACACTATTGGTGTAACCGTTTTGGGCGGGATGGTAGCTTCTTCAACCATTTCAATATTTGTTGTGCCGGTGTTGTTTGTCTTCTTTACACGTTTCTCCTATGGTAAAAAACAATTGGAATGGTTACAAGAAAACCATGAATTGCTATTGGAAAAAGCTAAGAAAGTAGAAGAACAAAATATTGATCCGGAGTTGGAATACGAAATAGCCGAATCGCGTGAGCAAAATAAATTAGAAAGAGAGAAAAAGGGTTTACATCCCGGTGGTGATAAGCATTAATAATATAGCTAATTAATTTATTTTTAATTGTTTATATTATTAAACTGAATTAATCCTTTGGCACATTAGTTGGTCTGATATCTAAAACAATATCAACCCAAAATGAAAAAAATAAGATACACGATAATAGTTGCAGCTATTGCAATAAGTTTTAGCTCATGCGTAGTACGATCGCGCGGTGGAGTATATGTTAGAGGACATTATGAGGACGGTCCCCATGGTACGCACTGGGTACCTGGTCATTACGCTCAATAAAAATATAAACGTTTAAAAGCCTTTCAAATATTTGAAAGGCTTTTTTTATACCCATAAATTTTTATACTGGCATTCGGACGTCATATTTTATAGCTATTATTGTATAAAGGCGAATAAGGCCTAATTTTATACCATTATAAAATATGGAAAGCCAAATTCAACAATCTTTACCGCAACCAACTTATAAAGCAGCTATTAGTTCTTCTGCCGGCATTGAAGCGCATTTTGAATATCAGCAACAACAAGCCCAATTACGTGGCGAAGAAAACGTAGCACCCAAACCTGACAAGCAGGTTATAGCATCAATAATAGATACTGCTTTTTGGGCAAGCTTGCGAAAAGAAGAGGGACGTTCGCCTAAAATATCGTTGGCCTTTCTTCCTCCTGAAAGTACACCCCAACCGCTTATATTTGAATACCCATTGGCTCTAACTGCCGACATACTAACAAAACTTGCTCCCGCAGTTGAACGCCCAGGCATTCACCTCGGCGTGTGGCAACATGATAATGAATTATATATTTGGGGCACAACGCAAATAATCCCCGGTTTTTGCTTTGTACTGGAAGTTGTTGAACCGGGTTTACTGGTTGTTAAGCACCGTCGTGTTGATGGTTTTGGTAAATATGTTAACGTAGCTGTATTAAAAGGCGATGAAGTTAAAATCGTTGATGAAGACAGCATCAACATGCCTGATTGCCCCGGTATGCTGAATTCATTACTTGGTTTTACTAATACCTTTACGCATAATAATGCTGTAAATCTTCATGTACAGCTTGCGGTATCCATGCGGGCACATGGGCATGGCGGTACATTATTGATCGTCCCATCCGACCATGAAGGCTGGCGTAAATCCATCATTCATCCTATGTCATATCCTGTTTCTCCAGCTTTTAATACTTTGTCGGTTTTGATGGAGCAAAAAGTAAGTGAGAAGGATTTATCAGCCTGGCAGGAAAAACTTAATGATGAAATTGAACTGATAGGAGGCCTTACCGCGGTAGATGGCGCAACCATTATTAACGATAAGCATGAATTGCTGGCCTTTGGTGCAAAGATCTCCCGTTCGCCCGGACATGAAACAGTTAGGCAGATAATGGTTACCGAACCTATCATCAACACACCTGCTGTAATTATACCACCTTCAAGCGATGGTGGCACACGCCATTTCTCGGCTGCCCAGTTTGTATATGATCAGCACGATGCGTTTGCTCTGGTGGCCTCACAGGACGGTCGTTTTACCATTTTCTCCTGGTCGCCCTGCGATCAGATTGTGCTGGCACACCGGGTCGATACCTTATTAATATAAAGTTTAATAAGAAGTGCATTTGTAAGGACAATATCTAAGTGCTGACAAACTACTGTCAGCACTTATTTCATTTTATGTGTTTAAATTTGAAGGTATCAAACCAATTATATGTCAAAAGTTAAGTCTATCAAATTATTGTTTGTTTTATGCGGATGCCTGCTATCGTTTGTTGTCAATGCGAAACCAGTAATTTATATTAACCAGGTCGCCTTTAACAGCGATGCGCCTAAAGTTGCATTAATTGGTAATGATGAAAGTTTCACAGATAATCCAGGTTTTGCCTTAGTCTCAGTAAATACCCACAAAATAGTTTTTACCGGTAAACTCGGCCGCGAGATGCAAATAAACGAATGGGCGCCGGGTGAACGTTTTTACAAAGCTGATTTTAGCGCCTTTACACAAGCCGGTAAATATCGTTTATCCATAACCCTATCAGGCAAAACATACACTTCAGATGCATTTAATATCGGTGTTAATGAGTTAGCTAAACTCACTATTCCATCGGTTATACACTACTATCACAAACAACAGGCAAATACACATGCCGAGCTTGCTGCCGATTCAAAAATGAAGCTTTTTGGCAGCGATAAAACAGTCGATGTCCATGGTGGGTGGTGTGATGCTTCTGGCGATGTAAGTAAATACTTTTCGCATTTGGCTTATGCCAATTTTATGTCGCCACAACAAACGCCGTTGGTTACCTGGTCAATGATAAGTGCCGATGAAGCTATCCCCGGCTTATTAACAAAACTAGGCGTAAAGGATTCATTAGAAAACGAAGCTTTCTGGGGTGCTGACTATATGATGCGTTCGCTGTCAGATAGCGACTATTTTTATATGACCGTGTTTAGCTATTTTAATAAAAATCCTGATGCGCGTAGAATTGTGGGTTTGCATGCCAACAGTGTAACCACCAATGAATACCAGTGCGCATTCCGCGAGGGTGGAGGTATGGCGATAGCTGCACTGGCCCGTATATCCCGCTGGAAAAAGCATGGCGATTTTACCCCCAAACAATACCTCGATGGTGCCGAACGGGCGTTCGCACATTTACTCATCTACAATACAAAATACGATGATGATCATAAAGAAAATATAATTGATGATTATTGCGCTCTAATGGCTTCTACCGAACTTTGGATAGCTACAAATAAAAGTATTTACAAGGAACAGGCACGTAAAAGGGCGCATCATTTGGCAATACGCCTGTCCAAGGCAGGTTATTTTATTGCTGATGATGGTACCCGCCCATACTGGCATGCTTCTGATGCTGGTTTGCCTATTATTGCTCTCGCAAGGTATCTGAAAATAGAAAACGATCCTGCTTATCGATCAAGCGCATTGCAAACTATTAAATCAGCCTTAGATTATGAATTAAAAGTAACCAGTGATGTAAGTAACCCATTTGGCTACGCTAGGCAAACGTTCAGGTACAAGGACAGCATTAAAAACGAATTCTTCATCCCTCATGATAATGAAACAGGCTGGTGGTGGCAAGGCGAAAATGCCCGTCTAAGCTCCTTGGCTACCGCGGCTATAATTGGTTCAAGATTGGTTTATAATTCTCCAAATCAAGTCAAGCAAAAAAAGGCTTTAATGGTGTTTGCTTATAATCAGATCAATTGGATTTTGGGCGATAACCCCTATGAAGTTTGCTTCATGTATAATTTTGGAAAAAATAATGTGCCTTACATGCATTCAAATTTCGGGCATGGTTCTGAGCGGGGCGGAATATCTAATGGTATCACAGGTAAAGAAGGTAACGGTGATGGCAGCGGTATCGACTATAAAACCGAAGATGCTGGCAACGAATGGCGCTGGACTGAGCAGTGGATCCCACATGCTGCTTGGTATCTGCAGGCTATGGCAGCCATGGCTGATGAAAAATAATATTCGTGAGCTTTTTAACAAAGTAAATTGAGCTTCTTAACAAACCTTAGCATTGTATCATAACCTACCTTTGTTTTATAATTAAATAGAGGATATGGAAAAGATTTGGTTTATAACAGGCAGTTCCCGCGGATTGGGACGAAGCCTTACAGAAGCAGTATTAGCCAATGGTGATAAAGTTGCAGCAACAGCCCGCAACCCCGAGGCGTTGAGTGATCTGGTTGAAAAATATAAGGACCAGGTATACCCAATTAAGCTTGACGTTACCAATTATACTGAAGTTAAACAGGCAGTAGCAGATGCTGTAAAGCATTTTGGTAGGATTGACGTATTGGTAAACAATGCCGGCTTCGGTATTATTGGAGCTGCGGAAGCTTTTACAGAGGAACAGGTACGCAGCCAGTTAGAAACCAACTTATATGCGCCAATTGAAATTACACGCGCTGTATTGCCTTACATGCGCAAACAACGCTCAGGACATATTTTGCAGATAAGCTCAGTTGGCGGGCGGGTTGGTAATGCCGGATTAACCATGTACCAGGCCGCTAAATTTGGCTTGGGCGGTTTTAGTGAGGCGCTCGCAAAAGAAGTTAGCTCATTAGGTATACATGTAACCTGTGTTGAGCCAGGTGGTTTTCGTACGGATTGGGCCGGAGCATCCATGAGTTATGCGCCTAAAATTGAAGGATATGAGGAAACTGTAGATAAACGTTATGATTTCTTTAAGAGTGGAAAGTTTGTTCCGATGGGCGATCCCGACAAGGCAGCTAAAGCGATGATTGATTTAATTGATAGCGCAGAGCCTCCGGTACATTTAGTGCTTGGCAGTGAAGCCATAAACATATTAAAAATGGCTGATGAGCAACGAAAAGAAGAAATGGAAAAATGGCTGCCTGTAAGTTTATCTACTGACCATGACGAAGCAACCAATTTTCTGGATACGGAAGCTGGAAAAACCATTATGAATATTAAAGGCAATAAATAATTAAATTTGATTATGCCGATAAAGGAAACAGAAAAAGATCCAAAACAAATATTGTATTCCTGCTATAGCCATATCAGCAGGGAAGGAGAACAATTCATACCCGAGCATGTGTTCGGGTATGTTATTTCCGGTGGATCGGAATCCTATATTGGTGGTAAAACATATTCGTTTAAGGAGGGTGATTTTCGTTTTTTTAGAAAGAATCAGCTAACTAAATACATAAAATATCCACCGGTAAATGGTGAATATAAATCCATTTCAATACGGATCGATCAACTAACTTTACGAAATATTAGTGCCGAATATGATTTGCACGCCAATGAGCCTTATAAAGGAGATAACTGCCTTATCCTCAAATCCAATGCGTTATTCAAAAACTATATTCATTCATTAACTCCCTACCTTGATGGGGCTGAAAGCAGTAATAAGGTTTTAACAGGATTAAAGGTAAAAGAGGCTGTGATGATATTGCTTCAAACCAATCCAGAACTCAAAGATGTGTTATTTGACTTTAGCGAACCCGGTAAAATAGATCTTGAAGCTTACATGAACGAAAACTATAAATTCAATGTTGACCTTAGCCGTTTTGCCTATTTAACAGGCCGTAGCCTGGCAACCTTTAAACGTGATTTTGAGCGTATCTTTAAACAAACCCCTAATCGTTGGCTACAACAGAAACGATTAAATGATGCCTGGTATCTCATCAAAGAGAAAGGCCAGCGTACATCAGATGTTTACATGGAGGTTGGATTTAAAGATCTTTCCCATTTCTCATTCGCTTTTAAAAAGGCTTTTGGTGTGTCGCCATCACTTTTAGTTAAATAGAGCTGCTTTGCCCTGTTAAATGTTAAGTAAACGTAAAGTGTCAATTTTACACTATGTGGCAATCCCTAATACTGTTAGCTTTGCGTATTATTTAACTTTATGCAGGCAGAAACAGTTGCGGATACTTCATTATCAAAGGTAGGAGCCACTATAGCAAGCTATGTAGTATTTACTTTCTTAGGTTATTTTACTATTGGTTTAGCCCTTGGGGTACTACCAATTTTTATCCACCAGCAACTTGGTTACAATACCATGATTGCAGGGGTAGTTATCAGCCTGCAGTATGTTACTACTTTTCTTTTTAGGGGATATGCCGGAAATATCGTAGATAAAAAAGGGCCTAAACCCGCCGTTGTCTTAGGCATGATTGGCTTCACTTTGAGTGGGATATTATTGTTTGCAGTATATGCTTTGAGGGCACATACAACATTAAGCTTGATCATATTAATTATAACACGATTAATGACAGGCTTTGGTGAAGGATTGATTGGCGCAAGCCCTATAAATTGGGCAATACTAGCCGTTGGTGATAAAAATACGGCTAAAGCAATATCATATAATGGCATAGCCAGCTATGGCGCATTAGCGGCGGGAGCACCAATTGGTATTTTACTGCATAATGGTTATGGCATTGGCAGTATCGGAATATTGATTTTTTTTATTGGTATAGCAGGCTTTATCTACGCCAAAAATAAAATGGCTTTAAAAGGAAATGGTAACGCGCCAAGGGAATCATTCTTAAAGGTTTTAAAAGCAGTAAGTCCTTATGGTATTTGCCTTACATTAAGCGGTTTGGGTTTTGGTACAATCTCTACTTTTATCACACTGTACTATGCCTATTTACACTGGCAAAATGCGGTTTTATGCTTGTCTGTATTCAGCTCAATGTTTATTGTTGGTCGTATTTTATTTGCTAATTCAATAGATAAATATGGCGGCATGAAAATAGCGATATGCTGCATCGCCCTCGAAACTATAGGTTTGTTAATAATTTGGTTAGCTTATGTACCTAATGTGGCATTAATAGGAGCAGGAGTTACAGGCTTGGGGTTTTCGTTGGTGTTTCCAGCTTTGGGCGTTGAGGCTGTTAAAATAGTACCCAGCTCAAATAAAGGGGCAGCACTTGGAGGCTATGGGCTTTTTTTGGATATTTCATTAGGTTTAACAGGGCCATTAGTAGGCGCGGTTGCAAGTCATTTTGGGATGACGTACATATTTCTGTTTAGTATGCTGATGGTTTTTACAGGTTTAGTTTTAGCACTTATCATCAATACCAGGAAGAAACAAGTTGAAGTATCGGTCTGATTTCCTAAATAACACAGACCGATACTTCAGTTATTTTACCTCCGCTAAATATTTATGTACAAAACTGATAGCCATTGAACCTTCGCCCACAGCGGCAGCTACACGATTCATAGCACCCGAACGTACATCGCCAGCGGCAAAAATACCCGGACAGCTTGTTTCAAGTAGATACGGGTCACGGGATTCTTTCCAGATTTTGGTAAAATCTTCATATACTTTTAAATCTCTGCCGGTTTCTAAAAATCCCTTATCATCTTTTATAATATCTAGCTGTATCCACTCCGTGAAAGGCTTTGCACCAATAAAAATATATAGCGCTGATGCCGGGCATGTTTGTTGTTCTTTAGAGTCGATATTGCATAATACAAGCTCTTGTAATTGTCCATCACCTTTTGCCTCAACAATTTCCGTTCTGCCAAGTACAAATATGTTTTTTGTTTCATTGATCTGGTCAATAAGATAAGCCGACATGGTACTTGTTAAATCCGCTTTGCGTATGATAATGTATACTTTGCTTGCAAATTTTGATAAGTACATAGCCGCCTGCCCGGCAGAATTTCCCCCGCCTACTACATATACATCTTTGTCTTTACAGGCTGTGGCCTCAGTCATTGCTGCTCCATAGTAAACACCAGCGCCGGCAAAATCGGGTATGCCTTTGGTTTCCAATCTGCGATAATCAACGCCGGTAGTAATAATAATACTGCGGGTATCTATACAGTTACCATCCTCCAGCATTATTTTTTTGTAACCATCTTTTTGTAAGATAGAATTTACTGATCGGGGCGATAAAAATTCAGTACCTAAACGTGTAGCCTGTGTCATGGCACGGCGGGTAAGTTCCGACCCACTAATTCCGGTAGGGAAGCCAAGATAGTTTTCTATCCTGCTACTGGTACCTGCTTGTCCACCCGGTGCCCTGCGTTCAATCATCAAAGTTTTTAATCCTTCTGATGCACCATAAACACCGGCCGCAAGCCCTGCGGGGCCTGCACCAATAATTACCACATCGTACATATCATTTTTAAGCTCAGGATTAAGGCCTATCTTATCAGCAATCTGCGCGATAGTAGGCTTAACCAAATGCGAACCATCTTCAAAAAATACAACTGGTAAATCTTTAAGAGTTAGTTTATTTAGGGCCAGCTTTTCCTCAGCTCTTTCTTTAAGCTGTACATCAAACCATTGATACGGTACTAAATTACCTGCAAGAAAATCTTTTATATCATGTGATAAGCCTGAGTATTGATATCCCAATACTTTTATTCCTTTAAAATCAGGTTGGTAAGTACTTAACCAGTCATCCAGTAGCCCATCAATTACTGGGTAAAGCTTCTCTTCGGGTGGATCCCATGGCTTAACCAGGTAATAATCCAGCTGAACTGTATTTATTGCTTTAATTGCCGCGTCGGTATCTGAATAGGCGGTAAGCAATACCCGTTTAGCATTGGGGTAATACTTTATTGCCTGCTCCAAAAAATCTACACCCTCCATTTCGGGCATACGCTGATCTGACAGATACATGGCAACTGTTTCGCCTTTATTCTTTAATTCAAGCAGGCTGTCAAAAGCTTCTTGTATAATTGTAGTGCTTAAAACTCTATAAGTATCGCGATACTTATTCTTCATGTCGCGTGTAAGTGCCCGCAATACGTGGGCATCATCATCAATACAAAATATTATAGGGAGACTCATTTAATTTTTGTTGTAAGTGTGAAATATTATCCATCAATCGGAAAACAAACAATAAAGGCCGTTCTGCCCGGTACCGATTGTACTTTAATAGAACCACGATGTTGTTTTACGATCCGACGTACAACATCAAGTCCGAGTCCGGTTCCTTTACCAATTTCTTTGGTAGTAAAAAAAGGATCAAATATTTGTGATTTAAAATCTTCGGGTATACCCGGCCCGTTATCAATTATTGATACTTCCACAAATGCACCGTCCTTTAAGGTTTTGATTTCTAAAACACCTTTTGCTGTTTCTTCCATGGCATCCAGCGCGTTATCCATTAGGTTAGTCCAAACCTGGTTAAGTTCGCCTATCATGGCTTTTACCGGTGGGAGAGTG
The DNA here is from genome assembly GCA_013287375.1 of Bacteroidota bacterium. GTDB lineage: Bacteria > Bacteroidota > Bacteroidia > Sphingobacteriales > Sphingobacteriaceae > Mucilaginibacter. The sequence goes on along the minus strand of JABDDX010000003.1, from coordinate 58,155 downwards.
GTATCGAAATTCTTTACTATTTGTATATTGTTTTTATGAATTTTATGATGAAGCATGGTAAGTGTATTTTTTATGCCGCTGTGGATATCGGCATATTGCTTATCGTGCCCCTGATCCATATGTGTAAAATTCTTTACAGAGCCAACCAGGTCGGTAATTCGGCGCGATGCTTCTTCAATATCGGTTACCATTTTTTCGGTTACCATATTGCTGTTTATCCAGTTCATGATGTGCGAAATATAATCAGCTGGAATATGTTGCTTAAAAGCTTCGGCATCACTTACTTCAAAACCAAATTCTACAAAGTTTTCTGAAATTTCAGCCGCATTCTTTACCTCATGCGCATCCATCCAATCAATCATTTCATCTTCCAGTTCGCTGCGCTCCATCATGGTTAATGTGCGTTGTTTTTTATCGTTTAAAACAACCCTGAGCATATCATTCACAATATTGACCTGCTCCACGGTCATCTTCATTTCGATGATTTCTTTGAACGTTTTAGGTGCACTTAGTAAGTGTTGTTTAAGTGAAGCCGCGCCACGCACTATGGCTGATGCAGGATTATTTAATTCATGCGCCAAGCCAGCGGATAGTTTACCCAATGCCATCATTTTTTCACTTTGCTGCTGCAAGGCGGTAAAGTCGCGGATCCGGCTAGCCATAACATGTACCAACGCCTGTGTCAGCTCAAAATAATCAGCAATCATTTCAGGCATTTTAGTGGCAGGGAAGCTGAGCAATTGTGTGTCTTCTGCTGCTTTAGCAAAGCTCGGGGATGTTTTCGCTCTTGAAAAAGGTAAATAACCGGAAATTGTTTGTGCTTCAAAAACCGCCATTTCCCGCATCTCATTATTTTGCATCATATACATGCTTACCCGTCCATTTATAAAAATATTGGTAGCATTAATAGGTTGACCCGGTTGAAAGAGAAATTCGCCTTCGGGCAATATGCGTTGTTCACTGTTGTCAATCAACCATTTCAGTTGTTCCAGCGGGACTTCCTGCAGGGCTTCAAAAGATTGAAGTAATTCCGGAGTTACATTAATCATAATATGAAGGTAGGGAAAAGATCAGGTAAGAGCAATTTCGATTGTTGATAGCTGATAAATACTGTTGGTTGGAAGCAAACAAAGCCCATAAATATTAAAATGTTTTCTTAAAATTTTACTGATTTTCAGCCTATTAGAGCTGAAATGTTAATATCTTAATAACTTATCTAAACCCTGTGTCCATAATTACGTCTAAATGATCAAAACGCTGTTAAGCGAATATTTCAACCTATGAAAACTCTTTTTGTTGCAGACGATAATGAATTAGACTTGCGGATAATCAGGTTAAATTTAGCACGAAATCCGGTATTTGGTCATGTGCTATATTTTAATGATGGGAAACCTTTATGGGATTATATTAAATCCAATATAGATGATACTGTTAACCTTCCGGATGTTATATTCCTTGATCTCAAGATGCCAGAAATGGATGGTTGGGGCGTTTTGGAATCCCTTGAAAAAAATTACACCAGATTTCCTAAACCCATTTCCGTTTACATCATATCAACATCAGTAGATATTAATGAACGACGTGAGGCACTGAATTACCATTTTGTGAAAGAATTTATTTCAAAACCATTATATCGCGACAAAATAATATCAATAGCTAAGGAAGATGAGTATTCTCCGAGGATTTAATAATTCTTCAAGCATAAATTGCAAAAAAACAAATTTATGAGCAATATTACCTTTCAGACTATAGACTGGGATCAAATAGAAAAAACAGAACATGCTGGAGAAGCTGGCGCTGCATTTTGGCAAACCCTGCAATACCCTGATCTTCGTATGCGAATAGTAACGTATACACCAGGCTATCTTGCTGACCACTGGCGTCAAAAAGGCCATATTATACATTACCCATGTTAGCGGTTAGAGTTTTTGTTCTTAATGTATTTTTCTTTATAGTTGTCAATTTATATGAGTTAACGTAAAAATATTATAATCAGGATTTTCTTTGTTTATTTCTAGTGATTGAAGAAAGTTAAATTTCGTCAATAGTTTAATTGAATGCTGATTTTCGTTGTGAGTAAACGCTACTATTTTTTGAAACTGCAATGTCTGAAAAGAATAAGCAATAACTTCCTCTGTCGCTTCTTTCATTATTCCCTGGCTTTGAAATTCTGTCATAAGCTCATAGCCAATTTCGCAACTATTTTTTTCGTCTGAGAAGTCAAAAAGACAAATTGTCCCAACAAATGTTTTTGTTTTCGTCAGAGTAATTACCCAATAAATGGAATTGTTTTTTTGAATGTTATCATTAACCTTGTTGATAAAGTTTATTGCATCTTCAATTGTCTTGCTTGGTTCTCTGTCAAGATATTTGTTTATTTCTGTGTCAGAACGCAAAGCGAAAATATTTTGCTGGTCATCAGTTGATAATTGTCTAAGAGTGAGCCTTTCAGTTGTCAAAATTGGGAAAGGTGTGAAGTTTCTGTTTACCATTTTGTCTTATTTACTTTGTGTTGTGACTATCATAGCCTGACTGCTAACTCAAATATATATGAAGGTTTGAAATAAATTTTATGGCTAAAATCAACTATTATCACTGATTTTATATTGGTTCAAAAATATCTTCAAAAGAGTAAAGCCCTAACAATAAACATGTTAAGGCTTTTAATTTTACTCTCCGTACCCAGCGCCGGAGTCGAACCGGCACGGTTTCCCACAGGTGTTTGAGACCAGCGCGTCTACCAATTCCGCCAGCTGGGCTTGCATGCTGAGAGTGGATTAATTTCTCAGAAGCGGGTTGCAAATGTATCTAAACTCTCTTTAATTCGCAACAGATATTTTTGTCTAAAATAAATATTTGCAATATCATTCAGTCGGCTTTCCTTAGCTGTATCATCCAAATTCACGTAATCAGTAGTTAATGCTGATAATTCCTCATTCATATCGCCCTCAATGGCAAGCACTTCCGCAGTTATTGATCCTAACTCCGTTGCACTGTCAACTTCCATTATCCTTTCATTAATGTCCATCATTTCCATTAAAAAATCTGCAGGTAATTGTGGTTTTGCACCTTCCGAGACCAAATTATGGAGTCTTAAAATGTATTCCAGGCGTTTTGCTGGGTTGGCAAGAGTCTGATAAGCCTTATTATTTAGCGTAGATAGTTCTAATATTTCCTGCTGCTTAGCTTCGTCTTCATTCGCATAAAAATCAGGATGGTATTGTTTGCTTAGTTGGTAAAATTTCTTTTTTACATCCGCATCATTCAAATTGAATGTTTCAGGTAATCCATAAAAATCAAAATAATTCATGCTGCAAAGTTACGTAACGTGTCCCATTATACTAATCAGTATTAAACCAAACTGTGTAATTAGTGTCTGTTCATAAAATTTTACATCTTTGCTTAATAATATAAATTACTATGCTTTTTGAAAAAATGCGGCAGAAGCCGTTCTTTATACTTGGCCCATGTGTAATGGAAAACCAGGAACTACTATATACTGTTGCTGAAAAAGTTGCCGAAATTGGCCAGAAATATAATGTTCCTGTTGTATTTAAATCATCGTTCGATAAAGCTAACCGTACATCCATTCATTCTTATCGTGGACCGGGCCTTGAAAAAGGTATGGAGATGTTATTAAAAGTAAAAGATCGTTTTGGCTTACCGTTGATTACTGATATTCATGAAAGCTCTCAGGCAGCCTTAGTAGGCGAGGTGGTTGATATTTTGCAGATACCCGCCTTTTTATGCCGCCAAACTGATCTTTTAGTCGCGGCAGCAAAAACAGGTAAAATTGTGAATATTAAAAAAGCGCAATTTTTATCAGGTCCGGATATGTTTTACCCGGCACAAAAAGTAATTGAAGCGGGCAATAACCAGGTTATATTAACCGAGCGCGGTAATATGTACGGTTATAATAACTTGGTGGTTGATTTTAGAAACATTCATGATCTGAAATCATTCGGTCATCCTGTTTGCATGGATTGTACACACTCGGTGCAACGTCCTGGCGCTGCTGGTGGTAAAACCGGTGGCGACCGTACATTTGTACCCATGATGGCCCTTGCTGCCAAAGCTTTTGGTGCCGATGGTTACTTTATGGAAACCCATCCTGATCCTGATAACGCGCTTAGCGATGGACCGAATATGGTGAAATTGCATAACCTTGAAGAAGTAATAAAACCATTATTAGGATAATAATATGGCCATGAGGGATATTGCCAAACGGGTTTTTGATATTGAAATAGAATCATTACAACATGTGGCAGGTTTGCTTGATGAAAAGTTTACCCAGGCAGTTGAAGCTATTTTAAATACCGAAGGTAAGCTGGTTGTTATTGGCATTGGTAAATCCGGGCATATCGGCAGAAAAATCGCTGCTACATTATCAAGCACGGGTACGCCAAGTTTTTTCCTGCATCCAGGCGAAGCTTTTCATGGCGATTTGGGAATGGTGGGGGTGAATGATATTATAACGCTTATTTCATACTCCGGCGAAACAGAGGAGGTCTTAAAAATTATTCCATTTCTAAAATGGAATAAAAATCAGATCATTAGCATCACCGGTAACCCCAACTCAACCATAGCAAAAAACAGCGACTATCACCTTAACATAAGCATAACCCGCGAAGCTTGCCCGCTGGCATTGGCGCCTACATCTTCAACAACAGCTACGCTGGTAATGGGCGATGCCCTGGCGGTGGCGTTGATGGAGTCGCGACAGTTTCAGGAAGAGGATTTTGCACGTTTTCACCCAGGTGGTAGGCTGGGGCACAAGTTGCTGGCCAAAGTAAAGGATTTAATGCGCTCCGATAGCCTGCCATACATCTCAAAAGATGCTTCATTTACTGAATTACTGCTTTCTATGTCTGAAGGCCGTTTAGGAATGGTGATAGTTGGTAATAAGGATTACTTTGAAGGAATTATTACCGATGGCGATTTAAGAAGGGCCCTATTGAAAAATGCCGATACCTCAAAACTAAACATTGCTGATATGATGACACGCAACCCGGTAATAGTTGCCGGCGATGAGTTTATTAAGCAAGCTGAAAGCCTGATGATTGAACACAAGATAACGACTATATTAGTTGGTTCCCAAGCAGACAGAAGTATTATTGGTGTATATCAAATATTTAATTGATAAATTATTAGCCATAAACTTTGATAAATTTGCAATATTATTAAAATCTAAATCATAAATTTCTAATTTTGTTATACATATACACATTGTTTAATTTTTTGATATTGCAAATTTTTAACAAATGCTGGGTTTAACTATTCTACGATAAGAAGAAGAAAAAGTATGATCCACAGATACGCCACGTTTATTAAGGCTGTTAACCTTACTACTGATTATTTAATTCTAAATATCAGTATGGTAATTTCATATGTTGTGATTGATAAATCGTCATACATATGGATCAATAATAAAAATTACCTTCCAATAGTACTTGTATTCAATCTTATCTGGCTTTTGGCGGCCAATATAAGCGGTTTGTATGAACAGGTGCTAAATAAAGACTCCATTAATACTTATCGGGGGGTTATTAAAACCTATTTCATTTTTGTAAGCTTTATATGTTTTACTATTATAATTCTTATTGGTACAAAACCATATTTTGTAACCCGCGAATATCTTTTTTACTCACTTGCGCTATTTGGTTTTTTACTCGGGTTATGGAAACTTATATTTCTTGGTATACGCAAAAGCAATCGCCGTTCTTTATTTGATACCCGAAATGTGGTTATAATAGGTGGTGGGAGGATAGGGTATGATCTTTACCAATTCTTCATCAACAATGCCGAACGTGGTTATAACCTTATAGGTTTTTTTGATGATTCACCCGAACGGGTTAAAGAGAAAGGCTTATACCTGGGCCGGACAGACGAGTGTATTGATTATGTAATTGCCAATAATGTCGACGAGATTTTTTGCACCCTGCCAAACTCCAAAGCTGATACTATTGAGAAATTAATGCTTGATGCCGATAAAAATCTGATCCGTTTTAAGTTTGTACCGGAGTATTACGATTACGCGAAAAAACCTACTTATATACAAAGTTTTGGCCACATACCGATTATATCAGTAAGGCCCGAACCGCTTGAAAACATGTTGAACCGTTTTTTAAAACGATCATTCGATACTGTTTTTTCCATACTTGTTATTGTGTTTATATTTAGTTGGCTGTTTCCAATATTAGCCTTAATTATAAAACTACAATCAAAGGGACCTGTCTTTTTTGTGCAGGTACGTTCCGGGCGGGATAATAAGCCCTTTAAATGCTATAAATTCAGGAGCATGAGGGTTAATGATGAGTCGGATAAAAAACAAGCCACACGCGGCGATAAACGTATTACATTAATAGGTGCTATTATGCGCCGTACAAGTCTTGATGAACTTCCACAGTTTTTTAATGTGCTTCGCGGAAATATGTCTGTTGTTGGGCCACGCCCGCATATGATAAGTCATACCGAACAATATGCCCAGCTTATTGATACTTTTATGGTAAGGCACTTTCTTAAACCCGGTATTACCGGTTGGGCACAGATACGTGGTTTAAGAGGTGAAACCAAAAATACCGAAGATATGCTGGCCAGGGTAGAAGCTGATGTATGGTACCTGGAAAACTGGTCGTTCCTGCTTGATCTTAAAATCGTTTTCCTAACATTCTTTGGTACTATTAGGGGCGATAAAAATGCATTCTAATGCGTGTTTTTTACGATCAGCTTAATCGGAAAGTATCACTCGATAAAATACCTCAACGGATTATTTCTACTGTACCATCCCAAACAGAACTATTGTTCTATTTAGGTTTGGGTGAAAACATAATAGGTATTACTAAATTTTGTACCCACCCACACCATCAAACCGAACATACAACCAAAATAGGTGGTACCAAACAGTTAAATATTGAATTGATACGTGAATTACAACCAGACTTGATCATTGCTAATAAAGAAGAAAATGAAAAAAGTCAGGTTGAAGATTTAATGAGTATTTGCCCGGTTTGGATAAGTGATATAAATGATTTACCCCAAGCACTTGCAATGATTGAAAGTGTGGGTACGATGGTTAACCGGAAAACTGATGCAGATGTGCTTGTAAAAGCTATTACAAGTCAATTCAACGCCTTAATCAAAATTAAGAAACCACTGACTGTAGCTTACTTAATCTGGCGGAAACCTTATATGGTAGCAGGGGTTGACACATTTATTAACAGCATGTTGCAATTGTGTGGCTTTACTAATGCTTTTAAAGCGGACAGATACCCGCTGATAGATGCTGCTATCCTTATAAATGCTAATCCTGATCTCGTCTTTTTATCATCGGAGCCATTCCCTTTCACTGAAAAACATATTGAGGAATTTAAAGCAATTTTGCCAAATGTAAAGGTTGTTTTGGTTGATGGCGAGATGTTTTCGTGGTATGGGAACAGGCTATTATTGGCACCCGGGTACTTTTTATCACTGAGTGAGTCATTAGCCTAAAATTAATTAGGCTAGCGTACAGGTGTTTACCACAAATAGTTAAATAAATTTTATTGTTTATTAATTTAAGCTATCTTTGCACCTCACAAAATCCTAATGCGGAAGTGGCGTAATTGGTAGCCGCACCAGACTTAGGATCTGGCGCCGCGAGGCGTGGGGGTTCGAGTCCCTTCTTCCGCACAAAATGGGAATGGTTTTAACGCCGTTCCCATTTTTTATTTAAAATCTGCCCCTATAGTCATGGATTTCCATTGCTCCAGTTCCGCGGACATATCGGTCAGTTTTTTTGAAGCGCGGATATAAGCATCATTCCCAAGAAATAGATGCATCGGCGGTTCCGGACTTTCAGCTAATTCTATAAATATTTCCGCTGCGAGATCCGGGTCACCCGGTTGTTGTCCGTTTGCTGATAGATAATGATCCTGCGTATTTTTTACAGCTTCATATCCCTCGATCTTGGACGAGATCAGTGCCAGCGACTCCTTGGTTAGAAAACCGGTTCGGAAACCTGATGGCTCGGCTACAGTAACCTTAATTCCAAATTCTTTCACATCCAGCGCAATCACTTCGGAAAAAGCAGCAATAGCGGCTTTAGTGGCTGAATAAACCGACCAGCCGGGAGCGCCCACAAAACCGGCTACAGAACCGATATTGATGATGTAGCCTGAGCGTTGACTGCGCATTACCGGTAGCACACTCTTTACCACATCTATGGTTGCGAACACATTAACATTAAAGATATTTTTGATGTCTTGTTCGGATATTTCTTCCACTGTTCCAGCCATTCCGTACCCCGCATTGTTAACCACTACATCTATCTGTCCGAATGTTGCCAGCGTTTGCTGTATAGATTCATCAATGCAATCCAGATTATTCAAATCGACAGCCAGCGGAAGAAAACGATCTTTATCTATCAAGCCGACCGCCTGGCTCAGTGTATGTGCGTCGCGCGAGGTTGCGGCAACCCTGTAGCCATTTTTGAGCAGTTTCTTTACGAGAATTAGTCCCAGCCCTTGAGAGGCGCCGGTTACATACCATACTTTTGAAGTGTTCATGATATTATGATTTTAATATTCATTTTAAGCATGAAGCATTCCGTGCCGGCATCTCCGGTTTATAAAACATTCATGTTTAATAGATTTGTTATGTTTGTTCAATTCTTAAGTTTTAAATGATCAAAGTAGGCCGTGGTTTCTTCCAGTATCGACTTCATTAATTCACCGGCTTTTGTATGTTTCAGCACAGGCGCTATCTGCCCTCCCCAGAATAAAATCATATCCCATTTCTCCTGTTCTATAGCCGCTTTTCTTAAATGCGACATAAACTGTGTTTGAAGCGGGAATGGGAGAAACCCTTTTTCCTTATGGATCAGGTCCATTGCGATTCGGCTGGTTATCCCTCTGCCCAATCTACCTGTAAACGCCCGTGATAAGGTAGTATATTTAGCCGCATCCGAAAATAGCATTTGCCGATGAATCGCTGTGGCGTTGGATTCGTCTGTTGCCAGGAAGGCAGTACCAATCTGCGCGGCATCTGCGCCAAGTGCCAATGCTGCTGCAACACCTTTTCCGTTAGCGATACCACCCGCGGCGATAATTGGAGTTTTCACCTTTTCCCTGATCAATTGAAGTAATATAAATGTCCCGGTTATTGATGATTCTGCCGATGCAAGAAATGAGGGGCGATGTCCGCCTGCTTCAAAACCAGAAGCGATTATCATGTCAACACCAGCTGACTCCAGTGCGATGGCTTCATCCAATGTGGTTGCGGCCCCTACAGTAACAATTCCGAGCCTGCGGCATTGCTCCAAAATATCAGCAGATGGAATACCAAACATAAAACTGAATACCGGCGGTTTCTGATGCAGAATCACCTCCACCTGGTTTTCAAAACGGGATTTGAATGGTGCCGGTTTTCCGGGCAGCTCAATTCCTAGCTCATCAAAATAAGGCTTAAACAAAGCCTGTGTTTGTTTAAACTGCTCGTCTGAAACTATGCCATCTGCTGTATCTGTATCGGAAACCCATAGATTGATATTGTAGGGTTTATTGGTTGCCGCTTTAATTCGTTGATCTACTTCAACAATCTCCTGCGGGCTTAATGTATAAGCGCCGTAGCCCCCAAGTCCACCCGCATTAGATACGGTTGATACCAGCTCAACAGAAGACAGATTACCACCGAACGGCCCTTGCAGGATTGGATATTGAATACCCAGTATCTCCGATGCTTTTGTTTGATACCACATAATGCTAATTGTTTATTCGGAAACGTGAGTGATCATTTTATTAACGATCATCCATTGGTTATCAATTTTATGAAAAGACAGAAACTCATCATAATTAAATTCATACATTTTCACCGTCACTTTGGCAACTGCTATGGAGTTGATCACATCAATAGATATGATAGTTCCTTTAAAGGGTTTGCCTGAATCTTTCGGGCTTTGGCGATGAGCAACACCGTCAAGGTATTGATCGAGTGTTTTGGCATATGGCTGGCCCTTTACATCCCCGAACAATAAAGTGCCAGGATTTAATATATGACCTAAGGTATTAATATCCCCTTCGTAAATCCCTTTGAAATAATAATTCTCCAATGCCTGGGCGATTGATGTAGAATCTTGAGTCGTTTCCATTTTTTTAAAATTTTGTGCTTTTAATACCAGCAATGTGCAGGTTAAAAAAGCGGTAAATAAAAGCGTTTTCATGTTAATTCAGGTTATGTCCGGCTCCCAAACCACCATCCACATTAATAATGGCGCCGTTAATAAAGTTACTCTTTGCAACGGTATAAACCATCTCTGCAATGTCTTTCACTTCGCCAACACGATTCAGGAGATGCAAACCTGCTGTTTGATCGGCCTTATCACCATGCATTGGGGTGCGGATAGTGCCTGGTGCAATGGTATTCACCCTGATGTTATCCTTACCAAACTCAGCTGCAAGTTGTATAGTAAGCGCATGTATTGCACCCTTTGATGCCATTTGCGCCGTAATAGGTACTCCGCCGAGACCATGGTTCACCAACGGTGTGCCGATATTGATCACAACACCATCATGCTGCTTCAGCATTTGAGGAATAATGGCCTGGGTGGTAAAGTAAGTACCTTTCAGGTTGGTATTCAGGAAGCGGTCAAGGTAAGCTTCATCTACCTCGAGAAAAGGCCTGGTTTCAAATATGCCGGCGTTATTCACCAGCACATCTGCCGAACCAAATTTTGAAAGAGCAGTTGCCAAAAGTTTCTCACCGGTTTTTTTATCATATACATTGCCGGCCACCATAGCCAGATTTTCTCCTGCACCAAGTTCCTCGTAAACCTGTTCTAGCTTTTCAGCAGTTGAAGAATTGATCACTACGTTGTCGCCATTTGCTAAAAAGTGACGAGCTATTTCTTTGCCAATACCAGATGAGGCACCAGTAACTATTATTGTTTGCTTCTTCATTTTATTTCTTTCTTTCAGCGGTTATTCCTTTTTCTCTCAATACAGATACCTGCTCGCCATTATGGCCCCAATCGTCCAAATCATATTCCTGGATCACCACATAGGTTAATTCAGGATCTTTGTTTAATACATCACTCAACAGGTCAGTTACCCCTTTAATAAGGGCTTGCTTTTGTTCTCTTGTAACGCCTTCGCGGGTTACTTCTATTTTTACATATGGCATGGCTTTAATTTTTATGCTAAAAGCTTAAGCAGCCTTAGCGGTTAAACTTACATTCAGTTCAAAATCGTTGTAAATAAGGGTATCCCCCAAATCTTTAAAGAAATTACCTGAGCGGAATTTCATACCATATTTAGTGCGATCTATAACCAGCTTGCCGGTTGCAATTAATATGTCACCGTTAACATTAACAGCTGCATCAAAAGCTATGGGATTGGTAATACCTTTAATGGTCAGGTCGCCTTCGATATGGTTACCTGAAACAACATTGATCTTTAAAACTGCTTCGGGATATTTTTCAATAGAGAAGAAATCATCTGAAGCCAGGTGACCGAAGAATTGCGCATTTGTTGCAGGGTCGGTTACATCCAGTATTTTGATAGAAGTAGTATCGATGAAGAATTTACCGCTGCTAAGTTTACCGTTATTTAAAACGAGTTCACCTTCCTTAATTGCTATGGTACCGTTGTGTGCACCGGTTACCTTTTTGCCCACCCAATCAATATTGCTTTGAGTACCCACGATTTCAAATTTTTGATTTTCCATTTTATTTTGTCTTTTAATTACAAAACAAAATTGGGGGGGAAATCCCGGGTTGCTGTGTGACCTATATCACATTCGGATGAGGATGTAATTTATGTGACCTATATCACATTTCAGGCCTGATATAATCGGCTAAGTGTTTCCCTGGAAACACCCAGATAAGCAGCTATCAGGCTTTTAGGCACCATATTATAAAGCTCCGGATATAGCTTTAAAAGTTCTTCATATCGCCGTTTTACATTGTTGTTCATAAGCGATAGTAATCTTTTATTCGCTGCTACATAGCCTTTATTGGTGCGCCACCGGAAAAAATGTTCGGCATTATGAATTTCGTTACATAGTTTTTCCCTGTCGGCATTACTTAGGCAAAGCACTTCCACATCAGTAATGCAGTCAACACTGATCGTGGCCCTAGTATGATTATACAAGGCATTATAATCGGACGCCCACCAGGTTGGCATGGCAAACTGCAGGATGAACATTTTTAGGTCATCGTTGATAAAAAAGGATTTTAAGCAGCCTGAAATCACAAAATACTCGCAATCAACCGTATCTCCCTCACTGATTAGCACCTGTCCCTTTTTAAAGCTCTGTTTTTTAAAAAACGAAAAAAAATAATCAAACTCGTCATCGGACAATGAGGCTAGTTTAGCTACATGAACTTTTAAGATTTCTTTGGCTTCCATTGTATTATACTAAGTTAAGGGCAAAACAACGCAAATGATTTTTTTGTGATTTATTTTTTGCCGATACCTTTAATATCCTATATCACATTTAACAGAAGGCACATATTTATGTGATATACATTACTTTTGGCTATGATATAATGCCGATAGCTGTCATTGCCCGCGGCTTTTCAATTTTATAAATAGTGTTTTTTTGAGCTGTGTTTAGTAGTAATCAACTCTATCAATCAATTCTCTACCTCTCCATTTTGTATTCGGCTTGTCTAAATATAGCGAACCATAGAACTCATACATATCTATATTAAATCCTACTTCATCCATGAAAAAATCTTTATAAGAATCTATCATGGTGGGTATTTTTTTAGTCCAATATTCAAAGTCAAACTGCCAATTTATTTTCACTTTATCTAATAAGTTTAAATATCGAGCTCTTGCAGGAGGATGTGATTGAATACCTATTGGAGGAAAAATATAGTCATGGACAGCTTCATATAAATCCAAATATGCAAACCATAATAACGCGGCTTCAAATACTAACCTTTTTTCAATTACACCGTAATTAGCTAAATCTAAGGATGCCACATCTGCATCAAATTCATCTTTTTGTGACGTGTTATAGACCTCAATAGCTTTATAGTCTTGTTGTGAATTGAATATTGCTTTTAAAATGTGTTTTTGCGAGGTATTACTGTTGCTTATATGATTAAGTATGTAATGAGCATATTCATGGCCGGCAATAAATTGCATTTGGAATGGAACTGTACTATAAATGCGTTTTTGAATATCCTTTGGTATGATGCCACGTGGATCCATTAAGAAGTCTAAAGCTTCTGTTTGCAACATTATTCTTAACGCTATTCTAATCGAATTTAATCTAACATGCGTAGGTACTTTATTTCCGAAATTCATTAACCCCAGGTTCATAAATTCAAAAAAATGCCTCAATGAGTCACTTAAAGTAGTTATTATTCCATATTCACTTTTAAATATTAGCCCATTAGGTTCGTTTGAAAACACATTTCCAAAAGTAATTTCATCGCATTTTTGCTTTAAATCATCGGGGAGGCTATTTTTGAAATTGATAAAATGAAATCCATTAAAGGATTTTTCGAGAGACCAATCCTTACCTGCCGATAGCGCCTTATTCCTATAAACTCTAAATAATCTCATATGATCTACAATAGTCTCAGCACGGAGCTTTAATAAGTAGTCCTTTGCATTTTTGACATCAAAAATTCTTTCAATTTCTTCGTTATTGCAAATCGGATGAAAAAAACTTTTTTGTATTTCAATAGGGGGTATACTATCCATTTTGAGGCGTTTTTAAAGTGTTAATTTAGTTTCTTGATCAGAAAAAAACTAAAACCGACCTTGGGCTTGGCTAATAGCAGAGTTGCTGAACTAGAGTCAAAGTTAAAATAAAAGTTTATCAGTAGCGTAAAAATGAGTTTTAGCCCTTTGCAAGTAGGCAGTTCTGATGCAGACTTATATATCCAAGATTTTAGATCGGAAAATGCATTCTTATTTCTTAAACTATTCGTTTCTCTTGATAAATTTTATTAATCCTGGGAAATATTCTGTGGGATTATCTGAAAACCCCATGTGAGCTGCATTTGGCACCATATACCACTGCGCGTTAGGAAATTTTGTACTTAAATCCTTTACCTGTTCGCGGCTGATAATAAAATCGTATTGCCCTGCAATAAGTAATACCGGGACTTTTACCTGGGGTATCATTGTCATGTAGTTTAATGAGAAGGTTGAAGGGCCAATTTTGCGGGCAATTTCGTAATTTTTATGCGCTTTTGTTCTCCTGAGATAATCTGGAAGCGAATCTAATCTTACTACAAAATTTCTTTCGAAGGTACTGTCGAAAGCTTTTTGATAAAGGTCGCTGTTGTATGCTATCCCATTAGCCTTATTTTGAATTATTGTATGATATTCCTTCAATGCATTTAATAAACTATCAGTTTGCTTGCTTGCCAATCCGTATCTTTCACCAAAATCTTTTTGAGAGGGGTTCATGTCCGAAAATATCATCCCTTTAACATTATCCGGGTATTTGTAAGTATAAGCCAGCGCCAACAATGCACCGTAGGAGTGACCATATACAAAAAACTTATCAAGCCCCAATCCCTTTCGCACCTGTTCAATTTCATCAACATAGCGAGAAACTTTCCAGATAGAAGTATCATTCAATTGTTCTTTTGTTGGGTCTTGGGAAAAATAGGAGCCAAACTGGTCATAGTAGTAAATGGTTATACCATGCTTGGGCAGGTATTTTGCGAATATTTCAAAATTCTCATGCGTAATAGCCGGTCCGCCATGCAATAATAAAACGTTAATTTTACCATCGCCGATTTTTTGCGTCCACACCCAAAACTTGCCGTCGATCAAAATTTTCTTGACACCTGGTGCATTTTCTTTTTTGTAATAAATGCTATCTTTTTGCTGGCATTTACCAATTAAAGGCATAGCAAGAAAGCTGAATAACAAGGTATAAATTAAGCTTTTGGCGTTCATGGTACAAGTTTTTTATTTATGACCGATAAAACGCCACGCAGGTTACAGTACAGAGAGCTTTTTTTCATTAATGTGATATCACACAATCTGCTGAACCCATTGACTTCGCCACGCCGGCGCCTCGAAGGGGTCTGCGAAATATTGTGTTTCATGTACCACCTTGCCGTTGTGGAACTCCATAATACTCACTGTGTATGCAGGCCGTTCCTGGTAGGTGATTATATATTCCGTGATCCAGAGATTGCCTTTTCCGAGAATGCGCTTGACGTTGAAGCCTGACGGTTTACCCGGATGATGACTTCGCAAGGCCTGCAAATTGCTTCGTCCGAGGATTCGCTCGCCCGACTGGGGATAATCACATATGGTATCGTCATCGTAAATGTCATGTTCCGCGTTTGCATCGCCAACTGCCGATGCATGCCAGTGCGCATTCAGTGCTTCAAGTATTTGTTCTTCTACGATGGACAGTTTCGGTTGTTTGATTTTTCCGCTCATGTTTTATTTGTTAAGTATACTTTGACAATTAATAAATATAACCTTTTCAAAGTGTTCTATCACCTGCATGCTCCATGCTAATGTTCTAAACGTAATTTACATTTAAACAAAATTCCATTTAATATCTTTTGTGAAAAATATTTTTTGTGTGATGTCCAATTCGTCCTATCTCAATCATCATTGAGGTATAAAACAAAAAATAACATTAAAGATCGACAAAAATGGAACCAAGAATCAATTTTTTCGCAAAAGGAGCGGACGCAATGAAAGCAATGTATGGTTTAGGCGCCTACCTGGCTAAATCACCAATTGAACAAAAGTTATTGCACCTGCTTTATTTCCGCGTATCTCAAATTAACGGCTGCGCTTATTGCCTGGATATGCACTCAAAAGATTTACGTGCTGCAGGCGAAACCGAGCAACGCCTATACATGCTTGATGCCTGGCGTGAGGGGACTGTATATACTGATCGCGAACGCGCTGCCCTGGCTTTTGCTGAAGGGGTTACCAAAACCCATGTATCCGATGAGGTATATGCCGCTGCTGCTGCCGAGTTTACTGAACAGGAACTTATAGATTTAACCGTGGGTATTATAACCATTAACAGCTATAACCGCATTAATATTACATTCCAAACTCCGGGAGGCAGTTATCAACCCGGGCAATTTAAGTCGTAATAACTCGCTTTATCTAACATAATTAATATAAATTCACATATCAATTAAAAATCATGAACAAGAATCAAGCAAATGAGTTCGTTTTTTTATTCCGCCAGCCGGCTTTAAACCTAAGCCCGGAAGGACAAGGAGAACTCCAAAAAAAGTGGATGGATTGGGTTGGCAGTATAGCTGCACAGGGAAAATTAGCTAGTAACGGCATCCATTTAGCAGCGGAAGGTAGTGTGTTAAAAGCCGGCGGTATAGTTACCGATGGCCCTTTTGTAGAAATTAGGGAAATATTGGGCGGTTTTATAGTAGTTAAAGCCGATACCATGGATGATGCCATTACCCTGGCCCACGGCTGCCCCGGCATTGATGTTGGCGGCAGTGTTGAAATTAGAACCGCATTCGCATAACATCTCTTTTTTAGAACCCTCTGGCCAGATAAGCTGGCGGAGGGTAAATTAGCAAATGGGACAGCACGAGGCAGCATTAAAACATTTATTTAAACAGGAGTTTACCAAAATGGTAGCGGTAATAAGCAAGCTATATGGTTTGCAGTACATTGAAATTGCTGAGGACATTATAACCGAAACTTTTTTATTAGCTACCGAAACATGGGAACATAAAGGTATTCCGCTTAACCCGGCAGCTTGGCTGTACGCGGTGGCTAAACAAAAAACGTTGCAGTATTTTAGGCGCAATAAAATTTACGCCGAAAAGGTAATGCCCCAGCTTAGTCTGCAGCAAGAGGAGTACGAAGAAATGGCCGAATTGAATTTCTCGCAACAAAATATTAAGGATAGCCAATTGCAGATGCTTTTTGCCATCTGTACACCTGCTATTGCCAGCGAGGCACAGATAGGCCTGGCCTTGCGCATCCTTTGCGGTTTTGGAATTGATGAAATTGCGGAGGCATTTTTATCTAACAAAGAAACCATAAACAAACGTTTATTCCGTGCCAAAGAAAAACTACGGAATGAGAAGATACAATTAGAACTTCCATCTGAAAGGGAAATTCCCCGGCGACTGGATAATGTGCTACACATCATTTACCTGCTTTTCAGCGAAGGCTATTATTCTAAAACTCAAAATGAGATACTGCGTAAGGATTTATGTATTGAAGCTATGCGATTAGGATTAATGCTGACTGAATATGCCAAAACCAATCAGCCTAAAACCAACGCTCTGGTGGCTCTCATGTGTTTCCATGCTTCGCGATTTAATGCCCGTCAGGCTGGGCGGGAAACTCCAATACTTTACGAGCAACAAGATGTGACGCTATGGGATCAGTCATTAATCAATCAGGGCATAGAATTCTTGAATTTATCTACCCAAGGAAACGAGATCACATCATATCACTTAGAAGCTCAGATTGCTTACTGGCATAGTTTAAAAGAAGATACATCCGAAAAGTGGGAAAGTATTTTGCAGTTATATAATCAGCTTTTATTAATTAACTATTCGTCCATAGTGGCACTGAACCGTACTTACGCTTTATACAAAGCCAACGGTCGGCATGCAGCTTTAATAGAACTTGAGAAATTGAAGCTGGAGCATAACCATTTTTATTACCTGTTACTGGGCGAACTATATAGAACAATTGACCACGCGAAAGCCAAAAGTAATTATGAAAATGCCAAAGCCTTAGCCAAAACACAAACCGAGAAACAGGGAATTCAGGAAAAGATAGATCAACTTGGTTAAAATCTGTGTTTTACCAGCTATAACTTTTTAATGATTCGTGATATTTATCCGGATCAAACCTGTACAGATCGGGTGATTTATGAGCCCCGCCTCTTCGCACATTATCTGATTTTATCAATATCCTAAACTTCATTACCCGTCTGTAAAAATTACCACGGTTTAATTTAATGCCCAATATGGCTTCATATAAGCGTTGTAATTCTGTTAGTGTAAATTCTTCAGGTAATAAATTATAACCTATAGGTTTATATATTAGCTGCTCGCGTAGCACTTCCAAGGCCTTTTTTAATATTGATGTATGATCCATTACCAAATTGGGGATCTCTTCAACATTAACCCATTTGCATGCGTCGGAGAATTCATCGGTTACCGGCACCACTGCGGTATAATCAACCAATGCGTAATAACTGGTTGAAATAAAACGCTGTTTATGCCACAGGTCATCAGGATAGTCTGTAAAAAAAGCTTCAGACCTGTTAACATCACCAAACGTAGCAAATTGCTGCAAAAAAATATTATCCGCACCGGTACGCTCCTTTAGTACCCGTTTAACCGCATCATTTACGTTTTCATTTTTACGAACATAGCCACCGGGTAATATCCAGTCTTTCCCCTCATTAATTTGTAACAGTAATACTTTTAATTGAGTATCATGAAAGCCAAAAACCACATTATCTACAGATAGATGTGGTATACAGGTAGCCCAAAGCTCTTTACTATTTTTCAACACATGTTCGGATATCATCAGCGCTTTTGATTATGGGGCTAAAGTAATGATTAGGAAATATAATAAAAATAATTTATTATTGCTTCTTATTGAAGCATTGTAGTATTATTGCTTCTTAACCAATTATAACTTTATGAAAAAACTACTCACTTCACTGCTATGGTTATGTGTGTTTCCATTAGTAGCGTTATCACAACAAATTAACACACGCGTTCCGCAGTTGGGGGAGTCACCCTTAAAAAAGGTTATAGCAGCCATGACTGTTGAAGAAAAGGTCAAACTGATTGTAGGCATGGGTATGAATTATGATAATATTCCCGATGGGGTATTACCGCCCAAAGATCCCGCCGATGCCAAGATTCCGGAAAAAGTTCCGGGCGCAGCAGGTCGTACTCATGCTATTCCCAGGTTAGGTATCCCATCTATAACTTTATCGGATGGCCCGGCAGGTGTACGTATAGATCCAATACGTAAAGGCGACAAAAGCACCTATTATGCAACAGCATTTCCTGTTGCCACTTTATTGGCTTCAAGCTGGGATACTTCATTGGTTAAAAGGGTAGGGCTTGCATTTGGTAACGAGGTACTGGAATATGGGATAGATGTATTATTGGCACCAGCCATGAACATACAGCGCAACCCGCTTGGCGGCCGTAATTTTGAGTATTATTCTGAAGATCCTGTTGTTGCGGGTAACATGGCCGCTTACTTTGTAAAAGGTATCCAGGCTAATGGGGTAGGTACTTCAATAAAACATTTTGCTGCCAATAACCAGGAGTTTAACCGTATGCAGTTAAATACCAATTTAAGTGAAAGAGCGCTGCGCGAAATTTATTTGAAAGGATTTGAAATCGCGGTAAAAAAATCAAATCCATGGACGGTAATGTCATCGTATAACCTGATCAACGGGACTTATACCTCAGAAAGCAGGGGATTGCTTACAGATGTTTTACGTAACGAATGGCACTTTAAAGGTTTTGTAATGACTGATTGGTTTGGAGGTAAAAGTGCCACAGCCCAGGTAAACGCCGGAAACGATATGTTAATGCCGGGAATATATGCCCAAACTACTGAGATATTGGAGAGTGTAAAGAATGGAAAAATAAGCCAGCAACAGTTGGATTTAAATGTGGAACGGATATTGAATATCATTCTGAAATCGCCTTCGTTTAAGCATTATAAATATTCAGACAAACCAAATCTGGCTAAACATGCACAAGTTAGTCGTATGGCTGCTGATGAGAGTATGGTTTTGTTGAAGAATGATAAAGCTGTTTTGCCTATGGTAAACGAGAAAAAGGTAGCCTTATTTGGTAATACTTCGTATGATTTGATCCCCGGCGGTACAGGTAGTGGCGATGTAAATAAACCATATGTGATATCGTTAAACCAGGGCTTAACAAATGCCGGTTATATTATTGATCAAGGTTTACAGAAAGAATATAAGGACTACATCACAACTGCAAAGCTAAATCGCCCAAAAGCAAAAGTAGCTTTCTTTACACCTACGCCAATTAGCGAGATGCCACTTACTGAGAAGTTTTTGAAACAAGAATGTAATAAAACCGATATTGCCATTATAACTATTGGCCGGAATGCAGGCGAAGGAAATGATCGTGCTGAGGCTAATGATTTCGCCTTAACTGACATTGAGCATCAAAATTTAAAGATGGTTGCTGATGTATTTCATGCTAACCATAAAAAAGTTGTGGTGGTACTTAATATTGGTGGTGTAACCGAAATAGCCAGCTGGCGCGATGAAGTAGATGCCATTTTATTAGCCTGGCAGCCGGGCGAAGAAGGTGGTAACGCCATTGCTGATGTGCTGAGGGGTAAAGTTAACCCATCGGGTAAACTTGCGACTACATTCCCTGTGAAATATAGCGATGTGCCTTCTGCAAAAACATTCCCGGGTAAGTTGCTTGATTCCACAGGTAAAACTCCGGGCAACCCGTTAATGGGGCAACCTGCCGAGGTTACTTATGATGAAGGGATTTATGTAGGTTACCGGTACTACAATACCTTTAATATTAAACCAGCTTATGAGTTTGGCTATGGCCTTTCGTACACTAGGTTTAAATATCATAATATAAAAATAAGCGGGAATGTAATAGCAAATAAACCATTAACAGTTACGATTGATGTTACGAATACAGGTAAAGTTGCAGGCAAAGAGGTCGTTCAACTATATATAAATGCGCCTGTAAAGCATATGGATAAACCAACCTATGAATTGAAAGCATTTGCCAAGACCGCGCTATTACAGCCGGGTAAAACACAGAAACTAATATTTACCATTGCTCCGGAAGATTTGACGTCGTTCAATACAAATAAATCATCCTGGATTGCTGATGCCGGAAGCTATACTGTTAACATAGGTGCGTCATCGCTACAAATCAAACAAACAGTCACCTTTAAATTAGATAAGGATGTTGTTGTTGAGAAAGTAAAACCTGTATTAACGCCAAAAGTGGAGATCACGGAAATTCGTTAAATATATCCTTTGGGATAAAACTTAGTAAAAGGGCTGTATCATAAAACAAATGATACGGCCTTTTTTTATACATTTTCCTTTTTGTATGCCAGCCACATATAAAGTGGCACACCCAGCATCAGTATTAAAAAACCATAGTATACGGCATCCTTACCTGTTCCCGCAATCATCCATATGGTATAAACGAAAGCTAAAAAGGTAAGTATAAGAGCGGCTGTCCATCCACTGGTTGTTTTTTTTCTGGCGCGAATAATAGGGTAGGCGGCCACCGAAAACAGAAAAGGTATGAGCGAGGTTAGTGTTGCAAATAATAAGAAAAATTTAAATTGCTCAACTAAACCCTTGGTGTAATTCATCCCTATAAAAACAGATATAATTATGGCGTTTAGTAAGATGCCAAAATACGGTACTCCTTTTTTATTCAACTTGCCAAAAATAGGAGGGAATAATTTATCAGTTGCGGTGGCATAAGGTACTTGCCCCTGCACTAATATCCACCCATTTAATGCACCAAATGCAGCAATAGCAACTCCAGCGCTAACCCAATAACGGGCGCTGTTTCCATATATAATGGCCGCAGCATCAGCATAAGGGGTAACAGAATGCTCCAACGTGTGTGCTGGTATCATCCCCATTACACTAAAGCTACCTAAAATATAAACCGTTGCAGTAATAAATAACCCCAAAATGGTCGCTCTTGATATAGTTTTTCCGGGATTTGTAACATTGCCAGCGGGAATTGTTGCGCTTTCTATTCCCAGGTACGAAAACATAGTCATAGCCCCCGTAGCCCCAATCGCGGTTAATACCGAGCCGCCGCTATTGTTGAATGGTAAAAAGTATTTGAACTTTATGAAAAACAATCCACCAACTGCAACCAGTAACAATGGGGTTATTTTTAATATTGTAGTAATCAACTGAACCTTTCCGCTCGTAACAACACCTCTGCTATTAATATAAGTGAGTAGCCACAGCATAGATAATCCTGTGATTACGGCAACCGTTGTGTTGGTTAACAAAATGGGAAAGAAGGTACTCATAGCACCGATAAACGAGATGACAAGACTGGTTAAACCACCACAATTAGATATAAAATATCCCCAGGCCATTAAAAAACCCGCGAAATCACCAAGCCCACTTTGTGAGTAGGCGTAAGGGCCGCCTATGCCATGCGGTAACAATTTACTTAGATTGGCAAAAACCTTTGCCAAAAAGAATGATCCAATACCCGAAAATAACCAGCCCAACAATCCCACGCTGCCGAATGATGCCATGGCTGCAGGCATTAAAAACACGCCCGCACCAATCATATTACCTACAACTAATGAGGTGCTTGTCCATAAGCCAATTTTGTTTTTTGTTGAGGATTCGGCCATGTTGTTTATTTAATTAAATATCGGAATTTATTGATTTTCCTTTAATTAATTAAACTTTATTAAAGCCTTGACATCAGAGGACTAACTGGCTAAATAGCTTGTTTGTAGTTTCATCCGCGTCAACGCATAACCCGGGGTGTACTTTTGATGTTTGCAACACAGTACTGCGTGTAGCCGTTAACCAACGGAAACGTGAAGGCATATCCAGTTTAGCAATAGGTCCACCATCCGCATCACCTGAACAAATGCGCTCAAAAGAACATAGATGCTCTTTTAACTCATCCATATCCAGGTAATCGGAGAAAGCTTGCAAGCGTTGCTCATCCAATATATACAGCATCTTCAAATACTTTTGTTTGGCACAGTACAGTATAATTCCGATGTTTAGGAATTCCTCGCGTTCAACCCTTGGCATCACGCGTATTACAGCGTACTCAAATAGGGTTCTGTTGTGCATGTTGTGCTTCGTTTACAAAAACAGCCGAGTTAGCTATCCTGGTTATTAAAAAATGCGCATAAGCTGCACGGTGTTCTTCCACTGAATCAAACTCATCT
The DNA here is from genome assembly GCA_013287375.1 of Bacteroidota bacterium. Lineage (GTDB taxonomy): Bacteria > Bacteroidota > Bacteroidia > Sphingobacteriales > Sphingobacteriaceae > Mucilaginibacter. Next base: position 35,239 of record JABDDX010000003.1, on the reverse strand, counting down.
ACCAGCCATTCATCAGGTATTAAATCTACAATATCATTAATAACGCTATCGGTAAGAATGGTGCGAAATTCGGCATCAACTTCACTCAATTCGGTAGCTTGAGATAACAATACATGATCTTTTACCTGTACAAATGGTCGTTTAGCCTGTTCTTCCCAATTATGCCATGAGTGATGAAAATATAGTGCCGCGCCATGATCTATAAGCCACAATTCCTTATGCCATACCAGCATATTGGTATTGCGTGCTGTGCGGTCGACGTTAGTTAACAAACAATCCATCCAAACAATTTGGGAAGCTAGTTTGGTATCTACTTTGGTAACTGTAGCATCGAAAGTAATAGCGCCTTGCAGATAATGCAAGGCAAGGTTTAACCCTACACTAGCTTTTAATAAGTCCTGTATTTCTTCGTCAGGCTCAGTACGACCAAAGGCTTCATCTAAATAAGCGAAGACAACTTCAGGTACTTTAAAGCCAAGCTTGCGTGCGATTTCGCAACCGATCAATTCCGCTATGAGCGCTTTAGTCCCCTGACCGGCACCTCGAAATTTAAGTACGTATAAAAAGCCGTCATCAGCTTCGGCAATAGCGGGTAGGGAGCCGCCCTCGCGTAAGGGCGTTACATACCGGGTTACATTAACAGTTCGTAAAATATCCTGCATAATTTCAGGATACTAAATTGCGATTTATTTTATGCAGATTATAATTTAGATTACAATCCCCGGTTTGGACGTACTGTTAACAATATAAATATCCTCATTCTTTGTAAGTAGCATATTTTGTATATTTTTAACCCATAATGGAAATCGTAAAAGACAATAAAAAAACCATCTGGGCATGGTGCATGTTCGATTGGGCAAATCAATCTTATAATATGGTGATCACAACAACCATATTCCCTTTTTATTACGTGTACTACACCACATGGCACAACCCTAATGGTGATGTTGTTACTTTTTTTGGGCATAAGTTCGTTAACACTGTATTGTCAAATTTCGTATTGGGTATTGCTTATTTGCTTATTGTGCTGATGCTGCCGATACTTACCTCAATTGCCGATTACAAAGGGAATAAAAAGAGCTATCTGCAATTTTTTACCTGGCTTGGAGCATTATCATGTGCAGGATTATTCTTTTTTAAACCCGTTGAGCATGGTATACCAGCACTTGAAATGCCGCTAATATTTTTTGCGCTTGCATGTATAGGTTATTGCGGCGGTTTTGTTTTTTATAATTCTTATTTGCCGCAAATTGCTTCAGAAGCTAAACAAGATAGTGTGAGTGCAAAAGGGTTTATATATGGCTACGTAGGTAGTCTTGTTGTTCAAATGTGTTGCTTAGCTATTGTAGAGAAACCCACATGGTTTGGGATCGACCCTAAAAATGATTCTTTACCCGCGCGTATCACTTTTATTATCGTATTTGTTTGGTGGATGGGTTTTTCTATTATTCCATTCAGGTTATTACCTAAAGGTGAACCCAATCCTGGCAAACATAATTATAACGTACTAACAGGCGGTTTTAAAGAATTAATAAAGGTATTCCAAAAGGTAAAAACTATGCCACTGCTTCGCCGGTTTTTATCATCATTCTTTTTTTACTCTGTCGGCGTGCAAACTATTATGTTGGTGGCCGCCCAGTTTGCATCAAAAGAATTGCATATGCCCGATGACACGCTAATCATTATTATCCTTATTATTTATGTGGTAGGGGTTGTAGGAGCTGCAGGTATTTCCAAACTATCAGAAAAATATGGTAATGTACGTACGTTAGTTTGGGTCGTAGGTGTTTGGACAATACTATGCCTTTCTGTATATTTTATTACCAGCATTCCTGAGTTTTTTGTTGCCGCGGTAATAGTAGGTGCAGTAATGGGGGGGGTGCAGGCTATATCAAGATCAACTTACTCAAAATACCTGCCGCAAAACATTCCCGACACGGCATCATACTTCAGCTTTTATGATGTTACAGAAAAAAGCGCGATAGTAGTAGGCCTGCTTTGTTTTTCTCTGGTTGAAGCCATTAGCCATGAAATGCGTATAGCTGCACTTACACTTGATCTATTCTTCCTGATAGGGTTTGGTTTATTGATCTCATTATTTATTGCTGAAAAGAAAAAGAAGAATTTGCCAACTGAACCACAGGCGGAGTTGGTAGAGGCTTAGGTTGAATCTTAATTAATAGCTAGCATATTTAAGCCATGTTAGCTATTACCCAAACTTTTTCTGAAATTAGCTGCCGATGAATTTAGAATTGTTTATTCCTTGTTTTGTTGACCAACTTTACCCTGAAACTGCTTTTAATACCGTTAAGGTATTAGAGAAAGCTGGTTGCAAGGTAAATTACAATCCCAACCAAACCTGTTGCGGTCAGCCTGCATTTAATGCCGGTTTTTGGGATGAGGCTAAAACGGTAGGCAGTAAATTTCTGAATGATTTTCCGGAGGAAAGTGTTATCGTAACGCCATCAGCTTCTTGTACAGGTATGGTGAAGAGTTATTATAATGATCTATTCACCAATACAGTATTACACAATAAATGCCGCGCTATTCAGGGTAATATTTACGAGTTATCCGATTTCCTGGTGAATATATTGCAGTTTGATTATTTTGGTGCTGAACTAGAAGGACGTGCAGTTTATCATGATAGTTGCAGCGCCCTGCGCGAATGCAAGATCAAAGAAGAGCCAAGACAATTATTGTCAAAAGTTTTGGGTCTTGAATTAGTTGAGCTAAAAGATAATGATACCTGCTGCGGTTTCGGCGGTACGTTTGCTGTTAAGTTCGAAGCTATTTCAACTGCCATGGCACAGCAAAAAGTGGATAATGCTTTAGCTGTGGGCGCTGAATATATTATCAGTACAGATGCTTCATGCCTATTGCAATTACAGGGCTATATCGATAAAAACGCACTCCCAATAAAAACTATGCATTTGGCAGATGTATTGGCACATGGATGGGGAAATGTGTAAATCCATCAGTTAGCGCAAGGATGTAAGAAATAATTTTAAAGATCGTAGGATAAGGCTGGGAAGGATTGGTTTGTTGATAGTTTAATTTCGCAAATAAGGATGCGTAGAGTAATATTCTTTTAACATAATCCGCATGTTATTTATCTTATAAGTTCCGTTATTTATTTTTTCAACAATATTGGGGTCATCTTCTAATATTTTACTCATAACGTCTTTAAAATCTTTACTTTTCATTTCAATAGCGTCGTCGGGGCTATCTCCGTAGAAATAATAATTATCAACATATAATGGTGTTAACACCATAAAAACTCCGCCTCTTCTTGTTAAGGCATGATCATATAATTTCATGGCGCCCTTGTTAAATAACACTTCCATCATATCATTTTTATATTTGATTCGAGAGCTTTTTGAGTTATGTACAATTGCAAAAGTATCACATGATAAAGCGTCGTCGCTATACTGAATAACAAATCCGCGTAACGCACTCATTTTAACTTTTTGAATAGCAGTATCCTTATCGGCTTTAAAATAAATAATATTATCGGGGTGAGCCACTATCCAACTTGTTGGTGCGTCGTTTATTGATATAAAACCATTATGTTGTTCGCCATTACTTTTGTAATATGTGCCAGGGAAATATTTTGAAGAAAATAGCTGGGCAAACGATGATGATGTTACAAACAGAAGAATAATAGTGATAAGTTTTCTCATGAGATTTTAGCCCCCTAATATATGATTATTATATCAGTTTGAAGCCATTTCAACGGCCATGGCACAGCAAAAAGTAGATAATGCCTAGGGCAGAGAGGCTGAATATATCATAAGTGCCGATGCTTCGCGCCTGTTGCAACTATAGGGTTGCATCGATGAAACGAGCTGCCTATTAAAACCAAGCATTTAGCTGATGTATTGGCACATGGGGGGGACATTTAAATTTCTCTTTCCATTTTATCAATTGTTTTAAATAGCTTTACGTACATAGATACTAATCAATAATGAAATCTGACTCACCTATTGCTAAACTCTATTTATTTCTGATAGCTGTTTTAGGTTGCTTCTCATTACTAACGCAATTTTATTTAAGTATTGAAAGTGGTTTGGCCCCGCCGCATATTGTATTTTTTAGATACTTTGCTTACTTTACCATAACTACCAATTTACTTGTAGCGATAACCTGTGTCGTGCTTTTGCTTGCACCTAATTCTCGTTTAGCTGAATTTATTGGTCGACAAAAAACATTGACCGCGACAACATCTTATATACTAGTTGTCGGAATTATCTACAATGTTTTACTACGCATTATATGGAAGCCAGAAGGCCTGCAATTAATTGTGAATGAATTACTGCATGCTGTTATTCCGATCCTGTTTTTAATCTATTGGTTGGTTTTTGTGAGGAAAGATGGGCTGAAATGGAATGATATATGGCCATGGTTATTATATCCGCTTATATATACTATTTACGTATTCATTTTTGGTGCGATCACTGGCTTTTACCCATATCATTTTATTGACCTGGCTCAATTGGGACTTAAGACTACTATAATTAATGCTTGCGGGATCACCATATTCTTTATCGTTATTTCTTTATTATTAGTTGGGATAAGCAAGTTGTATAAGAAACCTATTAGTGGCAATCATTCTGCGGTGTAATTGTTGCACATATTTATCACACATCCTTACCTAAGTTAAAATCAAAATACCGGTGCTACGGGGCTAAAATCAAATAAATTAGTCATTTGGCTGACTAATAATTCACTAAATAATCGTAAATTCGCATCCATAAATAACAGATCACTTTGTAGGTGATTTAATAAATTACATTTTTTACAAAACATAAATCATAGTTGTAGATGATTAACATTACACTTCCCGATGGCTCTGTTCGTGAATACGACAAGGGCATCACTTCCGCGCAAATAGCCTTATCAATTTCTGAAGGTTTAGCAAGAAACGTATTAGCAGCCGAGGTTGACGGTCAGGTTTGGGATTCAAGCCGCCCGATTGAACAAGATGCTCATGTAAAACTATTAACCTGGAACGATACCGCAGGTAAATCAACCTTTTGGCATTCATCGGCACACATTATGGCCGAGGCTTTAGAAGCGCTTTATCCGGGTACAAAATTCGGTATAGGCCCTGCTATTGAAACCGGTTTTTATTATGATGTTGATTTTGGTGATCGTGAATTCTCTTCGGATGAATTTAAAAAGATCGAAGATAAGATCATCGAACTGGCTAAAGCCAAAGAAGAATTTATCCGTAAACCGGTTACAAAAGCTGATGCGATTGAATATTTTACCGAGAAAGACGACGAGTATAAGCTTGACCTAATAAAAGACCTGCCTGATGGTTCAATCACCTTTTATTCACAAGGTGCTTTTACCGATTTGTGCCGCGGGCCGCATATCCCTAACACTGGTTTCATCAAAGCTGTAAAGCTGATGAGTGTTGCCGGCGCTTACTGGCGTGGTGACGAAAGCCGCAAACAGTTAACCCGTATTTACGGTGTAACTTTCCCTAAAGCGAGCGAGCTAACTGACTATCTGCACATGATAGAGGAAGCTAAAAAGCGTGATCACCGTAAATTGGGTAAGGAATTGGAGCTATTTGCTTTCTCTGAAAAAGTAGGCATGGGCTTGCCGTTGTGGTTACCGAAAGGAACAGCATTGCGTCAACGCTTAACCAATTTCCTTGAAAAAGCACAGGTTAAAGCTGGTTACGAGCAGGTGATCACTCCACATATTGGGCATAAAAACCTGTATGTAACATCAGGCCACTACGAAAAATATGGTGCTGATTCTTTTCAGCCTATAAAAACACCGCAGGAGGGAGAGGAGTTCTTCTTAAAACCAATGAACTGCCCGCATCACTGCGAAATTTATAAAACTAAGCCACGCTCATATAAAGATCTTCCGGTTCGTTTGGCTGAGTTTGGTACCGTATACCGTTACGAACAAAGCGGCGAGCTGCATGGTTTAACACGGGTTCGTGGGTTTACTCAGGATGACGCTCACTTGTTTTGCCGTCCGGATCAGGTAAAAGAGGAATTTAAAAAGGTAATCGACTTAGTGCTTTATGTATTTAAAGCTTTAGGTTTTAATGATTACACTGCGCAAATTTCACTTCGTGATCCTGAGAATAAAGCAAAATATATAGGTACCGATGAAAATTGGGCTTTGGCTGAATCAGCGATAATTGAAGCAGCGGCAGAAAAAGGCTTAAACACTGTAGTTGAGTTAGGCGAAGCGGCATTCTATGGCCCTAAGCTTGATTTTATGGTGAAAGATGCCCTAGGCCGTAAATGGCAGTTGGGTACTATTCAGGTTGATTATAACCTGCCTGAGCGTTTCGAACTGGAATACACTGGCAGCGATAATCAGAAACATCGCCCGGTAATGATTCACCGTGCACCTTTTGGTTCATTGGAGCGTTTTGTGGCTGTGTTGATAGAGCATTGTGCGGGAAATTTCCCGTTATGGTTATCACCTGAGCAGTTTGTGATATTACCTATCTCTGAAAAATATGAAGATTATGCAAAAAAACTTTCAGAATCGTTAAAAGATTCGGATATTTGCGGGCTTATTGATTTCAGGGATGAGAAAATCGGTCGAAAGATACGTGACGCTGAAGTTAAAAAGATCCCATATATGCTGATTGTGGGCGAAAAAGAAGCTGCCGAAGGGATGGTTTCTGTACGCAAACACGGTCAGGGAGATTTAGGAAGTATGAGCATAGAAGATTTTAAGAAACAAATAATTAAAGAAATAACAGTATAACTTGGCATTAAACAAACCTTTCAATAGAGGACCAAGGCTTCCTTTCAAGAAGAAAGAAGCTGAACACAACATTAATCAATTTATAAAAGCTCCTGAAGTTCGCCTTGTTGGTGATAATGTGGAGCAAGGTGTTTTCTCACTGCGTGATGCATTAGCCATTGCCCAGGAGCAGGAACTGGACCTTGTAGAGATTTCGCCTAATGCTGTTCCTCCTGTTTGTAAAGTAACAGACTATAATAAGTTTGTTTACGAACAAAAGAAGAAGCTAAAAGAGATAAAAAGCAATGCCAAGCAAACCGTTATTAAAGAAATAAGGTTTGGGCCAAATACAGATGATCATGACTTTGAATTTAAATTAAAGCATGCGCAAAAGTTTTTGGAGTCAGGCGAAAAGGTAAGGGCTTATGTACACTTTAAAGGCCGTGCAATTGTTTACAAGGAACAAGGTGAGATATTATTACTGCGTTTTGCACAGGCATTAGAAGAGGTAGGTAAAGTTGAACAACTACCAAAGCTTGAAGGAAAACGGATGTTTTTAACCGTAGCCCCAAAGGCAGCTAAGAAATAGAGATTAGAGAACAGAGGCTGGAGATTAGGTGAAATCCGAAATCGAACATCCGAAATTCGAAATTAAAGATAATACGTTGCGAAAACGTAGATATAAAACACAAATAAATAACGGATATGCCAAAAATGAAAACCAATTCCAGTGCAAAAAAGCGTTTTAAGCTTACTGGAACCGGTAAAATTGCAAGAAAGAACGCATACAAAAGCCACATCTTAACTAAGATGTCGACTAAACGCAAGCGTAACCTTACTCACACAAGCTTAGTTTCTGATGCTGATATGGGTAACGTTAAACGTATGCTTTGTATCGGGAAGTAATTAAACAAATTTTTTAACCAGGTATTAGAGTATTAAAGTCCTTTAAACGGCACTCACTACCAAAAACAACACGAAATGCCACGTTCAGTTAACGCAGTCGCGTCGAGAAGACGCCGGAAAAAGATCATGAACCTCGCCAAAGGTTATTGGGGTTCAAGAAGCAAGGTTTATACCGTTGCTAAAAACACAGTAGAAAAAGGTTTACAGTATGCTTACCGTGACCGTAAGACCAAGAAAAGAGAATTCAGGGCTTTATGGATCCAACGTATCAACGCAGGTGCACGCCAACACGGAATTTCTTACTCACAATTAATGGGTAAATTAATTAAAAGTGAAATTGGTTTAAACCGTAAAGTATTAGCTGATTTAGCGATGAATCACCCTGATGCTTTTAAAGCAGTTGTTGACGCTGTAAAATAATATAGCCTAACATCATATTAAAAAGGCCTGCATTTATGCAGGCCTTTTTGTTTTATATCATTTTGTGAGATTTTAATAATAATTCCTATCTGTAATTATTACATTTGCATCGCTTTAGGTTTCTTTATAAATTTATTATAAAGAATTAAAAGGGAATATGGTGTAAATCCATAACTGTCCCGCAGCTGTAAGCTCTATAACCAACGTTCATTCAATTGGTCACTTACCCGGTATTGGGTAGGGAAGACCGGACGGAGGGGAGTAAGTCAGAAGACCTGCCAAGGCATTATAAATTATTCACAGCTTTCGGGGATTGAAGCTTGGATGTGATGACCCTTGTTACGCGTTTTCATTTTCAAAAATTCTCTGTCTGTAAGCCGTGTATTTAACCCATACATATGAAAAAAACTTACTTAGTTATTGCCGCAGGCCTCGGGCTTGCTCAATCGGTATTGCTTAACACGGCGGTACAAGCCCAGGATACAGCCAGGGTTCTCAACAATGTTGTAGTCACGGCCACTCGGTCGCCCAGAAAATTAGCTGACATTGGTAGGGTAGTTGAAGTAATTACTGCTGAACAGATCAATCATGCACAAGGAAAAACACTGCCGGAATTATTAAATACTGTGCCGGGGATAACTTTCTCAGGAGCTGAAAATGCTCCAGGAATAAGCTCGTCCTTATATCTGCGTGGTTCATCAACTGGAAATACCTTAATTCTTATTGATGGGTTTCCGGTAAATAATTCGTCTGGTATTGATGGTAGCTATGATTTGAATGCTATCCCAATGGATATTATCGATCATATTGAGATACTGAAAGGTAGCGGATCAACATTATACGGTTCTGATGCGGTAGCAGGCGTAATTAATATCATTACGAAACATCCTAAACAAAACGGGCTTAAAGCTAATGTTCAACTTAGTGGGGGTACTTATGACACATTTACGGAATCGGCTGGCTTAAATGGAAAAGTGAATAATACAGGCATCGCCATAAATGTATCAAACACAGATTCAAAAGGGTTTGCTGCGGCTACTGATACTACAGGCAAAGGCAACTTTAAAAAAGATGGCTTTCATCAGCGTGCTGCAAGTGTTAATATAAACCAACAGCTATCCCAAAGATTTATATTAAACGGGAATTTACAAACCACTTATAATACGGGCAATTTGCCAGCGGGAGCATTTACTGACGATGAAAATTATACTTATCAAAATACTTTTTTGTTTGCAGGCTTAGGTGGTAAATTATTGCTGGATAAAGGCGCGTTAAACATTAATATTAGCCAAAATGATGTTTGGAATAAATTTAACGATGCGGGATCTGCATATCCTTCTTTTGAAAGTAACTTAGGGAAAATCACCAATGCAGAAGCTGTTTTTAATTATGCATTATGCAAATACGTTGATATAACAAGCGGTGCTGATTTTAAACATTATAACACCAATCAATATAGTACATATGATACAATAAATAGCATTCATGCCCATAACAGTATTCTCAGCGGATATACTTCATTATTTCTTAAAGAAGGTATCTTCCATATGGAATTAGTTGGAAGGTATAATTATGATGATAAATATGGTAGTAATTTTACCTATACCATCAATCCATCAATTTTATTAGCTGATCAGTTTAAAGTGTTTGGTACAATATCTTCGGCATATAAAGCACCTACATTGTATCAGCAATTCTCACCATATGGAAACATTGGTTTGCACCCGGAAACCACTACTTCATATGAAGCGGGTTTTGATTGGGAGTTGATCAAAAATACCCTTTCTTTTAATACTGCATTTTATAAATACAATACTAAACATGTGATTTATTTTGAAGAAGAGTCAGCTTCTCCTTATGGAATTTATGAGAATGGTGATCTTCAAAAAGATAAAGGTTTTGAAAGCGAATTAAAATATAATTCACATAAACTTACTGCGTCAGCCTATGCAGCTTATGTTACAGGTATACAAACAGATGCAAATGGTGTTGAAACTGATAATCTTTATCGCAGACCTAAAAATACCTACTGCGCAAGCGTTTATTATGAATTTATAACGAACCTTTCAGCAGGTTTGAATTATAAGTATACAGGTAGCCGTGAGGATGAAAATTTCGGTACTTCTCCAACAACATTGGTTGACTTAAAACACTATAATCTGGTTGACGCTCATGTACAGTATGGGTTGAACAAGAATATTAATCTTTTTGCCGACCTGAAAAACATTTTTGATGCTAAATACACAGATTGGTATGGTTACAATACACGCGGATTTAATTTTATGGCCGGCATTAAATACCTAATTAATTAACGACAATTTAGTATATAAATAATCCTATTTCAAAAACCTAACAATCACAATTATCAAGTGGAATTATCAAGGATAAGTCCATTTATATTGTTTTTATATGTAGTTGTAGTGCCGCATTATTTGTGGCGTTACAACTACATCTAAGGCAATAAGAAAACAAGAATTCATTTTTTTATAACCTAATAAACTTATCATGTACTTAAAAAAACCAATTACAAAAGTAATGCTGGTAGCCAGCTTTTCTTTTTTGCTCTTCGCAAGTTGCCAAAAACAAAACTCTAAAAACACAGCAACTAATACCGTTTCATCTAATATTATTGGTAAAATTCAAGCCGCAGGTTTCAGCACAGATGGTGTAGTTAAAGTAAAAGAAGGATATTTAGTTGAAGGAGATATTGTATTGACCGATGCATTTTTAAATTCGGGCAATACACAACCTAAAACAATTGTCGCTACGGAAACAACTCCCGGTAATCGCCCGAAAGCCGCTGAACAATACCGCGTAACTAATCCGGTGACGGGTTCAAGTACACCTTGTACGCCAACATTTTATAATATAATTGCCAATAATTTAGGTGCAAATTATTTAGTTGCAATTGATACAGCTATAGCCAGATACAATGCTTTGAATCTATCCGTACGTTTTCAGCGAATTACATCGGGCACAGCTGATATCACTGTTACCGGATATTATGATAATACAACTACAACGGAGGGGTATTCCGGTTTTCCGACTAATGGCGTTCCGTATAATTCTATTCAATTAAATACATACTATTATGGGACAAATCCAACTAATATATTATTCACAGCCTCTGTTATTCAGCATGAAATAGGGCATTGTATTGGTATGCGCCACACAGACTATGCCGACCGTTCATTTAGCTGCGGTGGCTCTGCTGTCAATGAGGGAGCATCAACAGTCGGCGCAGTGCAAATACCGGGAACACCATCCGGCCCTGATGCAGGTTCATGGATGCTGGCCTGTAACGCAGGCATAAACCGCACATTCAATGCAAACGATATTATTGCATTGAATTATTTATTCCCGTACACCTGTGTTATTAGTGGTAATGTTATTGCATTACAAGGTACACCAAGCTACGTTGACGCAAAAAATATAACAGGTGGTACTATATCAGGTGGTGGCAGTGGTACTGTAAGTTATACTTGGCAAATTTTACATGCAAACCTCGACCCTGCATTTACATTCATAACAGGGCCTGGAACTCCAGGTGCTACTACAGCTGCACAATCTACTAATGACTTCGATCAAGTAAGTAATACCAGCATTTCACATAGTTTATCATTGTTGCCTTTTGGCGAAACAGTAAACATTCGGAGAGTTGTAACCGTTGGGCCAAATACTTCCTATAGTAACACAATTATACTGCCTTTGCCATCATATACAGGTAGTGCAAGAACAATTGTGGCGGCGACAGGCGAACAAGACGTAAATGGGAAATTCGCAATCAATTCTACAGTAAATCTTACTATGCAAAATCCGAATTCCGGAGTTACCTATCATTGGTATTATTTAACTTATACTGCACCTAATATTCCAATAAGTGTAGTGTATATGGGTACAGGTACAACAGTACAAGGTACCGTAGGGTCTGTTCCCGGATCAAGACCTGACCAAATTTACATTTATGGCAGCGACGGCTCCAATCAGATATTTAATATTTTTAAACATTCATAATAGCGTTTTTTATTTAAACGGATAATGAGTAATTTTACTGCATAAATCAGATCATGTCAACACAAAAAATAAACACACGTAATATTGTACTCGTTTTAATGATACTGGCTGCAATTGCTTTGCGGTTTGTAAGTTATGAATATAAAACCTTAAGTAATTTTACGCCGGTTGGTGCAGTTGCCTTATTCGGCGGTGCTTATTTTACCGATAAGTGGAAAGCTTATTTAGTAGTGTTATTGGCTTTGTTTATAAGCGATATTGGCATTAACTATTTATATACCTCGAAATTAGTATTCTGGTATAGTGGTTCGGCGTGGGTTTATTTAACTTTTGCGCTTATGGTATTTATTGGTACGCTAATTAAAAAGGTAAATGTAACTAATGTGGCTATCGCCTCACTTGTATCGGTTTGTGTGCATTGGTTAATTATTGATCTGCCATGGATATATGGTACTTTGTATGCGCATAACTTGTCGGGATATGGACAATCACTTGTTGCGGCTATACCGTTTGAAAAAAATATGCTACTTGCAGATGTATTTTATTGCGCGGTGCTGTTTGGGGGCTTTGAATTCGCTCAAAACAAATACACTATACTCCGCAGTAAAAAACAACTCGCTGTTTAATTTAAATACTTTTTTGATTAAAGCGATGTGAGATTCACATCGCTTTTTTTATGGGTAGATTTTTAATTATATAGTACTGAAATAATGAAAAGGATAGTTGTGTTAACTGGTGCGGGAATAAGCGCTGAGAGCGGCTTAAAAACGTTTAGAGATAGTGATGGCTTATGGGAGGGTTATAATATTGAAGACGTGGCCACACCGCAAGCCTGGCAACGCAATCCGCAGTTGGTTCAGGATTTCTACAATACGCGTCGAAAGGATGTGTTAGCGGCGCAACCCAATGCGGCCCATTATGCTTTAGCAAAGTTAGAAGAGCGATTTAATGTAACTATTATTACGCAAAATATAGATGATCTGCACGAAAGGGCAGGATCAACTAATGTTGTGCATTTACATGGTATTATTACCCGGTCACAATCCAGCATCAACTCTGAATTAACTTACCCGATTGAGGGGTGGGAATTAAGAATGGACGAGGTTTGTGAATTGGGATCGCCGTTAAGGGCGCACGTTGTTTGGTTTGGCGAGGATGTGCCGATGATAGAACAAGCCGCTAAGATTTGCGCTGGCGCAAAGTTATTTATTTTGACAGGTACCTCATTAGCAGTTTATCCGGCTGCTGGGCTTGTTCATTATGTAAGGCCCGGCATTAAAAAGTATATTGTTGATCCTAATATCCCTGAGGTACGCAGGTTAACTAATGTGGTTGAGATACAGGCTAAAGCCAGTATTGGCATCCCCGATCTGGTAGAAGAGTTAATGTCGAATAGTATTAAATAATAACAATGCCTGATAAAATCAAATGTATATTTAATTGGAGTGGTGGTAAGGATAGTGCTTTGGCATTGTATCATTGCCTGAAGAATTCTGAATTGGATATCAAATATCTTGTAACCACCATAAATGATGCCGTGGATAGAATTTCGATGCATGGTGTAAGGACGGAACTATTAATCAAGCAGGCAGAAAGTATTGGAATTCCCTTATATCAAATTCGCTTGCCTGAAATGCCGGGTATGACAGAATATAATGATGTAATGCGAGAGCATTTAAATCGACTAAGCGGGGAAGGGATTACGCATTCTATATTTGGCGATATTTTTCTGGAGGATTTACGGAATTACAGGGATGCCCGACTAGCTGAAGTAAATATGAAAGGGATTTATCCCTTATGGAAACGAGATACTCACGAATTAATTGATGAGTTTTTGCATTTGGGATTTGGTACAGTTATAGCCTGCACTCAGGAAGAATTGGGGGAACTGGCAGGGCAGGAGATAACAAAACAGCTTATAAATAATTTGCCTGCAAATGTGGATGTATGCGGTGAAAATGGAGAATTCCATACCTATGCCTTTAAAGGCCCAATATTCAAAGAGGAAATAAATTATAAAACAGGCGAAAAGATATTTAAAGAATATAAAGCGCCCCAAAAAGCGGGTGATGATTGTGCGGGGAGTGACCGGGTTAAAAAATCTGGATTTTGGTATTGTGATTTACTTCCTATTTAAAAAGCTCTACAATTCAGCGTCCATTTTCAAAATACTTTCTACTAATTTATCATACACATCGCTGGTTATAAATTCAATGTAATTCCCATCCGCACGTTTTACATTCATGGTAATTTGAGGATATGTATTTACTTCTTCAATACATGCAATGTTTCTGATGTTGATCAATTTCATACCCTGGGTGGTATGTAAATTGTAAAACTGTTTGCTGCTAATCATTAGTGTAGTGTTTACCTCTTAAAAATAGTGTTTTTTTAAGTTAATTGCTGTTTAATAATTAAAAAATGCCTAAAATATGTTCTATAAGTTAACCAAATATAATTTTTTATGTATTATAAAGTAAAGAAAATCAGTTAGATTTATAGGTTTGTTGAAACAAATATTGTAAACCTTTTAGGAATATATTTACCAATGGTTAAATTTGATAAAGCGATGGTTTTATGGTTGCCAAATTAAATTCTGTTTACACATTTAAATTGTTTTTATACAGTTAGTTATGAAACTTATATCATCTAGTAGTTATACCTAAAGTATGTTTCTTTAAAATCTTTCTTCATCTCTTCAAAACGAAGCGATACGGTTTTCAAAAAGGTTTCATCAAGTATTTCAAATACACTGTTTACACCATCAGTTAAATCCATCTCTGGTATTTTGTAACTCTGCTCAATGCTCCCCTTCTCAATTTTAATAATAAACTTTTGGTTCATATTAAGTATCGAAATCTTAAAGTCCGGATGGGGTAATTCTGCAATAATTCTCATAATTTATAATTCTATTCCCCTTAGGGGATTTTTACCATTTATTGAGCCAAGGCTATCCACAATTTTAAATCTTGCGAAAAGTTCTTCACTATACCAATTTTCGTTTCTTGTTTTTTTGATCACTGCTGCATGTTCTTTTGATGTGTAAGCAAAGGCTTTTACATCTTCAATACTTTTCCATATAGAAAATGTTGCCTGTCGATATATGGGTGCTTCGCCAATACCAAGAGAAGTGATGAATCCCGGTGCATCCGCCATAATATTAGCCACGCTATCAACATTACTCCAAAAGCCTTTTAGTTTGTTGAGCCTAATGGTAGCACGCGTTAGCACCGCTATCGGGCCGTTAATTACTTTAGCATCAGGCTTGCCAAAGGGTTCTTTATTATCCCATTTGCCATGACTTTGCAATGGTTCGCATAATATTGTCCATTTTTCAGTAGCGAATGTCTTCCACCAGCCATTTATGAATGATTTATCGTAAAATTCATTAAATGCTTCCTGATTGTCCCATACAGCTAACAAGCCCCATTGTTGCCAATCGGGTTGCAAATCAAAAGTACCGTTACGGCCGCTACCCAGCAATTTCCAAAAACTGCATTTCCTATTGAGCATTAAAGGTAAGCGATGTATAGCCATAGCCAATAAAGCAAAAGGTATTAAGGAATTACGGTAGCGAACTATAGTAAGACTAACAATCATCGCGACTAATTAAAACATTAAATATGATATTTGTCTTATTTAAATGTAATAGTTCATACTTATTTTTGCACCATGGCAGAGGATTTAACCATTATACAAACAACAGATAAAGCGACCCAGTATCAATCATTAATCCCTCAAATAGAGGCCTTGATAAGCGGGGAGGAAAATTTAATTGCCAACCTTGCAAATATCAGCGCTGCGCTAAAAGAACAGTTTAACTGGTTTTGGGTTGGTTTTTACATAGTAAAAAATGACGAGTTGGTTTTGGGGCCATTTCAAGGGTCTGTAGCCTGCACGCGCATCAAAAAGGGTAAAGGAGTATGCGGAGCGGCATGGGAGCAAGCAGGTACGCTTATAGTGGCTGATGTGGATGAATTTCCGGGGCATATTGCTTGTAGTTCATTGTCGCGATCCGAAATAGTGGTGCCGCTGTTTCATAATGGTGAGGTCGCGGGGGTTTTGGATGTGGACAGCGAGCATTTGGCGTACTTTGATGAGATTGACAAAACCTTCCTGGAGCAATTGGTTAAGCTGGTTAACTTGGCATGAGCAAAGTCTTTCTGATTTCTGGCCTGGGGGCTGATACACGACTTTATAACAATGTTGATATACCTGAAGATGATGAAGTAGTACCGGTTGACTGGATAGAACCACATGAAACAGATACTTTAGAAACATATTCACAAAAGATTATCTATCAATATGATATAAGACCAAATTCTATTGCGGTTGGTACTTCATTAGGAGGTATGCTTGCGATCGAAATTGCCAAGAAAGTTAACCTCAAAAAGGCTATACTTATTTCTAGCATCAAAACAGTTAAGGAAGCTCCGGGTTATTTTTCGGTGTTTAGAGCATTACCGATTTATAAACTTTTACCTGGCAGAATGTTAAATAAACTTGGCTTTTTGATAAAGCCCCTGTTTGAGCATTTAAAGGATAGTGATGCCTGGCTTTTTAATGATATGCTTTCCAAAAATTCTCCAGAATTCATGAAATGGGCGATGGGAGCTGTGTTGAAATGGGATAATTTGACCATACCGCCAAATGTGTACCATATACATGGCGACAAGGATCGTGTATTCCCGGTGAAAAATATCAGGGACGCGACTATTGTAAAAGATGGTTCGCATATCATGATATTTGATAAGGCTAAGCAAGTGAATAAATGGTTAAAACCAATTCTTAAAAAGTGAAATTACCGGAATCATTTTATCTAAATACCGATGTTGTTCATCTGTCTAAAAACCTCATAGGTAAGTACTTATTTACTTGTATTGATGGTGTAACTACAGGTGGATATATTATTGAAACAGAAGCCTATAATGGCATAATTGATAGAGCGTCCCATTCTTACGGCAACCGAATAACACCACGCACGAAAACCATGTTTATGCAGGGCGGTGTTGCTTATGTTTATCTATGTTATGGCATTCACGAAATGTTTAATATAGTTACATCTGTAGAGGGGCAACCACATGCAATTCTAATCCGCGCTATACAGCCAACTGAAGGGATAGAGGCCATGTTATATCGACGCAATATGGTCGCGTTAAAACCAAACATTACCCAAGGGCCCGGATCGGTAGCTAAAGCTTTAGGTATTTCCCGTGCAATAAATGCAATCAGCCTGCAAAGTGATACTTTGTGGATTGAAGACAGGGGATTAGCATTTACTGATGAGGAAATTGCCGCTGTGCCGCGTGTAGGGGTTGACTATGCGGGCGAAGATGCTTTGCTGCCGTATCGGTTTTATGTAAAAGGAAACCCTTATGTAAGTAAGCCTAATAAATAGTAATATTGCGTTATGCAGTACCAAAATACACCAGAGTTCGCGCATCAGCTTGATGAGCAAGATCCGTTAAAATCATTCAGAAACAAGTTTCTTTTGCCTAAATATAATGGCAGGGATGTCATTTATTTGTGCGGAAATTCTTTGGGGTTGCAGCCTATGTCGGCAAAGCGATATCTTACTGAGCAGCTTACTAACTGGCAAGAGTTGGGTGTAGAAGGCTGGTTTGAAGGTGATGATCCATGGTTAGGCTATCATAAGAAACTTACGCCGGTACTTTCTGCTATTTTGGGGGCAAATGAGAGAGAAATAAGTGTAATGAATTCACTTACAGTAAACCTTCATTTATTAATGGTAAGTTTTTATAAACCAACAACTAAACGATATAAAATTCTAATGGAAGGCGGCGCTTTTCCATCCGATCAATATGCTTTGGAGAGCCAGGTTAGGTTTCATGGCTTTGACCCTAAGGATGCCATTATTGAGATATTTCCGCGCAGTGGAGAATATACTTTACGCACGGAGGATATACTTGACGCGATAAAGAATAACGCGGATGAATTGGCTTTGGTGCTGTTCAGCGGGATCAATTATTATACCGGGCAGTTTTTTGATATCGAGGTAATCACTAAGGCTGCGCACAATGCAGGAGTTATCGCGGGATTTGATTTGGCGCATGCTGCCGGTAACGTGCCTTTGAAATTACATGATTGGGGTGTTGATTTCGCTTGCTGGTGCTCATACAAATACATGAATTCAGGCCCCGGTGGTATAAGTGGGATATTTGTACATGAGAAGCATTTTAATGAAGAGCATAATCGCTTTGCCGGTTGGTGGGGGTATCGTAAGGATAAACAATTTTTAATGGCCCCAGGCTTTGATGCCGAACCAGGTGCGGGGGGATGGCAGGTAAGTACACCACCAATTATGCTGATGGCGCTGCATAAAGCTTCGCTGGATATTTTTGAAGAAGCCGGAGGGGTGTCAGTGTTGAGAGCGAAGAGCGAGGTGTTAACGGGTTATCTTGAATTTATTATTAACAATATTAATCTTAAAAACGGAAAAGAGCTGTTCAAAATCATCACACCAAAAGAACCTGGTAAGCGTGGCAGCCAACTTTCGGTGGTTTGCGCAGGTGATGCCAAAGGAATTTTCAATTATCTAACCAAAAATGGTGTTATTGGTGATTGGCGGGAGCCTAATGTGATTCGCTTGAGTCCTGTGCCCCTTTATAATTCGTCTACGGATGTTTTTAACGCCGGACGACTACTTGCCGCCTATGTGGAAAATATTTGATTGTAGGGCTTTATTATGCTTCAAATTGCTTTCGATCCGATATATGCTCATCCTTTGCCAGAAGGGCACCGTTTCCCTATGCTGAAATATGAGCTGATCCCCGAACAATTGTTGCATGAAGGGCTCATCACGCAGGAAAACCTGTTTTCGCCAAAAGCCATATCGGAAGAAATAATTTTATGCACACATGATGCGATTTACTGGCAGCAATTGCGTGATTTGACGTTACCGGCCAGAGAACAACGTCGCATAGGTTTCCCACTATCTGCCCGTTTGGTGGAACGTGAAGTGCGGATTGGACAGGGAACTATCGATGGTTGCCACTTCGCATTTGAGAATGGTATCGCCTTTAATGTGGCCGGTGGCACGCATCACGCAGGAAGCAACTGGGGCGAAGGTTTTTGCCTGCTGAATGATCAGGCTATGGCGGCTAATTATTTATTAAATAAAGGATTAGCCACATCTATCTTAATTATTGATTTAGATGTACATCAGGGTAATGGCACTGCCGAGATATTTGAAAATGAGCCCAGAGTATTTACCTTTTCGATGCATGCGGCTAATAATTTTCCGTTTAGGAAAGAGAAATCTGATCTGGATATTCCTTTGACAGATGGCATAAACGGGGACGATTATCTGACTCTACTGTATGATGCATTGCCAAAACTCATCGTCCAACAAAAGCCTGATTTTATATTTTACTTATCGGGAGTGGATGTGCTTGCATCTGATAAATTAGGAAAGCTTGGTTTAACCCGCGAAGAATGCAAGATGCGTGATCAGTTTGTTTTTGAACAATGCATCAAGTATAACATATCGGTGCAGGTAAGTATGGGTGGTGGTTATTCGCCGAAGATTAAGGATATTGTGGAGGCACATTGCAATACTTATCGCGTGGCCAATCAGCTTTATTTTTAGTTGATCTTAATTAAAAGGTGTTTAGAAACAAGAATTTTCATTGCTGTTGACTTTAGTCAACGGAATCAATAAGCTGTTTATAGGGCTTTAGCCAAATGTTGAATTAGTGCGAAATTTGGGCTAAAGCCGGTAAATGTGATCTCTGCATTCCATTGACTGAAGTCAACGGCAATGATTTGGTTGGATAAAATTAACCATTATTCAATGGTTTTTACTTCGTGCCGCCTGCTGATGGATTGGAAACGGAAAAACATCAGTGCCGAGGATACCATCAACCCTAAAACCAAACCGTACCAAATTCCTTTTACACCCCAGTTTAGTTGTATCCCCAGGTAATAGCCGACAGGTAAACCAACTACCCAATAGGCTAAAAATGTACTAATGGTAGGAATGTTCACATCGCCCATGCCACGTAGAATCCCGAGACCTACAACCTGTGTCCCGTCAAAAATCTGAAAGACTGCCGCAATAATAAGTAGCTGTGATGCAACAACTATAACTGCTTTATCTGTAGTATAAACATAAGGAAGGTAGGGGCTGCCTAAGCTAAAAAGCAATGCAGTAAATACCATAAACGCTATTACGATATGGTAGTTTGATATGGCAGATGACCTTAAACCTTTATGATCTTTCACACCAAAATAGTTGCCGGTTTTTATGGTGGCGGCAGCGGCTATTCCGCTTGAAATCATGTAAGTCATGGAGGCCAGGTTAATAGCAACCTGGTGGGCGGCTTGTTGTACCAGGCTGATGCTGCCGATCATAATGGCAGCTCCGCTGAATGCGCTTAGTTCAAAAGTGTATTGTAATGCGATAGGCGTACCGATGCGCAAAATTTGGATACTGCGCAGATAGTTAATGTTTTTAACGGCAAAGGTTTTCAGATACACTTTGAAATTCTCGGAGCGAAATACATAAGCGCTCATTACTATCGCCATTAAACAACGATCTATCAAAGTGCTATAACCAACACCCCGTACGCCCATGGGTTTTATACCGAATAGTCCCTTTACCAATATAATGCCGACGCAGATATTAAGTATGTTTCCAATTACCGAGATCACCATGGCTTGCTTAGTGAATCCTAAGCCCTCGGCAAATTGCTTAAAGGTGTTAAAGATTAACATTGGAATAAGCGACAACCCTAGCAATGTTAAAAATGGTTTGGCTTGCTCCACAACCTCCGGCGATTGGTGCAAATGATTTAAGGCGTATATCGACCCTAAAAATAAAACGCCGAAAAGTATAGCCCCGCAGATGAGGTTGATAAATAAGCTGTTTGACAAAAGTTTGCCGCATTCGGCATAATCTTTACGGCCATTATTTTGCGCAATGAGTGGGGTAACACCGTAGGAAATACCCAGGCCAATAATCATCGGGATAACAAAAATGCTGTTTACCAATGATACTGCTGCCAAACAAACCGTACCGGCAAAATGCCCTACAATCACACTATCCGAAGCCTGAACAAGCGTATGTCCAAGCTGTGATATCATTACCGGCGTAGCCAGTTTAAGATTATCTCGATAATGGTGTTTGTATTTTTTGTATACGGCTTTCATGTGGTCAGTAAGGTAAAGGTAGTTTTTTGGCCAGGATGGCTCAATTATACCGCGGTATAGTATTCTTCTTTTTCGGTAGTATGGATACGGATAACGCCCGAAAGGATCAGATCAACCAAAATTCGTTGCGCGCGTTTGCGGGTGAGTTTTAACAGCTCGCAAAATTCGCGTACGGTTATCCTGTTGCTTTTCTCCAGGTACTCCAGCAAGTTTTTTTCGTTGGCAGAATATTCTATCAGCACACCGTTTTCATTTGCTGAACGTTTAAGTACATCAACCACAATTTTACTTGCCAGCACGCTTTTGTCTTTTACCCGCACATAAACCCACCATTTGCCGTCTTCGGCCAGGGCATAATGGGGTTTTAGATTACTTTCATCGATGGTAACAACCAAGACCAGTTTATCATCTACATAAACTTCTTCAAAAGTTGGTTCCAGGGCAGGTTTGCAAAACATGTGCGCCGCTTTGGTGATCATGTAACGTTCTTCATCCTCGGATTTTACGCCTTTAATAGTGCCATCATCAGCTACACCAATTAACAGGCGACCGCCTTTATTGTTAGCATATGATGACATGGTGCGTGCGATCTTCTCGCAGCTGGAAATAGTTTTTTTAAAGTCGAGCGATACCCCTTCACCTTCAAAAATCAGCCTTTTAATATTCATTTTCCCTGATTTCCTCTCAATCGTTTTTTATAGGTGTAAAAATATCCATCCATCTGTCGGGGTTGCCTAGGGGAGCAAATCCAAACTGTTTATACAAGCCATGTGCATCAAGCGTAGCTAAAGTCCATCGTTTTAATCCCTGCAAATCCGGATGCGCCAAAATAGTTTGCAATAACCATTTTGATAATCCATGTCCCCGGTATTCATCCAATATAAATACATCGCACAAATAAGCGAATGTGGTTTTGTCGGTAACAACACGTGCCAGCCCAACTTGTTTCCCATCTTTATAAACACCAAAGCACATAGAGTTTTCTATTGATCGTTGTACTTTCTCTTTGGTTATTCCTTTCGACCAGTATGATTCGTTACTTAGATAGTTATGAATAACATCCAAATCGAGCAAAGCCTGATCTGTACTTATTTTGTAGCCTTTTTTTATAAGCGTTTCGTCGTTAATTACTGTGTGCATTGTTAGTCTCCATAAAATCTAAATTGCGCATGTATACCTCATTCATAACCGAAGCTACATTAACGCCATTTTTATCAAAAATCAAGATAGGGTGAGAGATCGAATATTTCCCAACCGTATTTAATATTTCTTCAGCCTCTACTATCTGGTCATCTGTAATTGATATTGTATAATACAGATCGGTAAATCCGGGTTTAATATATTGAATCTCCAGCGATTTTGACCAGGCACGTAGCTTGTAACCCTTGTTGGTAAAGATTTTATAAAACAGGATGGGGTAAAAGGCATCGGCTGCGGAAAAGATAGTTCCGCCAAAAATGGAATTGTTATAGTTCCGGTTCCAGATGCTTTTCCTGATCACTACCTCGACACCACGAAAGTCTTTATCAAACTTTTTAACCCAGATGCGCTGGAAAAATAATGGCGGGTAAATTCGCATAGCCCATTTTAACAAATTTTCAGATACCCGCATAGGCTTTAAATATCTGAAATTAAAAATCAAAATGGTAACGTTCCTGATTTTTATGACAAATAATTAAAAAAACAATGGACTTTATGGGGGAGGGTGAGAAGCTGTCTAAAAACCAATTGTCATTGCGAGCGAAGCGTGGCAATCCCCGACTTACAGAGCGGCTCTGCATAGTTTGGGATTGCCACGCTTCGCTCGCAATGACGATAGTTTATAATTTAAACAGTTTTTATTAACCGCTAGTATTACTCTAACTAAGCGCTTCAGCAGCAACCTTAACTTCTTTGGCCAAAGTAACTCCAGCTAATTGATCGGCAAATGCCACAAATGCTTTGTTATTTGCTATGCGGTGCTGATTATCGATTAAACTTTGAAGATTGATCTTGCCGATAACAAATTTATAGCTATCAGAATAATAACGTTCCTGGATGTGTTTAAATTGAAGCGCTTCTACCAAATCCTCATCTTCATAACGCAGATAGATGTTCAGTTCGATATTATTGGTGAAGGCTAAATCTTTTTTGGCTTTGGCCTTTTTGTATTCGTACTGGTAATCGTACCGTAGGGCTGCGATGTCAGATAATACAGCCGAACCGGTAGGGTGGCCTCCCGCGCCTTTTCCGAAGAAGAATTGCTGATCGGCAAACGCGGCTTGCACCGTTACGCCGTTGTATTCGTACTCTACATTATATAAAAACTCGGTTTCGTTCACGAATTTTGGCAGAACGAACATACCGATATGGCGATCATCTAACTCTTTAGCAACAGGAACCAGTTTTATTTTCAGGTTCTTTTCGCGGGCGTATTGTATATCTCTTGCTGCAAGAGTTTGAATACCGATATTCAGGATCTCATCAGGATTAACGATTACGCCGTAAGCGTGTGACGCGGCTATTACCAGTTTAAATTTAGCATCATAACCACCAACATCCATAGTAGGGTCGGTTTCTGCAAAGCCTAGGTCTTGAGCTTGTTTTAACGCGGTATCATAATCCATGTTTTCTAAAAATCCTTTAGAAAGGATATAGTTGGATGATCCGTTAAAAATTCCGCTTATTGAATGCAGTAATTCGTTGTCATAATATTCTTCCAGGTTACGGATGATAGGAATACTACCGCAAACAGCGCCTTCGTACAATAAAGAAGTACCATGCTCTTGTTGCAGAGCGATCAGTTCTTCCAAATGTAATGCGATCATTTTTTTGCTAGCCGATACTACGTTTTTACCAGAGCTCAATGCACGGGATACAATCTCGAATGCTGCTTCGGTATCATTGATCAGCTCAACAATGGTATTTATTTCCGGATTGTTTAATATTTCGTCCCTGTCTGTAGTAAATAACTCAGCAGGCAATGAACGTTTTTTGTCCGGATTTTTGATGGCGATTTTAACTATTTCAAGATTAAGGTTTTTTGTCCTGATTATATCGTTTAATCCCTGACCAACTACACCAAATCCAAATAAACCTATATTTAATTTCTTACTCATTACGCTATTCTTTGTAGTTCTATAATTTTCCCTTTAACGTCTGTTTTAAAAAAGGAAGTGATAATATTTGTTAATGCTTCTGTTTCAATTAAAAATCCATCGTGCCCGTAAAAAGAATCTAATTCAGCAAAGGCTGATTTCGGGATATGCCTGAACAGGTATTGTTGCTCTTCAATTGGGAATAGCACATCGGATTTTATGCCAATGACTAATGTTTTTGCCTTGATGAGGCTAAGCGCTTTTTCAACACCTTTACGGTTGCGGCCTACATTGTGCGAGTCCATTGCTTTGCTCAGATACCAATAGCTGTAAGCATTAAACCTATTCACCAGTTTTTGACCCTGATAGTTTTGGTATGATGATGCACGGTGATCATCGCTGATGTTATCGTCTTCGTCTTGCTGACTTACGGTATATGTTTTGTAACCACGGTAGGATAGAAGCGCTATACTACGTGCGGCTTTTAATCCCTTTTGTCCACCATCGGGAGTGTTGGAATAAAATGTGCGGTCGGCAGTTAAAGCCAAACGCTGTGATTCATTAAAGGCGATTCCCCAGGGAGAATGGCGGGCATTAGTAGCAATCAGAATCAGATTTTTAATACGATCCGGTTCAATAACTCCCCATTCCATAGCCTGTTGACCGCCTAAAGAACCACCGATCAATATTTCAATATCTTTTATTTTAAGATGTTCGGCCAATAAGCGATGAGCGTTAACGATGTCGCGTACGCTATATTGAGGATAAGCCAGGTAATAAGGCTGCCCGGTTACCGGGTTTTCGCTCAGTGGATTAGTAGTGCCATAGGGCGAACCTAAAATATTGGCGCAAACGATGAAATGTTCTTCGGGATTAAAATAATCATTCGTGCCAAAAAGGCCTTTCCACCAGTCCAATACATCCGAGTTAGCGGTAAGCGCGTGGCAAACCCAAACTACATTATCTTTATTAGCATTTAGTTTACCGTAGGTGTGGAAACCTATTTCAAGGTTCTGTACTTTTTGACCCGATTCAAACTCAAATGTTTGTAAACTTTTAAATATCTGTGTATTCATGTTTCTGTTTGCCGCTACAGGTGCAGCTGCTTTAATTAAGCAACCGCATCCGGTAACAACGCTATTATCACTAAAAAAACTATATTAACTCTGCTGTCAATTCCTCTATTTTAACAAAAGCCTGTTCAAAATCGGCCTTAATATCATCTATATGCTCAATCCCAACTGATACACGTAACAAGCTCGGTGTAACACCCGCAGCCAGTTGCTGCTCATCGCTAAGCTGCTGATGAGTGGTTGCCGATGGTTGGATAATTAATGTTTTAGCATCACCCACATTAGCCAGGTGACTTGTCAATTGCAGGCTATCAATAAAACGGGATGCGTTCTCTTTATCGCCTTTTATCTCGAAAGACAACACTCCACCAAAACCATTCTTTAAATATTTTTTTGCTAATGCATGATATGGCGATGAGGTTAATCCCGGGTAATTTACTTTTTGTACCTGCGGTTGCGCTTCCAGCCATTTGGCTAACTCAAGCGCGTTGTCTACATGGCGTTGTACTCTTAAAGAAAGGGTTTCCAATCCCTGTAACAGTAACCAGCTATTAAATGGCGCTTGCGAAGGGCCGAAATCCCTTAAACCTTCAACACGTGCACGGATGATGAATTGAATATTACCAAAAGGGCCGTCAACGCCA
This sequence comes from Bacteroidota bacterium, assembly GCA_013287375.1. Classification (GTDB taxonomy): domain Bacteria; phylum Bacteroidota; class Bacteroidia; order Sphingobacteriales; family Sphingobacteriaceae; genus Mucilaginibacter. The sequence continues at coordinate 9,208 of JABDDX010000003.1, read as the reverse complement.
AATACGTCAGCGAAAACCAAACCGTGGTAACCTTCAGATGGCTCGGTAAATTGAGGGAATTTGCCATTACCCCAGTTATAATTACCACCATCAACAATAACACCGCCTATGGTGGTGCCATGCCCGCCGATCCATTTGGTGGCTGATTCAACAACTACATTCGCCCCATGTTTTAAGGGTTGAAACAAATATCCACCTGCGCCAAAAGTATTGTCAACTATTAGTGGTAAGTCGTGCTTTTTAGCTACGGCTGCTATTTTTTCAAAATCAGGGATATTAAAGCCGGGGTTGCCAATAGTTTCCAGAAAGATGGCTTTGGTATTTTTATCGATTAAGATTTCGATGTTTTCAGCTTGATCATCTTTGGCGAAACGCGCTTCGATGCCCAGGCGCTTAAACGCTACCTTAAACTGGTTATAGGTGCCTCCATATAAATATGGCGAGGTTACGAAGTTATCTCCCGCTTGTAATATATTATTAAGGGCAATAAACTGCGATGCCTGACCAGATGCGGTAGCTAAAGCTGCCACGCCACCCTCTAAAGCCGCGATGCGTTTTTCAAACACATCGGTAGTGGGGTTCATGATGCGGGTATAGATATTTCCGAATTCTTTAAGCGCGAACAGATTTGCACCGTGTTGCGCATTTTGGAAAACGTAAGATGTTGTTTGATATAAAGGCACGGCGCGTGAACCTGTTGCTGAATCTGCTTCCTGACCGGCGTGTAATTGTAGTGTTTCGAATTTTAAGTTTGACATGATATTTGTATTTTACAGGTGATTGAAAATTTGAATTTGTTGGGCTGGGTCACGAAAGGATAATACTATCCCCCGGAGGTAACACGCGTTTTTTTCAGAAATTAAGAAAGAAAGGACGTGTACTGCTTCAACAGCAACACATACAAATACAGCCTGTAGAATAGCTATACGTATAAACTAAATTGCCTCTTTGGGCATCATTGAATGACGGGATGTTTTTTAAACTTTTCATGGTCGTTAATTTATATCCCCCGGGGTATTTACCGGGCCAGGAATTGGCACCTTCTTAAAATTTTAAGGGTTGCCAGCGGGTAGTTGAGCCTGATCTCTCGCCGCTTCTTTATAAACCAAAACCTTTTTGAAGGGATTTGATCTGATTTAGTATCACTACCAAATATTACTACAAATATAGGGTGATAAATGTTTAAGAACCAAATTTTATTTAAAAAAGATGGATTTTAGGGGTAATAACCTGAAAATACTATCCCAACGCTTTCTCCATATCCGCAACCAAATCATCAATATGCTCCAAACCAACAGATACCCTAAGCAGGTTTCGCGGGGTTTTGGTATCGGGGCCTTCAACGGCCGCGCGGTGTTCAATCAGGCTTTCAACGCCGCCTAAGCTGGTTGCCTGGGCAAATAGGGTTAAGCTGTTTATTACCCGTTTCGCTTCTTCTTCGCCACCTTTAATTAATATAGATAGCATGCCGCCGAAGCCTGTCATTTGTTGTTTGATGATGTCATATTGCGGATGTGATGGTAATCCCGGATACAATACCTTTTCAACTTTGGGATGTTTTTCTAAGTATTCAGCCAGCAACTGCGCGTTTTTAGCATGCCCGGCCATGCGGTATGGTAATGTTTTAATGCTTCGCACTAAGTAATAGCAATCCATAGGTGAGGGGATAGCACCCCCCATTTCCTGTACCTGGCGTATTTTTGTCCACCAGTCGTTTTTTTCGGCGATGATTAGTACGCCGCCCATTAAATCGCTGTGTCCGCCGAAGTATTTGGTAGATGAATGCATCACCAGATCGGCACCTAATGAAAGCGGTTTTTGAAAAACAGGGGTTGCAAAAGTATTATCGCAGGCTACTTTAATATTGTGTGTTTTTGCTATGCTGATAACTTTCTTTATATCAGTTATTTTTAATAATGGGTTCGATGGTGTTTCAATCCATATTAATCCTGTGTTGGGTTTAATGTATTGTTGCAGAACCTTGGTGTTGTTTATCTCGATAAAATCGAACTCTAAAATTCCTTCAAACAAAATTTTAACCTGGTTACGTAGTCCGTGATACATATCATCCGGTAAAATAACATGAATACCCGGTTTTAATGATTGGAAAACCGCCATACCCGCCGCGTTGCCGGATGAAAATGCCGCAGCATCAACACCACCTTCTAATTGGGTTAATACATGCTCTAACGAAGTGCGATTGGGATTTGACGAACGACCATATATATAACCGTTGGTATAACTGCCATCTTCGTGACGCTCAAAAGTAGTTGATAATACAATGGGCTGAATTACGGCGCCTGTTGATTGGTCTCTCTCGTTACCGGCATGTATAGCAATGGTCTCAATTTTCATAAAGCAAACATAAAGCTTTTGGCGATTATTGCCGATTTGCATTTAATTAATCATTAGTTATATTTGAATAAATAATATCACAATGAAAGTTGGAAAAATACCTGTAGCCGCTATCGTGCTTATCGTAATTGCTTTAGTCCGCATTACAATGAATCGTTTTTATCCGGGGCAATATACTTCGGAATCACCTTTTGTGACGGGGATGTTTTTTGGCGCAGCGCTTATTTATCTATTATATTATGTAAACATCTATTATACTGCCTGGGTGAATAGTAAATCCGAAAATAAATCCGAGGCAAATAATTCTTCATTATAGTAATTGCTTAAATAGTACATTTGAATTCAATGATCAGGTTATCGATATTCACAAAAGTGAATTGAATGAACCTGTTTTAGAATAGTACTTGTATGGATTTAGGAACGCAATTACAAACCATATTACCGCCCACCAGAATTAAAACCCGATTAATAGACCTGGTGTCCTATGCATCGGATGCGGGTTTTTATCGATTGATACCTAAAGCTGTTGTACAGCCTGCCAACGAAGATGAGATTATCTCGCTTTTCCAATTTTCATCAGCACAAAATATCCCTTTAGTTTTCCGCACAGGCGGCACCAGCTTATCCGGCCAATCTATTACCGATGGTATTTTGGTTGATCTGAGTCAGTTTTGGGATAAGGTTAGTATTGAAGATGATGGTAATGCGGTTAGGGTGCAACCAGGTGTTACCGGAGCGATGGTAAATTCATATCTAAGCTCATACAAAACAAAAATTGGCCCCGACCCGGCGAGTATCAACTCGGCTATGATGGGTGGGATATTATCCAATAATTCGAGTGGGATGTGCTGTGGGGTGAAATTAAACTCTTATCACACCGTAAAGCATATTCGCTTTATTTTGCCTGATGGTAAGCGGTATACTACAGAGAATCCTGATAATTATGATCGCTTTATGGCTGAATGCCCGCAATTAAGCGAGGTACTTAAGCAGGCGAAAAATACGATTATTGCTGATAGTAAATTACACGACAAGATCCGCAGAAAGTATCGCCAAAAAAATACGGTTGGTTATTCGCTAAACGCGCTAATAGATTTTGAGCATCCTTTGGATATTCTGGCGCATTTGCTTATCGGTGCTGAAGGTACCTTGGCCTTTATATCAGAAGCAGTACTGGAAACTATTCCCGATTATAAATATAAATCGACGGCATTATTATATTTCCCTGATATATATACCTCGTGTCAGGCGCTTGTGCCTTTGATTGATGCAGGAGCAAGGGCTGTGGAGTTGATGGACAGAGCATCGCTACGAGCTATTGAGGATATGCCCAATCTTCCGCCTATCATTAAACAACTACCCGAGAACGCAGCTGCTTTATTGATAGAATTTCAGGAAAGCACTTACGCGGAGTTGGAAAGTAAAGTTAACGGTTTCCTAAGTGGGGTTTCAGTGCTTTCACTATTACAAGCGCCAATATTTACCAGCGATCCTGCTCAGCAGGAATACTATTGGAAAGTACGCAAGGGGCTGTTTCCTTCAGTTGGCGCAGTTCGTAAAAGCGGATCGACGGTTATTTTGGAGGATGTGGCTTTCCCGGTTGAAAAATTGGGTGACGCGATATTGGATTTGCATGGTCTTTTCAAAAAATATGAATACGATAATGCCATTGTATTTGGGCACGCTAAGGATGGCAACATCCACTTTTTGATAACGCCGTCTTTTAATGATGCGAGTGAAATTAATCGTTATGATCGCTTTATGCGGGAAATGGTGGATGTGGTGGTGCATAAAAACGATGGTACTTTAAAAGCTGAACACGGCACAGGCCGTAACATGGCGCCGTTTGTAGAAACAGAGTGGGGAGGGGAATTGTACGATTTGATGAAACAGATCAAGCAGGCTGTCGATCCCAAATCGTTATTAAACCCCGGTGTTATTATTAATGCAGATAAGGACATCCACATAAAAAATATTAAACTGCTGCCAACGGTGGAACAGGAGGTAGATAAATGTACGGAATGTGGCTATTGTGAGCATAAATGCCCGAGCCGTAATTTGACTACCACCCCACGCCGCCGGATAGTGATCAGGCGGGAGTTGAAGAAGATGGAGCAGAAGGGCGATAAAGCTAATTACAAGATCCTGCTCGATCAGTATCAATATGATGGTTTGGATACCTGCGCGGTTGACGGGTTGTGTGCCACTGCCTGCCCGGTTGATATTAATACCGGCGATCTGGTAAAAAGATTAAGGCGCGAAAATCACTCGACTTTTGCAAATCGTGTGGCTTTGCTGGTTGCTGAAAACTTTGGCTTAGCCGTGCGGATAGCTCGTTTTGGTTTAAGGACAGGCCATGCGGTAAATAAGCTATTTGGTAAGGCAAGTATGACAAAGCTCACTGCAGGTTTAAAGAGAATTATTCCTGCCGTGCCATTATGGTCGGAGCAAATCGCTTTGCCGCCTGATCTTTCTATATTAAAAACAAATGGCGAGGCTGATATATCGACCGAAAAAGTGCTTTACTTCCCAAGCTGTATATCCCGGACGATGGGCAGCGGTGAAGATGGTAAAAAGAATATAATGGAGACATTTTTGAGTGTATCTAAAAAAGCAGGCATCAATGTTGAAATATTAAAAAATAATTCGGGTAGTTGCTGCAGTCAGATATTTTCATCCAAGGGTTATAAGGATGCTTATGCTTTTAAGGCTAATGAAATAATTGAAAAGCTATGGGTTGATAGCCAACAAGGTGCGACAAAAATTGTGATCGACGTTAGCTCATGCGCTTATTCACTTAAACATTTAAGGCCTGTACTTAAGATTGATAATCAGTTGAAGTATGATCAGTTATCTGTTTATGACAGTGTTGATTATCTTCACGATATGTTGATGCCATTGTTGAACATCGACCATAAAAAAAATAATATCGTACTGCACCCGGTTTGTTCGTTACAAAAAATGAACACGCAAGATAAGTTTGTAAATATAGCGCGCAAATTTGCCGATAATGTAACTGTGCCGCTGCACGCTGGCTGTTGCGGAATGGCGGGCGACAGGGGATTCCTGTTTCCAGAGTTGACCGCATCGGCTACTATGCCGGAAGCATTGGAGGTGAATCAGCATCAATATGAAGGCTATTATTCATCAACCAAAACCTGCGAAATGGCTATGAGCCAGGCGGTGAAGGAGAATTATGAATCGATATTGTATTTGGTTGATGAGGTTATCATCTGATTTACACCATGTCATTGCGAGGAACGAAGCAATCGCACGTAGGAAAGCGGCCGTGCAAAGTTCGCGATTGCTTCGTTCCTCGCAATGACAATTTAGTTGAGAATTACATTTTTATAAATTTATCAATGCAAAAAATACTGATTGCCAATCGCGGCGAAATTGCTCTACGGATAATGCGCTCAGCGCGGGAGATGGGAATTAAAACGGTAGCTGTTTATTCAGATGCTGACCGTAATGCTTTGCATGTGCGTTATGCCGATGAGGCGGTGCATATTGGCGAAGCGCCATCGAATCAATCGTATTTGGTTGGCGAAAAGATCATTGACGCTTGTAAGCAAACAGGTGCAGAGGGAATACATCCGGGTTATGGTTTTTTGTCGGAAAATGCCGCTTTTGCCCGAAAGGTAAGAGAAGCAGGATTAATATTGATCGGCCCATCACCCGAAGCAATGGAAGTGATGGGTAATAAGCTTTCTGCTAAGGCAGCCGCCATGAAATATAACATTCCAATGGTACCAGGAACAGAGGAAGCGATTACCGATATTAATGAGGCCAAGCAACGCGCGGTAGAAGTCGGTTTCCCTATCCTCATTAAAGCGGCGGCAGGTGGAGGTGGTAAAGGTATGCGCATTGTGGAGTCGGTTGGTGATTTTGAAGAACAAATGCAATTGGCGGTATCTGAAGCTACTTCAGCATTTGGGGATGGTTCGGTATTTATTGAGCGGTATGTATCATCGCCAAGGCATATTGAGATACAGGTTTTGGGTGATACGCACGGCAATATCCTGCATTTATTTGAGCGGGATTGCTCGGTTCAGCGCAGGCATCAAAAAGTGATTGAAGAAGCACCGTCATCGGTTTTAACGCCTGAAATTCGTAATGCGATGGGTAAATGTGCGGTGGATGTAGCACGTTCGGTTAACTATACCGGCGCAGGAACGGTTGAATTCATTATGGATGACCAGCTGAATTTCTATTTCTTAGAGATGAATACCCGTTTACAGGTAGAGCACCCGGTAACGGAGTTTATCACAGGTATCGATCTGGTAAAAGAGCAGATCCGTATTGCAATGGGCGAGGCCATTAGCTTTAAACAGGAAGATCTGGAGATAAATGGCCATGCCATAGAATTACGTGTTTATGCGGAAGATCCGGCAAACAACTTCTTGCCGGATATTGGTACCCTGCAAACTTATGTTACGCCCAAAGGCCCCGGTGTTAGGGTAGATGATGGTTTTGAGCAAGGCATGGAAATCCCGATCTATTACGACCCGATGATCGCCAAGTTGATTACTTATGGCAAAAATCGTGAGGAAGCCATTGAGCGGATGATTCGCGCTATTGATGAGTATCATATTACAGGGATTACCACAACTTTGGCTTTTGGCAAATTTGTAATGCAGCATGGGGCCTTTACATCGGGTAATTTTGATACACACTTTGTAAAAAAATATTTTACGCCTGAAGTTTTACAAACTGATAATGAAGAAGAGGCGATGATTGCGGCTTTGCTGGTAGAGAGATTATTAGGTCGTAAAAAAAACAGCACGAATAATACAATTGCTATTGAAAGCAGTAATTGGGTAAGAAACAGGAAGCATTCAAATTAATTGGATGCTTCCTGTTAATCCTTTATTGTAGGTCGACCGCAGGCTTTTGCCAAAAGAAGTCAGGATTGTTTACTGCATAATCCACCTGTGAAGAATACACTTTTTTCGGCTGATGTAAGGTGTTGTAAGTTCCCGGGTATAAGTTAATATAATCTATAGCCTGCTTGCCGGGTTTATCAGTTTCAAGATCCCACTCGCTTTTTGTTGAGCATTGCAGCCAATACAGATTCTTAGACATGTAATAGCCCAGGTAATACTCTTTAGTTTGTTTTTCCTGGTTATTCCAGTTGGCGTCATTATTTAAAACCAAAGGATCGCCATTAATTAGTTTTTCTCTTACTTCCTCAATATTAAGCAAGTTGCCCTTATCATCGGTTACATAAGCGTTGAACGTTGGATCCATCCAAAGCCATTTGTTTAGCGTTTTTGACCATACTACCGTAATTACGTGGCAATCGCCATCAGCGGTATCTTTTGGCATACAGGTTACAATTCGTGTTGGGAAGCCTTCGGATTGATATACATCCCGTAAAATAGTCGCCATCATACGGCAATTTACCCCACGATTTTCCTTTTTACATATAGCGATCAGGTCTATGGCGTTTTTTGATTTTGGGTTTCCGATGTTGCCATCGTGTTTAACCTCGTTGTGTACCCAATATAATAAGTGTTTAAATTTGCTGATCTCATCGCCGTTACCGCTTACCGAATCGAGATTAAACTTTTGTCGTAAAGCGACTAAATTGGGATCAGTAGCCGCTTGGTAAGTAAAAGTCGCCAGGCTCGGTTGTGTATTATTGTAAGGACCTGAGTTTTTTAATAAATAACCATAGTCATATTTATTGCGTAGTTGTTGTACATCGTTCTGGAAACGTTTGTCGTTATGCAGGTTGTTTAAATCATCATCAACTACAATATGAGCATAGTCAGAAAAGCCTTCAGATATTGACTTTTCGAGCCAGGTATCTGCGGAGTCTATTTTTTGTTCGTGTGAATATGCACAAGCCATGTTATACGACATCCCCTCACTGTAGGCTATTAAATAGGTTTTTAATTTTGGCGTAAGCTGGTTGTATTTTACATACCATGCATTAATTTGTTTAACAATTAAAGGGTAATCCTTTTTGTCAAAGGTTTTAACTACTTCATCGCTGGCAGCTTGGCTATAATCGTTAAATGGTTTGGCCTCCGGAAGTATTTGAGCTTTCGCAAAAAAAGCGATTAAACAAAAAGTGCAGATTAATAGTATTTTTTTCATTTTGAGTCCAGGTTTTACTATTATAAAGATGCAGAAAAGAATCTAAACGTTACAAAATGATTTATTTTTTTAGTTGTTGATCAAACGATCTATTAATTCAGCTTGTGCCGTATTGATCTTTCTTTTGGCTTCCACCACCTCGAACCATGCGGCCCGGTCAATCTCGGGGATGATTAGTTTTTTGCCGGAGCGGGGAGGCCATTCTATTTCGCAGGTGTTGCTCAGAATTGTTTCGTGATTAATGTCACCCTCAACGGCCCAGGCATAAACAGTTTTACCGTTTTTTTGCTTGATTGAACCTAAGGAGATGAAATTACCATCAATGGCTTGCCCGGTTTCTTCTTCAAACTCGCGTTTGGCAGCGGTAAGGGCTTCTTCATCATCTAGAAACTCACCTTTGGGTATAGACCAACTACCTTCATCTTTATTTTTGAAGAATGGGCCACCGGGATGAACCAGGAATATCTCTAAAATGTTGTTTGTTTTTCTGAATAAAAGGATACCCGCGCTTTGTTTGCCACCTAACACCCTAAAGGGGGAACTTTTGACTGTCATATGTAATTTTATTTATCATAATAACACAAATTACGGTATTTAGTTAGTTTTGCTTTACGAAAGCTCCCCCTTTAGGGGGCTGGGGAATACATGTTTACAGGAATAATAGAAACTTTAGGCAAAGTTGTTGATCTGCAAAAAGATCAGGGTAACTTACATATTACGGTTGAATCTGCGATCTCGGCTGAGTTGA
>JABDDX010000002.1:64703-89430 GCA_013287375.1 Bacteroidota bacterium | reverse complement strand
TTGTTTAATAGCAGAACGCATTGAGTCGCCATTTTCCATTATCTGGTAGCGCATTTCATCCTCACCACCTTCGCCGGTATTGCTTTTGCCACCGATACGGTTCATCGCGATAGCCATGGTACTGTGTGCCTCATGAGAGATTGATCCGAAAGACATCGCACCTGTTGCAAAGCGTTTCATGATGTTTTCAGCAGGTTCAACTTCCTCTATGCTGATAGATTCACGGTGATGGGTAAAATCAAGTAAACCACGGATGGTAAAATGCTTTTCGCCCTGCTCGTTAATTATCCTGGCGTAGTTTTTATAAACGTTATAATCATTGCTGCGTGTAGCATGTTGCAATAAGTGAACGGTAGTCGGGTTAAATAAGTGAGCTTCGCCACGGCGTTTCCATTGGTAGATACCGCCTTCGGTTAGCAATTGGTTATCAGCATTTTTAGAGCTGCCGAAACCAATTTTGTGTTTACAAAGTGATTCGCGGGCAATTTCGTCAAGGCCTAAACCTTCGATACGGGTTACCGCGCCGCAGAAATACTTGTCGACTACAGCCTTATTTAAACCTAATATTTCGAAGATCTGTGATCCATGATATGATTGCAATGTTGATATACCCATTTTTGAGAATATCTTTAACAAGCCATCATTAACAGATTTTACATAGTTCTTTATTAAATATTTTTCATCAAGACTGGTTTCCAGGCTACCATTACGTTTAATGGTTTCGATGGTCGACATAGCCAGGTACGGATTGATGGCAGTAGCGCCAAATGCTAATAAACAAGCAAAATGGTGTACTTCCCAAACATCCCCTGCTTCAACAACCAAACCTACTGAACCTCGACGGCCTTTTTTGATCAGGTGGTGATGCACGGCAGATACAGCCAGTAATGACGGTATAGGTGCATGTTCAGAATCAATAGCACGATCTGACAAAATCAATACTTCAAACCCGTCATCAACAGCATCCTCAGCATAACGGCAAAGGCGCTCGATACCTCTTTGCAGAGATCCCGGTAAGCCATCAGCCTTAAAGTATGTTTGCAGTGTTTTAGCATGGAACATGCCAGTATCAATACTGCGCAGTTTCTCCAGCTGATTATTTTTTAATATCGGATGTTTAAGCGTTACACAAAGGCAATGCATTTTATCTTCATCCAATAAATTACCGTTGTTACCTATAAAGGTAGCCAAACTCATTACCAAACGCTCACGGATCGGGTCGATAGGCGGGTTAGTAACCTGTGCAAAATATTGTTTAAAGTAGCTTGATAAATGTTGAGGCCTGTCGGATAATATCGCTAAAGGTACATCGGTACCCATTGAACCAATTGGTTCTTTACCATCAAGCGCCATTGGTTTGATGATAGTATCAATATCCTCACGGCTATAACCGAATACCTGCTGGTAACGGAAAACTGAATTTGGAGAAAGACTGGCGAAAGCTAAACGTGGCTCAGCTAAATCCTCTAAACGGATCTTATAATTTTCCAGCCAGCGGCCATAAGGTTGGCGTGATGCTATCTGGTGTTTAATCTCATCATCAGTAATGATCTTACCTTTTTCGGTATCGATCAATAACATTTTACCCGGCTGCAAGCGGCCTTTTTTGATAACGGTTGATTCATCGATAGTTAATACACCAGCTTCTGATGCGGCTATTACACGACCGTCATTAGTGATTACGTAACGTAAAGGGCGTAAACCGTTTCTATCCAACAAAGCACCTACTAATTTACCATCGGTAAAAGTAATTGCTGCCGGGCCATCCCAAGGCTCCATTAAAGTAGCATGATACTCGTAAAATGCTTTCTTAATTGGGTCCATTTGCTCGTTACCGTCCCAAGCTTCAGGAACCAGCATCATCATTACGTGAGGTAACGAGCGGCCAGAGTGTAGCAGGATCTCGATAATGTTATCTAAACAAGCTGAATCGGATTGGTTATTATCAATCACAGGCAAAAGCATATCCATTTCTTCGGCAGTGAAATAAGAAGAAACGTATGATTTTAAGCCTGAATAAAACCAGTTAAGGTTACCTGTTAAGGTATTGATCTCGCCATTGTGGGCTATTAACCTGAAAGGCTGAGCCAGTTTCCATGACGGGAAAGTATTGGTTGAGAAACGCGAGTGAATCATGGCAAAGCCAGATGCGATACGCGGATCGGCAAGATCAGCAAAATATTTACGTAGCTGGTAAGTAGTTACCTGCCCTTTATAAACGATGGTTTTACAGGAAAAAGATGTAAAATAGAAGTGCTCCCCTGCTCCCGGTATTGTCTCGGTAATTGTTTTGTTGATATACCTTCTTAGCACATAAAGTTTGCGCTCGAAGTCATCGGCATTAGTAATATTATGTGGCCTTGATACGAAGATCTGCTCACAATCAGGTTCAGCCTGGCGCGCTGTTTCACCAATAACAGATGAATCAACTACCAGCTTACGGTAACCTAAGCTATGTAAACCTAATTTTTCAATAGCGTTAGCTATTACTGTGCGGCAAGCTTTCTTTAATGCAGAATCTTTAGGGAAAAATATCATACCCACACCGTACTCGCCGGGTTCAGGTAAGCTCATTTCCAGGTTTGAGCATTCTTCCATCAAAAGCTCATGCGGCAATTGAATCAAAATACCGGCGCCATCACCGCTATCCGGATCACATCCGCACGCACCTCTATGCTCCATGTTTTCTAACATGGTTAAAGCGTTATCAATAATCTGGTTGGACTTGTGTCCGTTTATATTGGTTATAAATCCCGTCCCGCAGGAGTCGTGTTCAAATTCTGGCCTATAGAGACCCTGGTGGCTGTCATCTTGGTTCATCGTAAAATTGCCCTTATTAACTCAGGTGTAACCACGAAGATACAAAAACTGAAAAAAAAATTACGATATTTTCTTAATTTTTGGGATAGTATTAAAATAACGGCCTGATAAAATGCAAAAATTTAGGATTTCATAAAAATTTGCTCATTCTTATTGAAATTTTCATAATTAAAGATTGTATTAATAAACAAAATTAAATTTCAATAAGTGCTTATCTAACCAAATTTGAGCCATTTTAAAGCGCTGGAATGAGATATAACGTTATTTTATTTGCTTTGGAATACACTTGAAACATCTAATCAATAAATAGGTCCTAGGACTTAAAAGCACTATTAATTTAACTTATTGGTATAAATAAGTTAACAATTGGAAGTTTAGTTATATAATGCACTTCGGTATTATTAAAAGGGAAATTGATTTTAAAACATGTCGCATATTTTACCCTATCCTCCTCCTTTCCCTTATTCCAGGAAAAGGTATCGCACAGGGCCTGTATTTTATATTTTAGGGATATTAAGATTATCTACAATTGCTTAAATTTATTAAAAGAATAAGATTTATTATTAAATACTATTTTTGCGCTTTATACGATAAAGCAGATGCCAGAAAAAAATAAAGCAGTTTTTTTAGACCGTGACGGTGTGTTAAACCATGAAATGGGTGACTATATTAAGCGTATGGAGGATTTCCATATACTTGATAATTTTGAGGCGCTTAAAACTTTACAGGATAAAGGCTATATGCTGCTCATAGCTACTAACCAGGGTGGTTTAGCTAAAGGCTGGTATACCGAAGAAGGTTTGGCTGAGATGCACAACGAACTAAAAAAACAATACAGGGCACATGGTGTTGAGTTTACAGATATTTATTATTGCCCGCATCACCCCGACTTTACCGGTCCTTGCGATTGTCGCAAACCTAAACCGGGATTGTTATTAAGGGGTATAGCGGAGCATAATATTGATCCGGCAAAATCCTATTTTATTGGTGACAGGGAGCGCGATGTGGAGGCGGGAACAGCCGCAGGTGTAAAAGGAATTTTAATTGACAGTGACCAACCTATAAGTACTATTTTAGATTTGATTGCTTAATAAATGAAGCGACACCCGTATTTAAAAAACCTTGATTCACTTATTGCTGCCATAATTGGCTTTATCGCGATACATATATATACTGCATATAGCGGCGTGGGCATCTCACCGGATTCTATCATGTACGCCAGTACAGCGAAGAATATTTACGAGCATGGCTCATTGCTAACTTTTAATGGTTCGCCGCTGGTTTTTTTCCCGGTGTTTTATCCGTTCTTTTTAAGTGTTATTCTATTTATTTCGAGGGTTGATACGATTACGGCTGCGCCTGTAATTAATGGGCTATTGTTTGCGGGAGTGATATTTACGAGTGGATACATCATCTCAAAATTCAAGTCATCTTCACTTATATATAAATGGTTAATACTGATCGCGATTATATTGAGCCCGGGATTGTTGGAGATATATACTTATTTATGGTCTGAAACGCTGTTTATACTGGAGATAATGCTATTTGTGCTGGCATATTATAATTATATGCAGAAGCACACCATCGCAAGTTTGATTATGGTTAGCGTACTGGTTGCTATCAGCTGCATCACCCGTTATGCTGGAGTAACCTTGATTGGCGCGGGTGGATTGATGCTGCTATTGGATAACCAACTGGTGATACGTAAAAAAATAGTGCATGTTTTAGTATTTGGGTTTATATCTATATCGCTGCTAATTGGCAACCTTATTTTAAATAGATTATCTACAGGTTTAAGTACAGGTACACGCGAACCAGCCGTAACACCATTAAGTAAGAATTTGTATTACTCCGGTAATGTAATGTGTGATTGGATGGGTTTGCCGCATTCAGCTTATCCTTATTCTATATTGATTATTTGTACGCTCTTATTGTTTTTAGTTGCGCTTATAGTTTGGAAGGCTTTTACCGGGAAGATCAATTCCATCGAAAACATTGTGACCATGTTCGCGGCGTTTTATGGCATTTTTATACCAGTACTGGCAAGTGTATCCCGGTTTGAAACACTTAATAGTAGATTATTATCGCCTATGTTCGTTTGTTTGCTGATTGGCCTTACCAATTGGGTTCCGGATTTATTGCGTGGATTAAACATTAAGAAACAGGTTATTTATGCTATTCCATTTGTGGCGCTGATGTTGTTTTCGGAGTATTCTATAGCGATGACAGATTATCAGCGATATGATGATGAAAACGATTATGGGGTACCGGGTTATTCTGATGATGATTGGAATAAATCGCAATTCGTTCCATTTTTAAAGTCGCATAAAACTATTTATAAGGCCGGTGTACCGATATATACTGATGCTGATGAAGCTGTTTACTTTTTTACCGGAGCTACATCAAAACTACTTCCCCATCGTTATTTTAAAAATACAGTAGACCAGTTTTTTGGAGTGGAACATTATTATCTGATCTGGTTCAATGATTTAAACAACCCAGAGTTGATCGGCTTGCAGGATATTATTAAACGGGAAAAATTGCACCTGCTTTACCAGTTTCCGGAAGGTGGGGTTTACGAGTATACTTCCGCTGCAAAATAATTGCGCTTTAATATCAAAAATTATATCTTGGCAGTCTAACTAATTAATTACCTGGACTATTCATGAAAAAGATCTTTATATCAGCAATCTTATTATTTTTCGCTTTCACTTCGTTTGCACAACATATTGGCTATGTAATCACATCTACAAACGATACAATTCCATGTTTTATAGTAAAAAGCAGTCTTTTTGGTGTAAAATATAAAGCAAATGAAAAGGATGATTTTACCAAGATAAAAACAGACAATATAAAAGAATATCAGTTAACCAAAGATTCCACCATTTATTTAGCTAAAGCCTTAAAAGACGGCGTGTCCGACATTGAATTTGTGCAGAGATTAGAATATGACAAAATATGCCTGTATGAACAAATCATCTCGGGGTATAACAATACTACCACTACGAATTGGTATGCAAATAAAAACAATGGGCCTGTTGTAATGATAAAAACGTCAACTGCGATGATATTTGGCCCCAACCATAGCGACCGGAAAAAGGAATTTTTAAACCTGATAAACGATGATCCGAAAATAACATCGGCTTATACTGCCGAAGATAGTTTTAGCTTTAAAACGATACGTAAATATATTAAGCAATACAACGAGGCAGCTTCTTCTCAAAAGAAATAAATTCATCAACAGTACTCTTCTTTTCTCAACAAATGTGGCGAAACCTGAAAATTTTGTTACTTTTGTATCCCGTACACAAACAATTTGTTCCGGCATAAAACCGGGGCAAAATTTCACTCAGATCATGACTAAATATATATTTGTTACGGGCGGCGTTACCTCGTCGTTAGGGAAAGGCATTATTTCAGCTTCGCTGGCTAAGCTTCTCCAATCTCGCGGTTACCGTGTAACCATTCAAAAGTTCGACCCTTATATTAACATCGATCCCGGAACGCTTAATCCATATGAGCACGGCGAATGCTATGTTACTGAAGATGGCGCGGAAACCGATCTGGATCTTGGCCACTACGAGCGTTTTTTAAACACACCTACTTCAAAAGCCAACAACATCACTACCGGCCGTATCTATCAAAATGTGATCAACCGTGAGCGTGAAGGTGCATTTTTAGGCAAAACCGTACAGGTAGTTCCGCACATTACGGATGAGATCAAAAGAAACATCAGGATTTTAGGCGAAAGCGGCGAATATGATATCGTAATTACTGAATTAGGTGGTACTGTGGGTGATATTGAGTCGTTACCATATATTGAGGCTGTGCGCCAGTTTAAGTGGGAAGTTGGCTCGGGTAATTCAATAGTGATTCACTTAACTTTGATCCCTTTCCTTGCCGCAGCGGGTGAATTAAAAACCAAACCGACACAACACTCTGTTAAAATGCTGCTGGAATATGGTATCCAGCCGGATATTTTGGTTTGCCGTACCGAGCATCACATTAATATGGATATTCGTAAAAAGATAGCGCAATTTTGTAATGTGAACATTAACGCGGTTATTGAATCGATCGATGCATCAACTATTTATGATGTGCCTTTATTAATGCTGAAAGAGCAATTAGACAAAACGGTATTAACCAAATTAAAATTATCGCATAAACATGAACCTGATCTGGAAAGCTGGAAAGACTTTTTAGGACGGTTGAAAAACCCTACATCCGAAGTTAGAATTGGCCTAGTAGGTAAATATGTGGAATTGCCGGATGCCTATAAATCAATAACAGAAGCATTCATCCACGCGGGTTCAAAAAATGAATGCAAGGTAAAGGTTGACTTTATCCATTCAGAACAGTTAACACCAGAGAATGCGGTTGAGCGCCTTAAAGGTTTGCACGGCGTATTGGTTGCGCCAGGTTTTGGTGAACGTGGTTTTGAAGGTAAAATTGAGGCGATACGTTATGTTCGTGAGAATAATATTCCATTCTTCGGTATTTGTTTAGGTATGCAATGCGCGGTTGTTGAATACGGCCGTAATGTTTTAGGCTTGAAAGATGCCAACAGTACTGAAATGAATCCGGACACCCCTAACCCGGTGATCAATATGATGGAAGATCAGAAAAAGATTGTTAATAAAGGCGGCACCATGCGTTTAGGCGCTTACCCATGCGATCTAAAAAAAGGCAGCAAGGCATTGGCAATATATGGCAAAGCGCACATTACCGAACGCCACAGACACCGCTTTGAGTTTAATAATTCCTACCTGAAAGACTATGAAAATGCCGGCTTAACGCCATCAGGCATCAACCCGGAAAACAATCTGGTAGAGATAGTTGAGTTGAAAAACCACCCATTTTTTGTGGGCGCGCAATTTCACCCAGAATTAAAATCAACAGTTGCTAATCCGCATCCACTTTTTATTAACTTTGTCGCCGCTTCGATGGCTTACGCCAGGAAGAACTAATTACGTTTAATAGATAATGGATAGAAATACATTTACAGGATTATTCCTGATCATGCTGATCGTTTTCGGATCGTTTTATTTAATGAAACCATCTGCAGAACAAATTAAAAAAGAGCAGTTAGCCCAGCACCAGGATTCAATAAAAAGGCATCAGATAAAAGATGCCGAAGTAGCAGCAGTTAAAAAAGCGGCGGATACTTCTAAAACTGTTGCACAACAAGCTGATACCTCACATTTAAAGGGTTTTGATGCTGCTACTGTTGGCGCTCAAAAATTTGTGACGATAGAAAATGAGGACCTACGTATCCAATTAACTACGCAAGGTGGTAGGATATATTCAGTCCAGTTGAAAAAGTTTAAAACTTTTAACGGGCAGCCATTGGTGTTATTTACGGGCGACCAGAATCGTTTTGGCTTAAGCTTTATTGCTGATAATAAAAACATCAATACCGATAACCTTTATTTTACCTCAAGCGCGCCACAACTAAGCGTTGCAGCTAAGGATTCAGGTTCGGTTACCATGCGCTTAAGCTACAGCCCTACCCAATACCTGGATTACGTTTACACCTTGAACGGTACAGGATATAAAGTTGGTTTTACGGTTAAGCAAACAGGATTAGCCAGTGTAATACCTAATAGCAATACCATTAATATCGACTGGTCGGCAAGTTTGCCTAATCAGGAAAAAGATATTGAACAGGAGCGCCGGTATTCAGAGGCTTATTATAAGACTGCTGATAATACTGTTGACTACCTGAGCTCGACTAAAGATGACAGCTTAACTATTGCTGATAAAAAAACACAATGGGTATCATTTAAAGCGCACTTTTTCTCGAGTGTACTTTTAGCTAAAGATCTATTCAGCAAAGCAAGTGTTACTTCGACCACTGATACCAGTGAGCATAATGTAGTTAAGGAAATGAAGACCAGAGTAACGCTTGCACAAAGCAGCAATGGTACATTCCCGATGAACTTTTATTTCCAGCCGAACGAGTTTCACATGCTACAGGCAGAAGGCTATGGTCTTGAAAAACAGATAGACTTAGGTTTTGGCCCATTAAAATACATCAACAGGTTTGCTACCTTACCGGTATTTGATTTCTTAAAACAATTCAACTGGAATTATGGCCTTATTATCCTGGCTTTAACAGTGATATTGAAATTGGTTTTATCGCCACTTACATACAAGTCATACTTATCTATGGCTAAAATGCGGGTGTTAAAACCTGAGATGGATGAAATCAAAGCTAAAGTTGGTGAAGACAACCCTACCCTTTTACAGCAGGAATATTTAAAGCTCTATAAAAAGGCTGGGGTAAACCCATTAGGTGGTTGTTTACCATTGCTGATACAAATGCCAATAGTATTTGCATTCTTCCGCTTCTTCCCAAGTTTATTTGAGCTTCGCGGACAGAGCTTTTTATGGATGCATGATCTTTCGACTTATGATTCGATCATAACATTCTCACGTATACCTGTACTTGGCGACCACATTAGTTTAATGTGTTTGTTGATGACTATATCAACTTTGATATACACTTACTTCAACAACCAGATATCAGGCGCTACAGGGCAAATGAAATACATAGGATACATCACCCCTATCATCTTCCTTGCTACACTGAACAGCTACCCATCAGGTTTGAACTATTACTACTTTTTGGCCAACATGTTAACCTTCTTACAACAATACCTGATCAGGTTTATGGTTGATGATAAAAAGATACATGCCCAAATCCAGGAAAACAAAAAGAAACCTGAAGACACCAAAAAGAAAAAATCAGGTTTCCAGGCTCGTATGGATGAGATGATGAAACAAAAACAATTGGCTACTGCTCCTAAGAAAAAATAGTGATTAGAGAATGGTGATTAGAGATTAGTTACCTATGTTATATTGAAAGCCACAACTTACGTTGTGGCTTTTTGTTTTTACCCCCTTGTCATTTCGACCGGATGGAGAAATCTTCTACGACCTGCATAGCGGATTTGCACATAGGACTTACTTGGCGAAGAAGATTTCTCCCTCCGGTCGAAATGACAAGGGAGAGAATAAATTTTAATATTTTAACTAAATATATTAGCAAACATTTTATACATTTACCCCATGTATGCAATTGTGGATATTGAGACGACCGGGGGGCATGCCAGTGCTAATGGCATTACTGAAATAGCTATTTGTATTCACAATGGCAAAAAGGTTATTGAGCGATACGAAACCCTGGTTAATCCGCAACGCGATATCCCGATTTACATTCGTGCCTTAACGGGTATTAGCAACGAAATGGTGAGCGATGCGCCTTTGTTTAAAGATGTTGCGCATGATATTTATCACCTGCTTCATGGTAAAATATTTGTAGCCCACAATGTTAATTTCGATCATTCTTTTGTTCGCCATCATTTGGCTTCGGTTGGATATGATCTGCAATGCAGTAAATTATGTACCGTAAGGCTCGGGCGTAAAATACTGCCAGGGCTACCATCTTATAGTTTAGGTAAACTGTGTCATCACTTAGGTATCGAAAATGGCAACCGTCACCGTGCGGGCGGAGATGCGGAGGCAACGGCAAAATTGTTTACCATGCTGTTGCAAAACGACAAGGAAAATCACATAACCAAAGCCTTAAAGCAAAACTCAAAGGAACAGGTGTTGCCACCTAACCTACCTAAAGCAGATATTGAGAAACTACCGATGCTGCCGGGCGTTTACTATTTTCATGACGACAAGGGCAAGGTGATATATGTTGGCAAGGCGAAGAATATTAAGAAACGGGTTTGTAGTCATTTTACGGGTAACAACACCGGACAGCAGCGGCAGGAATTTATGCGTAATATCCATCATGTGAGTTTCCAAGAATGTGGTACGGAGCTGGTTGCATTTGTATTGGAGGCGGTAGAAATTAAACGACTATGGCCTAAATATAACCGATCATTAAAACGCTTTGAACAAAGCTATGCCCTGTATGATTATATAGATCAACGAGGCTATGTGCGCCTGGCGGTGGATAAACACCATAAATTTCAATTACCTGTATATACCTGTAATACTTTTTTTGAAGGCTACAGTTTATTGAATAAGCTGATAGATACCTTTGAACTTTGCCCTAAACTCTGCTTTATCCAAAAGAATAATGCGGAATGCATTGGAGCTCATAAAGAAAACTGCGCCTGCACAGGCAGCATGTCGCCGGATGAATATAACCAACGGGTAAATGTGGCTATCGAGTCATTAAACGAAGCATTGCCAACTTTCGCTATCCGCGATGAAGGTCGCAGTGCTGATGAGCATAGCTGTATATTGATTGAGAAAGGTCGTTTTTATGGGATGGGTTATGTGTCGCACCATTTTAAGGTTGATGATATGCAGCAGCTTAAGCAACATCTTACAGCCTATCCGGGTAATGATTATATCAGGAATATTGTGACAGGGTATGCCAATAAGTTTCCGGAGCGGAAGGTTGTGTTTGCGTAACTCCCTTTTAATGCGCCATTGTCATTTCGACCGGAGGGAGAAATCTTCTTCGATCTGTATAACACGAATGCATGCTTTAGAAGATTTCTCCCTCCGGTCGAAATGACAATTGGATATATAATTATATTATCCCTGCCTTTTCCAACTCTACCTGCATTTCCTGTTGCATTTTCAAAGCTTCTGCGCGTGCTGCATCGGCAAAATCCTCACCATTGCTGGCGTAGATGATAGAGCGGGATGCGTTAACTATTAAACCGCAATCTTTTGTCATTCCATATTGGCAAACCTCTTGTAGATTGCCACCTTGCGCGCCAACTCCGGGTACTAATAAAAAGTTATCGGGAGCGAATTTGCGGATATTGGTAAACTCTGTGCTTTTTGTTGCTCCTACTACATACATAATACGATCGGCACCCGCCCAGGTATTGGCTTTTTGGATAACGGATTCATATAATGTACCGTTTTCGGTGGTCAGGTATTGGAAATCTTTACTGCCGACTGATGAAGTTAAAGCAAGTATGATTACCCATTTACCTTCAAATGCTAAAAATGGGGTTACGCTATCGTTGCCCATGTATGGTGCGACGGTTATGGCATCAAAGCTCATTCCACTGGCTTCTTTGTCGAAAAAGGCTTTGGCGTACATGCCTGAGGTGTTACCAATATCTCCCCTTTTTGCATCTATGATGTTTAAGGTTTCAGCAGGTAGATAGTTTTCAGTTGCTATCAGGCTTTGAAGGCCTTTAACACCACGGCTCTCGTAAAAAGCAGCGTTTGGTTTGTAGGAGATGCACAAATCCTTAGTAGCATCTATTATACGCTTGTTAAATTCAAAAACAGGATCAGGATAGGATTTTAAAAAGGATGGGATCTTTTCAATATCAGTATCGAGACCTACAGATAAAAATGATTTCTTTTGTTTTATTTGCTCTATTAGCTGCTGACGGGAGATCATGAACGGGAGGATTATTTATTTAATCATCAAAAAAACTAAAAATAAGCTTAACAGTTGTAGGTGTAAGTAATATTTATTTAAAAAATTTGTAATCTGAAATAAATTGTCTACAATTGCATCGTTTTCCTTTGAATTTTTCTTGCGCTAAAGAAACAATTTAAAAATCCACGTTATATATTTTAGTACATGGTTTTAGATGTTGCATAGCAAATTTGCAGGGTAAATTTCTCTCAGATAGATACTTCCGGGTTTAAACTTATAAAACACTGGAAATATTTATTGTTGCAAAACAAATAAACAATAACAATCTTTTTTGAACTATAATCCATCTCATGTCTGATACAATTGAATTGAACGACAAACTCGTTTCGGAGTTGCGCGAAATTGCAAAAAGTTTAGGTATTGCTGAAGCTGATGACCTTAGAAAGGCGCAGTTAGTTACAGCCATAGTTGAACAGCAAAATCTGATAGAAGCCGCCCGGGCTCAGCAAAGTACTGTTGACAGTAACTACGCACCGAAACAGGATGAAACTACTGCATCAACCCCTGACAAAGCTGATAAGGCTGATAAAAACCGTAAGAGAGTACGCACTATAAAAAACTCTAACGAACCACGTGTTGAGGTTCCGTTAGATGATACGAACCTGTTTGATTTACAGGATGATGAGCCCCAGCAGGAAGAAGAATCTGAGTTGGCTCCTGCACCGGTTGCCGAGGCTGAGCCTGAGCAAGCTAATCAAAGCGATGAAACGCCTGCTAAAACAGAAGAAGCAGCGCCTGAAGCACGCCCTCAAAAATTTGAGCGCCGCATTAATCAAAATAATGTGCAGGCTAAAAACCAGGAACCTGCTATCAATCTTGATTTTGATAATGTTATTATAAACGAAGGTGTGTTGGAAATTATGCCTGATGGCTACGGTTTCCTGCGTTCATCTGATTATAACTACCTTACTTCTCCCGATGATATTTACGTGTCGCAATCGCAGATAAAATTATTCGGCCTTAAAACCGGTGATACTGTTCGCGGAAGCATCAGGCCACCAAAAGAAGGTGAAAAATATTTCCCTTTAGTACGTGTTGAAGCCATTAATGGCCGTATACCTGCTGAAGTGCGTGACCGTGTACCATTTGACCACTTAACGCCACTTTTCCCATCGGAAAAATTGAGCTTGTTTACTGATCCGGGTAATTATTCAACCCGTATTATGGACCTGTTCTCTCCTATTGGTAAAGGACAGCGTGGTTTGATTGTGGCGCAGCCTAAGACAGGTAAAACCATGTTGCTTAAGGATGTGGCCAACGCTATCGCGAAGAACCACCCTGAAGTTTATCTGATCATATTACTGATTGACGAACGCCCCGAAGAAGTAACAGATATGGCACGTAGCGTACGCGCTGAGGTTGTTTCATCAACTTTTGATGAGCCTGCTGAACGCCACGTTAAAATTGCCAATATCGTGTTGGAGAAAGCTAAACGTATGGTTGAGTGCGGCCATGATGTAGTTATCCTTTTAGATTCTATCACCCGCCTTGCACGTGCTTATAATACTGTTGCCCCGGCATCTGGTAAAATATTATCGGGTGGTGTTGATGCTAACGCGCTGCACAAACCAAAACGTTTCTTCGGTGCTGCACGTAACATTGAGGATGGTGGTTCACTAACCATTATCGCAACCGCTTTAACTGAAACCGGATCAAAAATGGACGAGGTTATTTTTGAAGAATTTAAAGGTACTGGCAATATGGAGCTACAGTTAGATCGTAAATTATCAAACAAACGCATATTCCCTGCTATTGATATTACAGCATCAAGCACCCGCCGTGATGATCTGTTGCTTGACCGCGAGACTTTACAGCGCATCTGGATACTACGTAACCACCTGGCTGACATGAACTCACAGGAATCAATGGAGTTTTTACAGGCACAAATAAGAGGTACAAAAACTAATGAAGAGTTTTTGATATCTATGAATTCATAATATTTTTATATTTATGAAGTTATATTTTAATAATAAGTTAACTTATAACTTCATAGATATTTAAAATAATCCTGATACCTTCATACTAAAATGAAGAAGCGAGTGAAAAAGCATCTCCCTAACGCCATTACATGTTGTAACCTCTTTAGTGGTTGTGTTGGTATAGTTTTTACGTTTCAGGAAAATCTGATCTATGCTGCTTATGCCATATTTTTGGCTGCTATTTTTGATTTTTTTGATGGATTTGCCTCGCGTGTACTGCAATCATACTCAGGCATAGGAAAAGACCTGGATTCATTAGCTGATATGGTAAGCTTTGGTGTATTACCATCAGCTATTATGTATGAATTGTTTTTACAAGCCCCCCCTGTTCATAACTTTAGTCCGTACTTAAATTTTATTGCTTTTTTAATACCAGTATTCTCGGCGTTAAGGCTTGCTAAATTTAATGTTGACACCCGGCAGGCTGAAAGTTTTATTGGCTTACCAACCCCTGCTAATGCTATTTTGATCGCATCTTTCCCGCTTATTATGGAACAGCACGGTAATTTGTCGAGATACATTCTCAACTCATACGGGCTTTCGATTTTTACAGTGGTTATGTGCGGCCTTTTAGTAGCGGAATTACCACTAATGTCGCTCAAATTTAAGAATCGTGATTTCCAGGAGAATATTTATCGTTATTTACTGCTGTTATTTTCGGCTATATTGATACTATTTTTTAAATTCGCGGCAGTTCCGGTGGTGATACTGTTTTACATCGGCCTATCAATAATTCAATTCAAAAAACTAACACATGACCAAATTCCAGGCTGAAATAGATGTAATGCCAAAGAAAGAAATTCTTGATCCACAGGGTAAAGCTGTAACAGGAAGCATGAAAAATCTTGGCTTATCCGAAATTCAAAATATTCGTATAGGAAAACACATCTCACTTGAAATTGAGGCTGCTAATGCTGAAATAGCACATGCTAAGGTTGAAGAAGCTTGTAAAAACTTGTTGGCTAACCTAATAATGGAAAGCTACAGCTTTAAAATAGTGCAGATTTAAAGATTAACTTCTTTTTCTGCTTTAATTTTTTCCAGAGTTAATAAGCTGGCATTAATAATTCCGCTTACTTCGTTAAAATTTGCTGTAATTTCTGCAGGGTTAGGATTTCCTGCCTTACAGGCATGTTCAATATCCTGAATTATTGCCTGGGAATTTAGCATACCAAAAAAACCAAGGTTCGCTTTTATTTTATGAGCCGCCGCCGATGCCGTGGCCCAGTCTTGTGCTTTTATAGCAGTATCAATTTCCTGCATTATTTGTGGCGACTGATCTAAAAACATTGTTATTGATTCAACGATGAATTCATCGCTACCATCTGCAATCTCATATAGAAAAGTCAGGTCGATATCGTTATTGTTCTCTGGCATAAAGGTTTACTGCTTCAAAAGTATATTTTTTTTACAATTAAATCATCTTCAAGCTCATTTTTTAGCTGTAAAATAGCTTTCTTAAAACCTGTGTGTTTAAAATTGGGCGCTATCTCGCTCAATGGCTCCAAAGTAAACCTCCTTTTATGCAATTCGGGATGCGGAATTTGCAAATCAACTTCGTCAATTATCGCATCGCCATAAAATAAAATATCAATATCAATAGTTCTTGACCCCCACTTCTCTTCCCTTTTCCTGCCTAAAACAATTTCTATAGCTAGTATTTTTTCGAGTATTAAACGAGCCGGCATATCGGTTTGCAGTAATATTACCTGGTTAAGGTAATCAGGGGCATCACTTTTACCCCACGACTGGGTTTCATAAACCGACGACTTTTTGACAATAGGAGAAATTTGCTCTCCGATAAGTTTTATCGCCTGCTGCATAAATAAATACCTATCGCCAAGGTTACTGCCTAATAGTAAATAAACATCATTCATGTTGTAACAAATATTATCGACAAAGCTCTTAATATTATACCATATTGAATTAGTAAATTTGCATAGTTACTTACATTTATAATTTTTAATGAAACAATTTTTCAAATATGTACTGGCTACCATTGTCGGGCTAATATTTACCTCAATTATTATATTGATAATAGGCATTGCCATAATAGCCTCCGCAAGCAGTGATAAAGGTTCGCATGTAGATGCAAACTCCATATTACATATTTCATTGAACGGTACCATTCCTGAACGTACACCTAATAACCCATTAGCCGGATTACCATTTTTAGGTTTAGATGATAATAAGGACGTTGGTTTAAATGATATTTTGGCAGATATAAAAAAGGCTAAAACTGATAATAACATCAGAGGGATATTTTTGGATGAAAGCTATATAGAATCTCAACAGGCCACTGTTGAAGAAATACGTAACGCGCTTATCGACTTTAAAAAATCGGGCAAATTTATTGTTGCTTATGCCGAGGTTTATACCCAAAGCTTTTATTATTTAGCATCAGTAGCCGATAAAGTATACATAAATCCGAAAGGCATATTTGAATTTAAAGGCTTCAGTTCACAAGTTACCTTTTTAAAGGGAGCTTTGGATAAATTGGGAATTGAAGCACAAATTATAAAAGTGGGTACCTACAAAAGTGCTGTTGAACCGCTTTTCCTTACCAAAATGAGCGATGCTAACCGCCTGCAGGTTACCTCCTACTTAGGTTCACTTTACGATCATTTTTTAACCAACATTGGTAAAAGTCGCAACATTAGTAAAGACTCGTTATTTAATTACGCTAACAATTTATCTATACAATTCCCCGAGGATGCGTTGAAATACAAATTGGTTGACGGATTAAAATATAAGGACGAAATTTTAGATGAGTTAAGGGCCCGTACCGGAACCGAAAAAAAATCAACCATACCCAGCATAGAATTAAAAGATTATACCAAAAGCGATGCCGATAAAGATGATAGCAACGATAAAAACAGCTCATCAAAGAACAGGATCGCTGTTATTTATGCATCAGGTGAAATAACCGGCGGCGATGGTGATGATAATACTATTGGCTCCGAAAGAATATCAAAAGCTTTGCGCAAAGCAAGATTAGACGATAAAGTTAAGGCGGTTGTTTTACGTGTAAACTCACCGGGTGGCAGCTCACTGGCATCGGATGTGATATGGCGTGAAGTAATGCTGACAAAAAAGGCAAAACCTATTATTGTTTCAATGGGCGATCTGGCTGCATCAGGCGGTTATTATATATCATGCGCAGCGGATTCTATTTTTGCTGAGCCGAATACCATTACCGGGTCGATAGGCATATTTGCTATTTTACCTAACATGCAAAAGCTGTTTAACGATAAATTGGGTATCACATTTGATGGTGTAACTACAGGTAAATATGCTGATCTGGGCGATATAAGCAAACCGCTCTCGCCTGATGAGCGGGCTATATTACAAAACCAGGTAAACCATGGCTACGATGATTTCACCAAAGCAGTAGCAGCGGGTCGTCACAAAACACAGGCTTATATCAACAGTATTGGTCAGGGCCGTGTGTGGACAGGTGAACAAGCCATAAAAAATGGCTTAGTTGACCGTTTGGGTAATATAAAGGATGCGATAAACAGCGCGGCAAAAATGGCCAAGGTGAGTGATTATAAGCTGGTTGAATATCCTGAGCAGAAAAGCATACTGGATAAATTCGGATCGAGCTTTAATGTAGAAATGAAAACCCGTGCTATTAAATCAGAATTGGGTGAGAATTACAAATACTATGAGCAAATTAAAGGTGTAACACAGATGATGCGTACGCCGCAAACCAGGTTGCCTTATGATATTGTGATCAATTAATTCAACCAAAATATATTTTGAAAAGCCGCTTTTACGAGCGGCTTTTTTTATTTTTACGATAATTATCAGCCATGAAATACCCTTTAGCGTTTTATACTTCATATAGTCAATTTTATATTTGCGATAAAAGTTCACCAGGGAATATAGGATCCCGTGATTTTTGGGATCAAGACTCTTATGATAATAGGCTGGCTATAGATAAGGGAATTTTAGGTATTGGAACTGAGTGCTATGGGCCAATAAAAGGTGAGTTAGAATTATTAAAAAGTCCCAACAACTCTATAAATTTAAATGAATACGACCATATTGTTGAAGGAGGGATAGAAATTGAATCAGGTTTCATCCAAGTTCTCGCCTGCCCTACTTCAAGTATAGAATTAGAGATACAAGTTGACCCCGGATTTTACCGAACAAGAATTTATTCGTCAAACTTAGCTTCAGTTGATGGCGATGAAGGCGATGATTTTTATAAAATTGAGATTTGGCCAAGTAGCGGTATGGAAAGAAATGTTTTAAAGTACTACGATGGAAAATAAACCAATAGCTCGCAGACTTCGCCTTTTATCGCAACTGATGGAACTGCATGAAGTTAACCCGTTTAAGATAAAATCGGTGGCCAATGCATCTTTTAAGGTTGATAAACTGCCCTTTCCTGTCGCCGGAAAAACAGTGGCCGAATTAGAAAAAGTTGATGGTATTGGCAAAAGTATGGCTGCTAAAATACACGAATTGGTAGAAACCGGCACCATGACCGATCTGGAAGACCTGTTGGCCGCTACCCCGGAAGGCGTGGTGGAAATAATGGGTATAAAAGGCATCGGCCCAAAAAAAGTAGCTATTATTTGGAAAGACCTGGGTATTGAGAACACCGGAGAGCTATATTATGCCTGTAACGAGAACCGTTTGATTGAGGCTAAAGGCTTCGGATTAAAAACACAGGAGGAAATCAGGAAGGCTATTGAGTTTAGAATGGCAAGTAATGGCAAGTTACTATATGCGCAGATAGCACAGGAAGCTAATGATTTACTGGATGAAATTAAAACCGTTTTTGTTGGCGGTTTAGTAGAATTTGCCGGAGAATATCGCAGGCTTTGTGAAATAGTAAGCGAACTGGTTATTGTTTTAGGTAGCAGGGATCAGCAATTGGCTCTTGATAGTTTTTCAAAATCTAACATATTACAAAATGTAAGCCTGAATGGCAACCATATAAACGGTGAACTGGCTAACGGTTTACTTGTTGATATTGTCTGTGTTGAGAAACGAGACTTTTATAAAGAACTTTTCCTGCAAACAGGAAGCGAGGAACATATCAAAGCGGTTTTAGATAGAATTACCGGCGAAATTGATCAGCCTGCGAGTGAGGAACTCATTTATACGAAAGCGGGTTTAGAATTTATGAAGCCTGAGTTACGTGAGGGTGATACATTTATTGAAAAGGCTGAGAATAACAATCTTCCACAGCTGATCAGCTATAATGACCTTAAGGGAACCTTGCATAACCATAGTACATGGAGTGATGGCGTAAATACCATTGAGGAAATGGCATTATATTGTCGCGATACCTTAAAATTGGAGTACCTGGGTATGTGCGATCATAGTAAAAGTGCATTTTATGCCAAAGGATTAAGCATTGAGCGGGTGCTGCAACAGCAGGAGGAGATAGATCATCTGAATAAAAAACTGGATGGTTTTAAGATATTTAAAGGCATCGAATCGGATATTTTGAATGATGGATCACTGGATTACCCGGATGAGATATTGAAGAAATTTGATTTTATAGTGGCATCAGTACACTCCAACCTAAAAATGGATGAGGAAAAAGCTACCGCGAGAATTATTAAAGCTGTTGAAAATCCATATACTACCATTTTAGGCCACCCTACCGGCAGGTTATTATTGAGCCGAAAAGGTTATCCTATCGACTACAAAAAAGTAATAGATGCCTGTGCGGCAAATAATGTGGTTATTGAGATAAACGCGAATCCTTTACGCCTGGATCTGGATTGGCGCTGGCATCAATACGCGCTTGAGAAAGGCGTTTGGTTATCTGTAAACCCCGATGCTCACCGCAATGAGGGCTTTTTGGATATGCATTTCGGGATATTGGTGGCGCGTAAAGGTGGTTTGTCAAAAGACAGGTGTTTAAATGCCTTATCACTACCGGCAATAACACAGCTTTTTGAAAAGAAAAACAAAAGCTAAAACCATTACCTTTATAGAAGGATTTTCCTCGGGTTTAATTATTCAAAAGATCGGGAAAGATTAACCCGGAAATAGCGTTAAATGAAAATACTGGTTATTCGTTTTAGTTCAATGGGCGATATTATTTATACTACGCCTGTTGTCCGTTGCCTTAAAAAGCAATTACCAGGCTCCGAGGTTCACTTTTTAACCAAACCAGCGTTCAGGTATATTTACGATAATAACCCTTATGTTGATAAGCTGTTGTTACTAAAGCCCGATCTATCTGATACCATTGCCGAAATAAAGGCGGAGAAGTATGATTATATAATTGATCTGCATAACAATTTACGTACTACGCTCATTAAATTGCTTACCGGCATTAAATCATCTGCCTATAAAAAACAAACTATACGCAAGTGGCTCAGTTTAAAGCTTAATTTAAAGTTGGTACCTCCTACGCATCTGGTTGATAGATATCTAAAAACAGTTAGTTTTTTAGGGGTGGTAAATGATAATGAACCGATCAACTATTATTTAAAATCGAGCCATCAACTGTCTAATCTTTTACCGGCAAGCCATCAAAATAAGTATATAGCATTTGTAATTGGCGCCACGCACTTCACTAAGCGCATGCCTAATTATAAAATAATTGATATGTGCCGGGCAATAAACTATCCGATTGTATTGCTGGGCGGCAATGATGTTAAAGCAAACGGCGATGAAATAAAGGCAGCACTTGGCGACAACATTTACAATGCCTGCGGTATAACTACACTGGATGAGTCTGTTTTTTTGGTATCGAATGCTGAAAGTGTTATTGGGTTTGACACCGGTTTAACACATATTGCCGAAGCATTTAATAAGCCAATAGCATCAATTTGGGGTGGCACAGTTCCGGAGTTATTAGGTGTGCAACCTTACCAGGTAAAGGATGTTTTAGTGGCAGGAATTGACCTACCGTGCCGGCCATGTTCTAAATTTGGACTGCCTAAATGCCCGTTACAGCATTTTAAGTGTATGAATGATATGCCGGAAGAACCTATTGTTAACTTTGTAAACTCCTTTTAGTAAAACACTTACCCGCATATAAAGTTATAAGAGCATCATGAAGAGATTATTGCTGATACGCCACGCGAAAGCTGAGCACGAAAATAAGTATTCAGATTTTGAACGACCTTTGACAGAAAAAGGTATGGAGGACGCCACTATAATGGCCCAACGACTTGTTGCTGAAGACATAAAACCAGCATTAATTATAGCTAGTCCTGCACTGCGTACGCATACTACCGCCAATATATTTTCGGAGCACCTTTTAAGTCACGAGATTGAGACTGATAAAAGGATATACGATGCCAGCGAAAATGCTTTGCTGCATATTATCAACCATTTACCTGAAGACCGTGATTTTGTGGCGATAGTTGGGCATAATCCAGGGATCAGCCAGATATTATATTATTTAACAGGTAAAATTAAGGATGTACCTACCTGTGCAGTCGCGTTAATTGAATTTGACGAGGAAGAATGGCGGGCACTAAGTATGGAAATGGGTGAGTTGACTTATTATGACGAACCTAACCGATAACCGTTAATTTTAACCGTTGATTTTATTGATTTCGTTGATTCTTTTGTTGTTCAATAATAATCATTACAATCATTTAATCATCTAAATCAACGGTCCTAGTTTACTAAATAAGTTTTTCCGGGTAGTGATTTGATATAGCCTTGCATCTCCATATTGAGTAAAGTCATGGCTAGCTGGCTCATGGGGATGTTGGCTTTTATGGTTAGGTCATCAATTGCTAAAGGAGATTTATGCTGGCGGATGAGGTCGAAAATCATCAATTCTTCTGTCGACAAATCTATGGGTAAGGTTAATTGCTGATCTGTATTCGATGAACTTTCTGCTTTTTCCCAGCCTAGGCTGTTAGCCAAATCAGCCGGATTGGTAAGAATAGCCGCTTTGTTATGGCGGATCAAGAAGTTACAACCTTCTGAAAATTCATCGCCTACCCTGCCGGGGAATGTAAATACATCCCGGTTATAGGAGTTGGCAATCTCGGCGGTAATTAATGCGCCACCTTTTACACTTGCCTCAATAACTACAGTAGCATCAGCCATGCCGGCAACTATACGATTACGCTGCGGGAAGTTTTCCCTATCGGGGATGGTGCCTGAGGGGTATTCCGTTAATAAGCCACCGTTTTCAATCATCTTTTCAGCAATTACCCGGTTTTGACTAGGATATAATTTATCAAGACCATGAGCCAGTACCCCAATTGTGGGCACATTCAATTTAACGCATTCTTTATGGGCGCAAACATCAATACCATAGGCTAATCCACTTACAACTAACACATTGTATGGCTGCAATTCCTCTATTAATTGCTGGCATAGTTGTTTACCGTATTCAGTAGCGTTGCGGGTACCAACTACGCTGATAATACGCTGGTTGTTTAAATCGGCATTCCCTTTAGAGAACAATAAAATAGGCGAATCATTGCAAATTTTCAGTCGTTTTGGATAGCGTGCATCGGTATAAAAGATCACATCTATACCGTTTTTCTCTATAAATTTCAGTTCCGCTTCAGCTTGGCGCAAAGCATCACTCAGGTTGAGTAGTTCGAAGGTTTTGGGGCCGATGCCCGGCACGCCCATCAATTTACCTTTGGGTACGGTGAATATTCGTTCGGCGTTACCAAAATGGCTAATCATTGATTTTGCTATTGTTGGGCCAACATTTTTTAAATAAGTAAGGGCAACCTGGTGAAGTATAGACATAAGGAATAAGTACCCCTAAAATAGAAAATCCTATCTATTTAACAGTAAAAAATAAAAAACTATAAAAATAGTTTGCAAACTATAAAAATAGTTAATACCTTTATTAAACTATAAAGATAGTTTACATGAAAATTAAAGAGCTGACTAAAGCAGAAGAGCAAGTAATGCAAATACTTTGGCAACTAAATGAAGCCATTGTAAAAGATATAATTGAGCAGATACCAGAACCAAAGCCCGCCTATAACACAGTATCAACCGTAGTAAGGGTATTGGAGGGCAAGGGTTTTGTGGATCATAAAGCCTATGGGAATTCGCATGTATACTTCCCCATCATCAGCGAAGCGGAGTATAAAAAATTCACGTTTGATAAGATGATGAAAAGTTATTTTAATGATTCATACAAAAGCCTGGTATCCTTTATTGCCGACGAAAAGAAACTGGATATAAATGAACTGGACGAGCTAACCAGGCTGATTGATAACCTTAAAACCAAAAACAAATGAACTGGCTGCATTATTTATTAGAGGCAAATTTATACCTGGCTGTATTTTATGCCCTATACTACCTGTTTTTAAGCAACGATACCCATTATGCATTAAGCCGGATTTATTTGCTGGCAACCTCCGTACTTTCCTTTATTATTCCTTTGCTGCAACTGGGATTTTTGAAACCTGCAGAGCCTCAGCTTATATCGCTGACTTTAATCGCCCCCTTGCATCCTACCGCCATCAGCAATAATACCATACCAATTGAGGCCACTAATTTTACCTGGCAAGACGGATTAATTGGGGCCTATTTGCTAGGTACCGCTGTGCTATTTGTGATATTTTCGATTAAAATTTATCAATTATTTAGGCTGACAAGGGTTGCAAATACGCAGGTTGATCGCTCCTATAAATTGATCTATGTTAATGATTCCAACACCGCATTTTCCTTTTTCAACTTCCTCTTTATCGGCACAAAAGTAAGCGGTACCGATACCATTATTCAGCATGAATTGGTACATATCCGGCAAAAACACTCGGCAGATATTATTTTTATTGAGCTTTTGAAGATCGTTAACTGGTTCAATCCTTTCATCTACCTGCTTCAGGCCAGCTTGAAAACCTTGCATGAATACATCGCAGATGAGCAAACCGCTACCGAAGGAAACGATGTTATAGCTTATTCAACCTTCCTGGTTAACAATGCTTATGGTATTGGCGGATCATCAATTACGCATTCATTTTTCAATTATAACCTATTAAAAAAGAGGATCATTATGTTAAACCAACAACGTTCGGGTAATTTAGCAAGGCTAAAATACCTGCTGACTATCCCAATATGCGCGGGTATGCTTTGCGCATCAACATTGGCATTTAGTAAAGATTATGGAATAGTTGACCTATTCCCTCAGAAAACTGATACCCCTAAAAAGCCAAGGTATGACGTATGGAATAAAAGTTATGACCATACCTTTACTACATCCAAGGGTTATAAAGTACGGGAACGCATTATTTTTGTTAGCGGTGCTGTAAGTAAAACGACTGAAATAATTGATAAAAACGGGCAAAAGCATCTTTATGATGATAGATGGATTTCATCCAAAGAGTCTAAATTTGTTGAAGAAAAGTACGGCTATCAGTTTCCGCGTGATACGGTTGTAAGTGTAAAACTTTTGCCGCCACCTCCGCCGCCAGCCGCACCTAAAACGGTTTTATTTCCAAGGCCTAAGCATCCGGCAGAATTAACCAGTAAGGGTTATAGATACGCAGAATCCGCATATCTTATAAATGGTAAAACAGATTTC
>JABDDX010000002.1:0-64634 GCA_013287375.1 Bacteroidota bacterium | reverse complement strand
TCAAACTTTTAAAGAATAAGTATGGGTACCAATTTCCGAGCATGCCGATTTATACCAAAATGCCACCACCGCCACCGGCTCTTGCTAGTCCTGAAATTGACAAGCGCCCGCCGCCGCCATCTCCATCTGCGCCAAAGGCTTTAATATATGTGCCTAAAGCTACCAACACCGTTAACCATACACCATTGTTGGTTGTTAATAGCAGGTTGTACAATTTAAAAGATCCATTAAAAAAGTTTACAGATACTTCACGTAGTGCACAACCCATGGTTTCTGGACTTGTTATTTACAACAAGCCATAGCGAAACATGTTGATCGTGATAAAAATGGGCGATATTCATTCGCCTACGAAAAAAAACTTCTGTTAGTATAAAACAGGATTAAGCTTTTACGTAGATAACCTGCTTAGTTTCGAAAAACTCCTCCTCGAAGTAATTTTTGAGGCGATATTGCTGAACGGCTAAACCCGATTCGGCAATTTCTTCTTCCAGATCCCCGCCTTTTAAATAAAGGATGCCGTTGGCTAACGTGTTTTTTGATTGTTTATTGAACTTTCCTTTTACCCAGGGATAAAACTCTTTTAACCTGGTAACGGCGCGGGATACTACAAAATCAAATTTCTCATCAACTTGTTCGGCTCGTAAATGCTCTGCTTTAAGGTTTTGAAGACCAAGTGCAGAGGCTACTTCTTTAACCACTTTTATTTTTTTGCCGATGGAATCGACCAAAAAAAACTGCGTTTCGGGGAATAAAATAGCCAGTGGAATACCGGGAAAACCACCACCTGTACCTACGTCAAGTACGTTTTCGCCGGGTAAAAAGTTTATCACTTTAGCTATACCAAGCGAATGCAGTACGTGGCGCTCGTAAAGCTGGTCAATATCTTTCCGCGAAATAACGTTGATCTGGTTATTCCAAAAGTTATACAACCCGGGCAATTGTTCAAACTGCTGCTGTTGCTGCGGAGTAGTATTAGGGAAATATTTTAAGAGAATATTAGATGTCATCCCTATTTAAACGGTTAAGGATGTTT
Organism: Bacteroidota bacterium; assembly: GCA_013287375.1. GTDB lineage: Bacteria > Bacteroidota > Bacteroidia > Sphingobacteriales > Sphingobacteriaceae > Mucilaginibacter. Next base: position 63,601 of record JABDDX010000002.1, on the reverse strand, counting down.
CCTAATAAATAACGAGCCCTGAATAACTGTGCTTTTACTGTACCCAGAGGTAAATCAAGCTGTTGGGCTATCTCCTCGTAAGATAATTCATCAAAGTACCTCAGTGTGATCAGGTTGCGGTAACGTAACGGTAAGTTTTCTATCAATAACTTTAACTCTTCAGTTTGTTGTTTTTTGATAGATGTTTCTTCCGGATTTAGCACATCAGCTTTAATCTGCAATGTTTTATCCTCGCCATCATCATCCATCATACCATGTATGGAAGTAGTGTTTAGCTTCTTTTTACGGATAAAATCGATACAATTATTAGTAGCTACGCGAAAAAGCCAGGTACTAAAGGCATAATCGGGTTGGTATTTTTCCAGCTTTTCAAAGGCTTTGGCAAAGGTTTCAACAGTAAGGTCCATAGCGTCCTCCTTGTTGTTAACCATTTTTAATACCATAAAATAGATGGAGTCTTTGTAGCGATGCATCAGGTCGGCATAGGCTTTTTGGTTGCCTTCGCGCGCCTTCACCACCAGGTGAAAATCATTCTTCGCGTTCTCGGTAAAGTTTGCGTTTATTTCCATTGGGTGGTCTTAATAAAAGTGGCTAGTAGTCCGAATGTGTTAATATATATGTAATAGCAAAAATCAAGCCCGGGTAAATACCACACCAAATCATTGGCTTCCAGCTTCTTAAAGGTTTTGCTATAAATCACTATTTGCAGTATCAGCCTGAATATAAATATCCCCAAAACGAGCATGGGTTCGAAGCTAAATATAAGGCATATAATCAGTAAAACATAGAATAAATAGCCGCTAATCGCATCAATACTTAACATTCTGCGATGCTCATTTTTGTAATATTTGCCTACCCCAAAATGGCGTTTTTTCTGTTTGTACCATGACGACAGAGTGGTTTTGGCATCGGTATAAGTGAAGGCTTCAGGGTGTAATTCGATCGTTGTATTATCTTCTGTGGCGTGTTGATTTACAAATAAATCGTCATCGCCTGCTATCAAATGCATATGCGAAGCGAAACCTTTGGCACTAAAAAACAGCGATTTGGTATAAGCCAAATTGCGCCCAACCCCCATGTAAGGGTTGCCATTTAGCGCAGCCGAGAAGTAATTAATAGCGGCCTTTACCCCCTCAAACCTGATAAAGGGATTCAAAAAATTCTTACTCTTATTATAAGGTGCGTAGCCTAAAACAATTTGCGCGGATGTGGTAAAATTTGCGGCCATACGGGCTATCCAGTTAACTGAACCTGGCATGCAATCAGCATCTGTAAATAACAAATGCTCATTTTTTGCAGCTTTGATACCGAGGGTTAATGCAAACTTTTTACCGGTTTTAAAACGATCATGCTCGGTAATAGTAACCACTTTTAAGTGGGGATATTTCTCCTGAAAAACCTCTAATACGGTATCGGATGAATCGTGAGAACAATCGTTTATTACCACAACTTCGTAATCGGGATAATTTTGTTCCAGGATAAATGGCAGGTAATGTTGTAAATTTTTTGCCTCATTTCGGGCACTGATAATTACCGAAACGGGGATAGTTATGGGCAGCAAATCCTCCAGTGGTTTATAGCCTGCAAGCCTGCTATAATTGTTAACCAGATAATACAGCTGAATAATAAAACAGAACTGAAAAAGCAGAAATAAGGCTTCCTTTATATACGTTTCCAAACAATGATATAATAAGGAGCAAATTTGTTAAAAATCAATGGATTTATTGTGTTTATAAGTGGGTTAAGTTTCCACATTATTGTCTGAACCATGATTTATGGGATTTAGGGATTTACTTGATTTTTGTTTGTGCTGATTACCGCATTAGCGATAGTAGCGGATACCGGCCGGCGATTAAGGCCTGTGCAGTATGAGCGAATAGCGCGGCCCGCTTCTACCGGCGGGAATGCCATTGGTTAGAGATTAGAGATCGGTCGATTGGAGATTGGTCATTGGATTTTCGCATCAAGACATTGATAAAACAGGTAAAAATCATTCAAAAACAGTCAAAAAGCGGTCGTTTCGGGGTACTTTTTAGGCTAAAATCATCTATTTTTAGTCTAAAAACGAGGCAATTTGACATGTAAAATCGCTCTTTTGGGTACTATTTTGGATGTTTTTAGGTCAAAAACGACCACTTGTACCAGGTGTATCATCCGCATAATGACACAGTACGGCCCAATATAGTCATCGCATATTTGCATATCTGCACACTTGCACATCCACAAATTTGCACATTCGCACATCCTGATAAATTTGTTAATTTTGCATACTTACATGAAATTTAATTTAACAGCCCAGGATCCGCATTCAAAAGCCCGCGCGGGTGAGATCACTACCGATCACGGAACCATACAAACGCCTATTTTTATGCCGGTTGGTACCGCAGGTACCGTAAAAGCCGTTCATCAGCACGAGCTAAAGAACGATATTAAGGCGCAAATTATACTAGGAAACACCTACCATTTATACTTACGACCAGGGCTTAACACCATTGAGCAAGCTGGTGGTCTGCATAAATTTAATGGCTGGGATGGCCCTATTTTAACCGATAGCGGCGGCTACCAGGTGTATTCGCTTACCGAAGTGCGTAAGATAAAGGAGGAGGGCGTTACCTTCCGCTCGCATATTGACGGCTCAAAACACTTGTTTACGCCTGAGAATGTGATGGATATACAACGTACCATTGGCGCGGATATCATTATGGCATTTGATGAGTGTACGCCCTATCCTTGCGACTATAACTACGCCAAACGCTCTATAGAAATGACCCATCGCTGGCTTAAACGCTGCTGCGACAGGTTTGATACTACCGAACCTAAATACGGCTATAGTCAAACATTTTTCCCTATAGTACAAGGCTCGGTTTATAAAGACTTGAGGGTGAGATCCGCAGAAGTTATCGCTTCATTTGAGCGCGAGGGCAATGCCATAGGCGGACTTTCAGTAGGCGAACCCGCTGAAGAAATGTACGCCATGACAGAAATTGTGTGCAATATATTACCAGAGCAAAAACCACGTTATTTGATGGGTGTAGGCACACCTATAAATATTTTGGAGAATATTGCGTTAGGTATTGATATGTTTGACTGCGTAATGCCTACCCGCAATGCCCGCAACGGTATGTTATTTACCAAAAATGGCATTATCAATATTAAAAACGAGAAGTGGAAGAACGACTTTTCGCCAATTGAAGCCGATAGTGACCTGTTTGCAGATAAAGCATACACAAAAGCTTATTTAAGGCACCTGATACATAGCGGCGAAATGCTTGGCGCACAAATAGCTACCTTGCACAACCTGCACTTTTACCTGTGGCTGGTACAGGAAGCACGTGAAAAGATAATAAGCGGCGAGTTTTACAACTGGAAACAGGTAATGGTAAAAAGACTGGGTGAAAGGTTATAGAAGAGGCTAGTAATTGGTTGCGTACTGGGTGTCACCCTGAGGCTCTCGAAGGGTGAGCGCAGAGGCCAACCCACATGCTTTGAGAGCCTCAGCATGACCTATTTAATTATAGTATATTAAATAAATGAAGGAATTATATAACAGATACGTTAAAGTTATTGATAGATATATCATCAATAAATACCTGGGTACATTCGTGTTTACCCTGGGGCTTTTTATAGTGATATCTGTTGTATTTGATATATCTGAACACCTCGATAACTTCCTTTCCAAACACGCTACATTATACGAAATAGCCTTCCAATATTACGCCGGGTTTATACCATTTTACATCAATATGTTATCGCCCTTGATTAACTTTCTGGCGGTAATTTTCTTTACAGCGAAGATGGCTAACCAAACAGAAATCGTTCCGATCCTGAGTGGGAAAGCCAGCTTTAATCGTTTTTTAAGGCCTTACTTTATTGCCGCTACACTTATATTTATTGTATCCTTTTTTGCCAATGTTTACCTTATTCCATACACCAATAAGCTAAAAATAGACTTCGAAAACACACACGGTTTCAATGGCGACCAGGCCTCTACCAATAGTCAGGTGCATTTAAAATTGGATACTCATACCTTCGTTTATCTGGAATCATACCAACAGGATGTGCATACCGGGTATACCTTTATTATGGAGAAATTCAATGGCGATGAGCTTAAGGAAAAATTATATGCACCTACCATCACCTACGATTCACTTAAAAGGCAATGGAAGCTAAACAACTGCACCATACGTTACGTGAACGGCTTACATGAGCGACAATTGTTGGGCGTGACTAAAGATACGACCTTGGATATGCTACCAAGCGACTTTAATGTACTGCATGACGATAGCTATGATGCGATGAGTTTAAAGACATTAAACATAGCCATAGCCAAAGAAAAAATACGTGGATCGGGCGTTTTAAATAACATGCTTTATCAAAAATACAGGCGTTTTATTTACCCTTTTTCAACGTTTGTATTGATGCTTATTGGCGTTGCATTATCGTCACAAAAGGTGCGCGGCGGCATAGGCTTGCCACTGGGCATAGGCATAATACTGTGTTTTTCGTTTATTATAGTTGATAAATTCGCCTTCGTTTTTGCCGAGAAAGGCACCATGTCATCACTAATGGCGGCATTTATACCCAACATATTATTTGGCTTATTAGGCTTATATTTGCTGTATAAAGCACCAAAATAATGCCCCAAAAACCTACTACTACAGGTGTAGACAAAAACCTTTTAATCCTTCATTTTACTGTTTTCATCTGGGGATTTACCAGTATTTTAGGTAAATTAATCACCATAGAGGCTGTACAATTGGTATGGTACAGGGTTATTATCGCATCGATTTCACTTTTTTTATATTTCAAATTCAACAAAAACACCATCAAAGTTGATAGAAATACGTTGTTAAAATTGATGTTTACGGGTGCTTTGGTGGGCGGTCACTGGATATTATTTTTCGCTTCCATCAAGGTTTCTACCGTCTCGGTAACGTTGGTTTGCCTGTCATCCATTACACTTTTCACTGCCATATTCGAGCCGTTAATTAATAAAACCCGCATCTCAAAACTCGAGATAATCGCTGGTGTTTTTATTGTTGTTGGGATATTACTAATATTTAAATTTGAAACACAATACACTAAGGGTATCATATTAGGCCTAGTTAGCGCCATATGTGCAAGCCTTTTTTCTATCATAAACGCGCGCCAGGTTAAACAAATTGAGGCGCCAGTTATTGCTTTTTACGAGCTTTCAGGAGCCTTTGTATGGATCACCCTCTACCTGTTTTTCACTCACGGATTTGGCCAGAGTATGGTTTTGCAAAACTCAGACATTGGCTATTTATTGATCCTTGGCACCATCTGTACCTCACTTGCGTACGTTGCCGGAGTATCAGTAATGAAAGAATTTTCGGCTTTCAAAGTAGCACTTATCACCAACCTCGAACCAGTATATGGCATCATCCTGGCCTTTATTTTCTTTGGTGAACTGCATAAATTGAAGCTGGGTTTCTGGCTCGGCGCGATGGTTATTTTGTCTACTATCTTTCTTTATCCTGTAGCCCGAAAGCAAATCACAAAACGCAAGGCGCGTTAATCTCTATCTTTCCTGCCTCAATTTTCCTGCTCTAAATTCTCCCATTTACTTAATAATGTATACAACTATCCTGATAGGGGATAAGAAATCCGTATACATCCGAAGCATTTTAAGCGCTTCTAAGCGCTTCATTCCACCAGCATAGGTTTATACCATCCCACTCAAAACAATCGATTTAAGGGCAATTGTGAAAAATTGTTAGTGTATCGAAAATCAATAACATCATTAGCTTTATTTTATGCAAAATCAAATCAAATTTTCATTAAAACAAATAAATAAAAATGAAAAAACCTCAAACACTTAATAATATATTATACTTATAATCAGTACACATATAAATTTTAATGAAATTAAAAATTGAACAAAAACAATTCATCTAAAAAATCAAAATGCCATTTTTTTTAGCAAATAATATTTAATTGATATATTATATTATATAAACTAATTATAATCAGTATTTTATATTGTTTTATATAAAGAAAAAGTTAACAAATAAGAATTTAATTGAATTAATGAATCAAAGTGTATTGAAATCAAAAAATAAAGAAATGGATAAATTGACGGCAGGGAGAAGAAAATCTACACCAACAAAAAATGGATTCAAATTCGACCATTTTTTCCAAACTGCTTTTTGAAGAATCCGCTCATTCAATCACCATCCGGCCGAACACCACCACTCATCCGCCAATAACATCAATTAACATTTTGCAACAACGGCATCTCATAAATTAAAAGGAGAATAATTTAACAGGATAGCTTTTCAGGAAAAGAGCCGACCAGATCAAAAAAACACATTTTTAAAACACCATTAAAAAACGGATATTGTAAATAATAGAACATCAAAAATCATGAGAATAAAAACCATCGTTGTAATCCTGATCACGGTAATGCTCACCATTGTGTTGATGCAAAATACCGGGCCTGTAATCGTTTCATTTTTGTGGGCGACTTTCCGAATGTCTAAACTGGTTATGATGGTCGCTGTCGGTGTCGTCGCATTTATTTTAGGCTTTTTGGTTGGCAGGCCTTCCCGGGTAAAAAAGCTGGGTGGAACTTTTATTGAAGGCGAACATCAACGCGAAAACCCCAATACACTAAGCGACGAGGACAAGGAATATATAAACTAACATCATGGAAAAGAAAATAGGATTTATCGGACTGGGTAACATGGGTATGCCCATGGCAAAAAACCTGATCGAGGCGGGTTATCATTTACAGGTTTACAACCGCACTGCATCAAAGGCGGAGGAGTTGAACGCAGCGTCTATCACCATTTGTAAAACACCGGCACAAGCCGCCGACGGCGTAAAAATATTAATCACCATGCTTTCGGAAGACGAAGTACTCAAAGAGACTGTTAGCGGCGAGAATGGCATTTTAAAAACCTTCCCGACCGATGCGGTGCATATCTCTACGAGCACCATCGCCCCTGACACCTCTGAGGAGCTCTATAAGCTTCACAAAAATTCCGGCAACACTTATATCGCCTCACCCGTATTCGGTCGCCCTGACGCAGCCGCAGCGAGGAAATTATTTATCTGCATCTCCGGCGATCCGCAAGCCAAGGAAATTGCCAAACCAATTTTGGAATGCCTGGGCCAGCGCATCATTGATTTTGGTGAAAAAGTAAGCGGCGCCAATGTGGTTAAAGTAGCGGGCAATTTCATGATTACCGCATCAATGGAAATGATGGCCGAGGCTTACACCCTTGCCGAGAAGAACGGACTAGATCGCGCGCAGGTTGCCGACTTTTTTGGCACTACACTTTTCAGCGCGCCCATCTTTCAAAACTATGGCAGGCTCATCGCTAACAAACAATTTCAGCCGGTAGGCTTCAAAACTAAACTGGGCTTTAAAGATGCCCGTCTTACCCTCAAAATTGCGCAGGCAAGCCTCACCCCTATGCCAACCGCGATGTTGGTTCATAACAGACTGCAATCGGCCGTAGCCAAAGGCTGGGGCGAGAGTGATTGGGTGGAAGGCGTATCTCGCGGCGTTAGTGAGGATGCGGGCGTTTGATTTTAGATTTACCGCTTGTCATTCTGAGGAACGAAGAATCTTCTGCATCTAGCATAGTTCGCTTGGCATATCGAAGAAGATTCTTCGTTCCTCAGAATGACAATCATGTTAAAGAATAACAACCCTATTAAATATCATAAAACACCTGGTTCTCTTCTTCCAGGTGTGAGAGGTCGGGTGTATTTTCAAATATTCCAAAAACCGATGCCCCGCTCCCGCTCATACTGGCGAACAATGCGCCGGCTTCATAAAGAGCAGCCTTCACCCCGCGTATCATAATATGGTTTTTAAATATCGATTCCTCGAAGTCATTTTTGATATGCTTTCTCCACTGGGCAACCGGCAGGTCTATCAGTTCATACAAAGTGGTTTTAATTGGCGAAGGTTTCACCCCACGATAAGCCTCAGCAGTGGACACCTGGGTTGGCGGCATCACCAGTACAATTTTATATTTCGACAGATCGAGTTTGATCGGCTCAAATTCATCGCCCAACTCAAAAGCAAACACCGGCTTGCTCTCCACAAAAAAAGCGCAATCAGCACCAAGCTTGCGGGCGTAATTCTGCATTTGGTCAACACTCAATTTTAAATCGAATTGCTGACTCATCAGTTTTATAAAAAATGCAGCATCGCTTGATCCACCACCAAGCCCCGCGCCTATCGGGATATTTTTATGCAGATGGATTTTTACCGGCGATATATCATGATCCTTTTTTAGCAAGTGGTAAGCCTTGATGCAAAGGTTATCCTCCAACCTGCCGGGTATCTCCAAACCCGATGACTCAAAGCTCAACTCATCAGCCGGAATAATCTCGAGCACATCGTTTATCTTTACAGGATAAAAAACAGTTTCAAGGTTATGATAGCCATCGGCGCGGCGTTCAATCACATTCAGGCCGATATTTATTTTAGCGTTCGGAAAAATTACCATACAAAAGATTAACAACGGTATGTATTTTTGCACATCCGTAGGATGGTAAAATTAGAATATTTTTATTTGTGTAGGATAATAAGTGAGCGAGGTATTTAAAGATGCTTATCATAATCACTCATTCACCCAATCACTCATTCACTCAATAATATGAAACAATACCTGGATTTAATGCGCCATGTGATGGATACCGGCACGCAGAAACACGATCGCACCGGAACGGGGACGATAAGCGTATTCGGATACCAGATGCGATTTAACCTGCAGGACGGCTTCCCGCTGGTAACAACCAAAAAGCTGCACCTTAAATCCATCATACACGAGCTGATATGGTTTTTGAGCGGCGATACCAACATTGCCTATCTTAAAGAAAACGGCGTGCGCATATGGGATGAATGGGCAGATGCCGACGGCAACCTCGGCCCGGTGTATGGCTACCAATGGCGGTCATGGCCTACGCCTGATGGCGGCCATATCGATCAGATTAGTCAGGTAGTAAATCAAATCAAAAACAATCCCGATTCCCGCCGCATGATTGTATCGGCATGGAACGTGGCCGATGTTAACCAGATGGCGCTTCCACCCTGCCATAGTCTATTTCAGTTTTATGTGCTCGATGGTAAATTATCATGCCAGCTCTATCAACGCAGCGCCGATATATTTTTGGGTGTACCTTTCAACATCGCATCCTATGCTTTACTTACCATGATGATGGCCCAGGTATGTGGTTTAGAATATGGCGACTTTATCCATACGTTCGGCGATGCTCACATCTACAACAATCACCTGGAACAAGCCAAGCTGCAACTCAGCCGCGATCCAAGGCCATTACCGACAATGAAGATAAATCCGGATGTGAAAGATATATTTTCATTCAAATACGAAGACTTCACTTTAGAGAATTATGACCCGCATCCGCATATAAAGGGTATTGTTGCGGTTTAAAGTTTTTGCTAGATTTGTATATGACCACGGTGCAGTTAAAATCGGAAATACATAAAGCAATAGATAATGTGCCTGAAAATATATTGCCCGAAATTCTTAATTATATAAATTCCATCCAGCGTCAATCCACCAATAAAGATCTTGATAAATTTATTGACAAGGTTTTTAAAGAAGATGATGAGCTTTTAAGGCGCCTTGCGGAATGATTGATTTAGAGTTCGCAATAAAAATTCACGACAGGTCTATTAATGATTATGGCGGGAGTCAGGGGATAAGAGATAAAGGATTACTGCTTGCAGCCCTTGCAAGACCTTATGCTACTTTCGATCAGCAAGACCTGTATCCATCACCTGTTGAAAAAGCAGCTGCCATATTTGAGAGCATCATTATCAATCATCCTTTCATGGATGGCAATAAACGTACCGCTTACGTTTTGTTGAGAGCAACATTATATATTTTCGGATACGACATTATAGCTTTTCAAGAAGACAAGTACCACATGACAATCGCCGCAAGTAAAGGTGAAATTCATATTGAAGAAATAAAATCCTGGATACAGGAACGATTAGTAGAAATTAACAAATGACAGTATCCATCATAGTCGCCATAGGCGAAAACCACGCCATCGGCAAAAGAAACCAACTGTTATGGCACATGCCTAACGACCTTAAACATTTTAAGGACATCACCTCAGGCCGTACCATCATCATGGGGCGCAAAACTTTTGATTCTGTTGGCAAGCCGCTGCCACGCCGCAGAAACATCGTGGTAACCCGTCAGGATATTACGATCCCCGGCTGTGAGGTGGTGAAATCTATCGAAGATGGATTAGCCTTATGTAAAGATGAAGACGAGGTTTTCATTGGCGGCGGCGCCGAGATATACAAACTGGCAATGCATCTTACCGATCGCATTTATCTAACCATAATCCACAAAAGCTTTGATGCTGATACATTTTTCCCTGAGATAGACAAAACCGAATGGAAAGAAGTTGAACATGAAGACTTCGAACCCGACGAGAAAAACCCGCTTCCGTATTCATTCATAACACTGGAACGGCTGTAACAATTTTTGTCATTTTTTTGTTTTAATTTAAAATTTCTTGATAGCGAAATTTTATTAGATTTGCCGTCTATTTTAAAAAGGCTTATAAACTAAATAATTACATATATAATTTAAGATGCAAGGTAAAGGGGTTGTTAAATTTTTCGCCATATTGCTGGCGGTGGTGTGTTTGTACCAGCTTTCATTTACATGGGTAACACGCAAAGTTGAAAGTGATGCAAAAGCTTATGCCAAGGGCGATATGCTTAAAGAAAAGGAATATCTGGACTCTATGTCCGCTATTCCGGTATATCCAATATTAGGTCACAATTACCAATACTGTAAAAATAACGAGTTAGCTTTAGGTCTCGACCTTGAAGGTGGCATGAGCGTTACCATGCAGATCTCGTTAAAAGAACTGGTACAGAAATTATCAGACAATAATCCTGATCCTGCATTTAATCAGGCATTGAACACTGCCGAAGCTGACACTAAAACCAGCACAAGTGATTTCGTATCACTATTTGTAAGTGAATATGAAAAATTAAATCCTAACGGCAAGTTAGCAGCCATCTTCTCAACCAGGGACAATCAGTCGCACATTAAATTTGATGCGTCAAACGCTGAAGTTGAAAGCTGGCTAAAAGATCAGGGTAAAGCAGCGGTTAAACAATCATACACGGTTTTAAATACCCGTATCGATCAGTTTGGCGTAACTTCACCTAACATCCAGTTACAGGAAGGTACAAACCGTATCCTTATCGAATTGCCGGGTGTAAAAGATGAGGACCGTGTTCGTAAGCTATTAAGCGGTACTGCTAAGTTGGAGTTTTATCAAACTTTTGAAAACGGACAGGCTTACCAGGTATTAGCAGGCGTAAACAAAATATTAGCTGATACTAAAAAAGCTAGTGCCACTGATACAACTAAAGCACTTGCTAATAACGCATCTGTTAAAAAAGATACTACTGCTGCTCCTGCAAAAGGCGGCTTATCTTTATTAAATAAAGTTCAAAAAACTGCCGCTAAAGATACTTCCGGCCTATCAGGTAAAAGTAAGTTAGCCGAGCAAAACCCTTTATTCGCTATTCTTGCTCCTGTTACTTACCAGGATCAAACAGGCCAGCAAAAACTTAGGCCGGGCCCAACTGTTGGCTGGTGTGCAATAAAAGATACTGCAACCGTGGATGCTTATTTAAACAATCCAGCGGTAAAATCGGCTATCCCTAGCAACATGAAATTTTTATGGGGCGTAAAACCGATTGATAAAACCAAAATATTTGAATTATACGCTATTAAATTAGTAGGTGCCGATGGTGCTGTACTTGCCGGCGATGTAATTAATGATGCACGATCTGACGTTGATCCACAAAAAGGAACTCCTGAAGTAGTGATGGATATGAACTCACAGGGTGCACAAAAATGGGCAACCATTACACGTGAAGCATCAGCTGATCCTAATAACAAACAATCTATTGCCATAGTATTGGATAACAATGTTTATTCAGCTCCTGTTGTTCAAAATGAAATTTCCGGTGGAACCTCTTCTATTTCAGGTAGCTTTACTACTGATGATACCAAAGATTTAGCCAACATATTGAAAGCTGGCCGTTTACCTGCTCCCGCACGTATAGTTGACGAAAGCGTGGTAGGCCCGTCATTAGGTCAGGAAGCTATCAACGCCGGTTTATTATCAGAAGGTTTAGGCTTACTGGTAGTATTGGTGTTCATGGTTGCTTATTACAATCGTGCAGGTACCGTTGCGGTAGTTGCGGTAATCGTAAACATGTTCTTCCTGATGGGGGTACTTACAGGCTTACATGCGGTATTAACCATGCCGGGTGTTGCAGGTATCGTATTAACATTAGGTATAGCGGTAGATGCCAACGTATTGATCTATGAGCGTGTCCGCGAGGAAATGGCTTTAGGCAAATCCGTTCGTATTGCTATTTCCGATGGCTTTAAGCATGCATTATCATCAATTCTCGATTCAAACATCAGTACATTCCTAACTGGTTTAATCCTGTTCATATTCGGTTCAGGCCCTATCCAGGGTTTCGCAACTACTTTGATGATCGGTATCATAACTTCATTATTCTGTTCATTATTAATCTCGAGGTTAATATTTGAGTGGATGCTTACTAAAGGCTGGGATATTAAATTCTCAAACCCATGGAGCTCACATACCTTCAAAAACGCTAATTACGCTTTCGTAAAAAACCGTTTCAAATTTTACGCCTTCTCTGGTTTATTCATTATTGCCGGTTTAATATCTATGGCAACCCGTGGTTTTAACTACGGTGTCGATTTTGAAGGTGGCCGCAGCTATGTGGTTCGTTTTGAAAATAAGAATGTAACTACCGAAGATATACACAACGCTGTTGATAAAACATTAGGTCGTGGTACCGAAGTAAAAACGTTTGGTTCTGACATCAGCATCACTACAAACTACTTAATTGATGATACTTCTGAAAATGCAGAAGCAAAAGTACAATCAACGTTAATCTCATCATTAAATGCAGGTGCATCAACTCACATAGCTAAAGATGGTATATTAAGTCATCATAAAGTAAGTGCTACAATTGCCGATGAGCTGAAAAAATCAGCTATCTGGACCGTTATATTCGCTATCTTAATTATATCAGCATACATACTGGTAAGGTTCCGCAAATGGCAGTTCAGTTTAGGTGCGATGGTTGCAACAGCGCATGATGCGTTGATGGTACTATCCTTCTTTTCTTTATTTAAGGACGTGCTTCCGTTCTCGCTTGATATTGACCAGGCATTTATAGCGGCTATATTAACAGTTATAGGTTACTCCATAAATGATACCGTGGTGGTGTTTGACAGGATACGTGAATTCCTTGAATTACACCATTCAAAAACTGATGATCCGAAAACAGTTATCAACAATGCGATTAACAATACATTAAGCCGTACGGTTATTACAGCTTTAACAGTATTCTTCGTATTGATAATATTATTCGTATTCGGTGGTGATGTTATCAGAGGATTCTCGTTCGCTTTATTGATTGGTGTATGTTTTGGTACATACTCGTCAATCTGTATCGCTACTCCGGTAATCGTAGACTTTGGAAAGAAAGACTTGAGATAATATAACAACTCATATTTTAAAAGGCTCCAAAGAACATTTGGAGCCTTTTTTGTTTAATAAGATAATCTGATTTTAAATAGCGTACCATGAACACTACAGACCAATCAAAATTCCCATTAGTTGTAATTGTTGGCGGAGGCTTTGGTGGGCTTGAAGTTGCCCTGAGGCTTAAGGACGCGCCTGTAGAGATATTAATGCTCGACAAGCATAATTACCATACTTTTCAACCTTTGCTTTACCAGGTGGCTTTAGGTAGCCTAGAATCAGAATCCATCGCCTTCTCCTTTCGTAAAAATTTTAGCGGTCAAAAAAACTTTCGTTTTCGCATTGCCGATGTAAAAAAAGTGAATGCGGAAAAGAACACTATTGAAACCAATATTGGCGAAATAACCTATGACTATCTGGTGATAGCAACCGGTTCAACAACAAATTTCTTTGGGAACAAAGATGTGGAGCATTATGCTATGCCGATGAAATCAATTCCCGAAGCATTGAATCTTCGTTACTTGATATTTCAGCATTTAGAGGACGCGGTTTTAAAAAAGGTAAAAGAAGAACGCATACCATACCTCACTTTTGTTTTAGTGGGTGCAGGCCCTACCGGTGTTGAGCTGGCAGGCGCTATCGCGGAGTTCCGCAATCATGTACTGGAACAGGACTACCCCGAGCTTAAAAAAGAAGACGTTAAAATATACCTTGCCGACTTTCTACCAAGAGTTTTAGGCCCGATGTCGGAACAGGCATCAAATGCGGCGCACGATTACCTCCAAAATTTGGGTGTTGAGCTTTTATTAAACGCGAAAGTGGAAAGCTACGATGGTCATCAAATAGCTTTTGAAGGCGGAAAGGTGATCGAAACTAAAAATGTGATCTGGTCGGCGGGTGTAACGGGTGTAGTACCTCATGGTATTGATAAAAACATACTGGAGCGGGGTAACCGCATCCGTACCGATAATATTTGCCGCGTGGACGGCTCATCAAATATATTTGCCATTGGCGATGTAGCTGCTATGATAACCCCCGAAACACCAAAAGGCCACCCTGGCGTAGCACAGGTAGCTATACAAATGGGCGACAATGTAGGCAAAAACATAGCTCATTTAGTAAGGGGCGAAGCAACAGAACCGTTTAAATATAACGATAAAGGCTCATTAGCCACCATAGGCCGCAATAAAGCCGTGGCAGATTTGGGCAAGATCAAATTCCAGGGATTTTTTGCCTGGCTGGTATGGATATTTGTGCATTTATTCTCGCTATTGGGCACACGCAACAAGCTTATTGTATTTTTAAACTGGATAGGCAATTATATGACCTATAATGGCGGTAGTAGGCTGATTATACGTAGATTTGTACGGGGCGATGTTAAATACAATGCCGAAGAAGTAACCAAAGGTGAATAATACTGACCAAACTATAAAAATTACCGAGTGCCCGCGTGATGCCATGCAGGGTATCCATGACTTTATCCCTACCGACGTTAAAGCCAAGTACATTAATTTATTACTGCAAGTTGGTTTTGACACCCTTGACTTTGGCAGTTTTGTATCGCCCAGAGCCATACCCCAAATGCAGGATACTGCCGAGGTATTAAAAAAACTCGACCTAAGCACTACCCGATCCAAACTATTGGCCATCATAGCCAATTATCGCGGTGCAGAGGATGCAGCCCAGCATGATGAAATAACTTACCTGGGTTATCCTTTTTCTATTTCTGAGACTTTCCAGCAGCGAAATGCCAATACATCAATAGCTGATGCTTTTGATACCGTAAAACGCATCAATGAGCTTTGTTCTGTTAAGAATAAAGAATTATTGGTATACCTTTCGATGGGTTTTGGTAATCCTTATGGTGATGAATGGAACGTGGAGATTGTACAAAAATGGACAGGGAGATTAGTTAGCGAAGGCATCAACATTATTGCTTTATCAGATACAGTTGGCGTTGCAACACCAGCGCAGATCAACGAAATCTATCCTGCCTTATGTAATACCTTCCCCGATACTGAATTTGGGTTGCACCTGCATGCCACCCCAGATAACTGGCAACTCAAAATTGAAGCTGCCTATAATAGCGGCTGCAAACGTTTTGATGCTGCTCTTAAAGGTTATGGAGGCTGCCCGATGGCCAAAGATGAGCTTACAGGCAATATCGCTACTGAAAACCTAATCTCATACCTCCAATCAAAAAAAGAACTCCTGGGGCTTGATTCAGACAAATTTGGCGAAGCGATGATGTTTGCTGATCAGGTTTTTAAATAGTCAGTTGGGGCTAAAGCCCAAATTACTTTATACAAACACCGCCCGCTAAAGCGGACGGCAACGAAATGCAACTTAGTTTTACTATATCATCATTGCCCCGACCTTTAGGTAGAGGGTTAACCTCTCCTATTGATGGCTTTAGCCAAAAAATAACGCCATGATGAGAATTAACAAATATTAACACCCGTTTCTAATTTTCATTCATAGCTTTATTAAATCAAATTCCTATTCATGAAAAAAGCGATATTTACCCTGTTAATTCTTTTTGCTTTCGGTAAATGCTTTGCCCAGAGTACAGGCTATTCGCTGCCACTACCTGAAAAGTGGAAATCAGAAACTATCCCCTTTCCTATTGACTTTGCACCCGGTATACCCTACCAAGGTATTGAAGAGCTCCGCTTTACACCCGGTTGGGCTGATGCAAACAGCAACGAATATTGGGCTTATACATTTTTATGGTTTGTTGACGGTTCACCACAAGTAAATGTCAACCTGCTAAATACCTATCTGACAAACTATTTTGATGGCTTATATCACAGCAACAATAAATCTTCCCCAGATAGTACCGGCTTCACAAAAACAACTATAAACACGGCCGCAACAGCCACTGGCGACCAGGAAACCTATAGCGGAAAAATATCAACGCTAAATTTTCTAACCAAAAAACCAATTGAGTTTTATGCTACCATCCATGTTCAACATTATGCGGATGCAAACGAGACAGCTATATTTTTTGAGATTTCACCAAAACCTTACAGTAATGCCGTCTGGAGCCAATTAGATAGTATTGTAAACGGTTTTCAAATACAGAAATAGAGAGCGTTAAACTTTCACCATTTTATAATGCCTTATACCCGCCTCGGTAAACTCAGCGCCCTCTTTTACAAAGCCAAATTTCTCATATAGGGTCACAGCATCCAGCTGCGAATTCAGGTAGATGTATTCAGCATCTTTTGGCAAATCATCTAAAACAGTTTTAATCATCTGTTGCCCTACACCCATTCCTCTAAAATCATTTAACACTGCGAAACGCTCCAACTTATAGCCGTTATCCGTTTTACGCCAGCGGCAGGCACCGGCAGGTATGCCATTAACCGTAGCCAAAAAGTGTACCGATTCATCTTCATTAGCATATTCCAACTCAGCAGGACAGTTTTGTCCCTCCACAAAAACCTCATGGCGTATGGCGTGAACTATCTTCAGGCGCTCAACATCACTTATTTTATTTATTTCCAACTTTTTGCTTGTCGACATTATCTAATTCCCTTTCAATAAAAAAGCGCTAATGTTTATCACATTAGCGCTTTCAAATATAATTATCAGCAATTATAATTTGCTGGTAGCATCAATACAATTTAAATCAGCAAACGCTTCAGTAAGCCTTTTTACAAAATTCTCTTCGCCCTTACGTAACCAAACGCGTGGATCATAGTATTTTTTGTTTGGAGAATCCTCGCCTGTCGGGTTACCGATCTGGGTTTGCAGGTAGCCTTCGTTAGCCTGGTAAAAATCTTTAATACCTTCCCAGTATGCCCATTGCATGTCGGTATCGATATTCATTTTTATAGCGCCATAAGATATCGCCTCACGAATTTCTTCCTGAGTTGAACCTGACCCACCATGGAATACAAAGTTGATCGGTTTTTCAGCAGCAAGGTTAAATTTCTTTTTCACATACTCCTGTGAGTTATGCAAAATAACGGGTTGTAACTTAACGTTACCAGGTTTGTAAACACCGTGTACGTTACCAAAAGCAGCCGCAACTGTAAAACGAGGGCTAACTTTAGATAATTCTTCGTATGAATAAGCAACATCCTCTGGCTGAGTGTATAAACGTGAGCTGTCAACGTCAGAGTTGTCAACACCGTCTTCTTCACCGCCGGTTACACCTAATTCAATTTCTAGGGTCATACCCAATTTAGCCATACGGGCTAAGTATTTAGCAGATATTTCGATATTTTCTTCAATTGGCTCTTCAGAAAGATCCAACATATGTGAAGAAAATAATGGTTTGCCTGTTTTAGCGAAGAATTTTTCGCCTGCATCTAACAAGCCATCTATCCAGGGCAATAATTTTTTAGCGCAATGGTCAGTGTGTAATATTACAGCAATACCGTAATGTTCAGCCAATAAATGCACATGCTCAGCAGCAGATGTAGCGCCTAATATACAAGCCTGTAATTTTGAGTTATCTAATGATTTACCTGCATAAAATTGCGCCCCACCGTGCGACAATTGAATAATAACAGGTGATTTAACCGCGGCTGCAGTTTCCATCACAGCGTTTATAGTGTTTGTACCTATAACGTTAACAGCTGGCAACGCGAATTGGTGCTTTTTAGCTGCTTCAAATAGCTCCTGCACCTGATCTCCGTGCAATACGCCTTTATAATTTTTTAAGTCCATTTACTTTGTTTTGGGCCCCGAAGTTATAAAAATTTTGAATATACGGTATCGATTTTTTAGATATACGTGCTTCGATATTAGATTTTTGGGCCAAAATTGATAAAAACTATAGATTTAAGATATATTTTATCTCAAACGTAGTTTTTTCTGCTAAAAACTCTCCCATTTCTCTTCAGGATGTAAATTATCAAAAATCCTATATCTAAATAAAAATTCGTTTCTTTGCATCATATTGAAAGAGCTTGATATTGATATGGCCTGGTTTAAACGCGAGATAAAAGGAATAATTACGACCACTGAGGAAAAGAAGGAAGCACCGGACGGGATATGGAATAAATGCCCTGAATGTAAAAAACCCCTTCACTACTCTGAGCAGGTTGAAAATCAATACGTTTGTCACTACTGCGGTTATCATTTAAGAATAGGATCGAAGGAATATTTCTCCATCCTGTTTGATAATAATGAGTTTACTGAATTATTTAACAACCTTCAATCCGGCGACCCGCTGCAGTTTGAGGATACCAAAAAATATACCGACAGGATTAAAGAAACCATGAAAAAAACCGGATTAAAGGATGCTATACGCTCCGCAACCGGCAAAATGAATGGCGAAGATTTGGTTATTGCCTGTATGGATTTCAACTTCATCGGCGGTTCAATGGGATCGGTAGTTGGTGAAAAGATCGCGAGATCTATCGATTATAGTATCGCCAATAAAATTCCGTTTTTGATGATCTCAAAATCAGGTGGCGCCCGTATGATGGAAGCTGCCTACTCGCTAATGCAAATGGCTAAAACATCAGCCAAACTAGCTCTATTGTCACAAGCTAAAATACCTTATATATCCTTATTAACCGACCCGACTACAGGTGGTGTAACGGCATCATACGCTATGTTGGGCGATATTAACATTGCTGAGCCAGGTTCATTAATTGGATTTGCAGGCCCGCGCGTTATTAAAGAAACGATCAAAAAAGATCTGCCTAAAGGATTCCAAACTGCTGAATTTGTACAAGAGCATGGCTTTTTAGATTTTATTGTTGATAGAAGAGAAATGAAAGAGAAGCTGTCATCATTCTTAAAAATGATAGCGGCTTAAAAAAATATTATCCAACAAAAAGCGGCTGTTCTATTTAAGAACAGCCGCTTTTTTGTTTAAAGGAATCTTTAGTTTTAAAACTAAACATCATCAGATTAATATTGTTAAGAGAATATAAAAGATAAAAATTATGGAAATTAAACGCAGCGGTTCCCAACCATCAGGTAAAGGGCCGTCCGAATATTTTACCGGAACCGTTAGGATTGATCCGCTTTTTAGTCCACCTGACCCGGCACGGGTTGCTATGGCGTTGGTAACCTTTGAACCGGGTGCACGCACCGCTTGGCACACCCACCCACTTGGGCAAACATTAATAGTTACCGCAGGCAGCGGCTGGGCCCAACGCGAAGGTGGGCCGATAGAACAAATACGCCAGGGAGATATTGTTTGGTTTGCGCCGGATGAGAAACATTGGCACGGCGCTACATCAACTACGGCAATGACACATATTGCCATTCAGGAAAAACTTAATGGTTCGCCGGTGGATTGGATGGAACACGTAACTGATGAGCAATACGTTAAATAAATAATAGAAGAAATTGTCTATATCTAACAAGAACGTCCAGCATGTGTGCCGGATGTTCTTGTTAGATAATTAATCGAAATCTAAGCTAACTGGCCTGCTTATATTTTCAATCCTCCAAAAATACTGAACAACATCACGCTTAATACTATAGCGGTGATTATGATGTAAAGCCTGTCTTTCTCCAAAATAAAACCGACCAAAGAGAAGGCTATACGAAGTATGGGAGTAGCAATCAATACCACCACACCCGCCTGAACAATACCTTTGGCCTGCCCTGCTCCAATACCATTAACTATTTGCGAAAAGCTGGTATATCCGGCACTTTCGCCTAAAAAGGTGTGATACGGAGGAATAGCCCCTTGCCCTTGCTGAACCAAATATAAAATCCCTCCCATTAAAACTATAAGGCTGGCAATTACTACGCCATATCTTAATTGCAAACCGATGATTTTTTCAATATCTGCATCGGCCAGAAAACTTTTGCTGATTACTTTTTTCATTTCTTTTTATTTTAATAAGATTAAAATTTGTGGTTATAGCCGTTAAATATCATTTCAGCAGCCACAAAAGTTATGGCGACGCAAAATATATACTTCAATACTTTGGGATCCATCCGGGTCAGTAATTTTGATCCGGTAAATGCACCGCCTAAAACACCCAGCATCACCGGGAAAGCTATCCCGGCATCCATATAACCTCTTTGTAAATAAACTACCGCGCTGGCTGCCGCTGTAACCCCTATCATAAAATTACTGGTAGTGGTACTCACCTTAAAAGGGATATGCATAGTTGAATCCATAGCCAATACTTTTAAAGCACCGGAACCAATGCCTAACAAACCGGATAAGACCCCTGCAAGCGCCATGATGGAAAAACCTGCACCTACGTTTTTTAGCTTGTAGTTTACTTCACCGTTCTTGGTTGGATAACTGCTATTCAGCTTTAATTTGTAGGATAAAGGACTCCCCTCTGTGCTAACTTCCTGGTTCTTTTTACGGATGGTCATAGCAGCCGAAAACAGAAGTATCGCGCCGAATAATATAGCGATGGTGTTAGTTGGCGTATATACCGCTATTACGGCCCCTCCAACCGCACCTATGGTGGTAGCTATTTCCAAAAACATACCTAAGCGGATATTTGTGATACCTTCCTTAACGTAAGCACTTGCCGCGCCCGATGAATTCGCGATAGAGGCCAGCAGCGCGGCACCTATGGCGTAGCGGATATCTACATGAAACACTAATGTTAATAATGGTATTACAACAACGCCGCCGCCAAGCCCGGTAAGCGAGCCAACTAAGCCTGCCAGGTAGGCCCCTGCAAGCAATATTAATGTGAATGTGAGTATAGTCATGATATATATTAATAGTTATTATCCAATATTTCTTTGATGATGGTTTGAGCTTGTTTGATTTTTTGTGCCCTGATGGCTTTATACAAAGCCTCATGCAAATGGTGACTCATGGCGAAATGACTTACACCTTTAACTTCGCGTTTCGAGAAGAAATCACGGATAGTTAAGGTAAAGCTTTGATACAGATCGGCCAGTACGGTATTAAGCGACGCCCTGGCAATGGACATATGGAAAGCGATATCAGCCTCGATACAAGCGTTGTGCTGCTCAGATAGAATAGCTAGTCGCCTATTTTCGAGGCAACGTTCTATCTCATCAATATGTGATACGGAGTGGTTCTCGACAGCAAGTTTCACAATCTCGGTTTCCAATAACTTTCGTACCGCGTTTATCTCATCAAAGTCAGCATTCCTCAATCGCTGATCAATTGTTTGTTCACTGACAGCCGAATTGACAATGGTACCAAAGCCTTGCTGAACTTTCAATATCCCCGACGTAGCCAGCGTTTTGATTGCCTCTCTTATGGTTGATCGCCCTACGCCATATAGCTTCATCAGCTCGGGCTCAGCAGGTATCTTTTCGTTTATTTTATAGGTTCCGCTTGTTATATCCGCCCTAATTTGGTTTACAATACGGTCACCAAGTTTTTCTTTAACGTTCATATCATCTTATTTAACGATACAAACATATGATGTTTATTTAACAAAACATCATATGTTTAAAGAATTATTTTCAGTTTTACAATAACTTTACAAATTGAGCCTTTGGAAGAAGCTATTTAATATGATAAAGTGTCGTTATTGTGGAGCGATAGAGCGACAATTCCCAACTTTCCAGATGGATGTAAAACTATGTCATTGCTGTAAGGTACGAAGCAATGACATAGTATGCTTGTGCTTATATAGAATCGATCAAAAAACAAAAAGGCCCTGATTTCTCAGGGCCTTTTCCATTACCGGTGTTGTGAGCAAATGGGATATTTAATCCCGGTTTAGCCGGTAACTATAATATAGGTTTTCTATGGCTTTTGACAAAAGATTTATTTGCATGTTTCTTATGCAATGCCCTTAATGTACTTGCACCATTATCATTCGCACCTTCAGCGCCTATAGTTCCCGAACTCATTTCGTTGTTATAGTCGTTGCTGTGGGTGTGTGGTTTCATTTCACGATCATTTTCCGAGATTTTGTTTTCGCTTTTCATAATTGTAATAGATTATAGATTGTTTTCGGTTCCTGGTTCATGGCCTACCATACGACCTGTGGTGCGGCCATTAGGGCGGCTAACAAAATCTGTTTCTGCAGGGCCAACTGCTGGAAACTCCTTTTTATTTGGAGGAGTAACATCATTTTTCTCACTATATGACGCATCACTACCTTCTGCTGGTTCAGAAAACTCATTCTCGTGCGGATAGATTGTTTTGTCTTTTTCCGGTTGCTTTCTCTCAGGGGCCTGACCAGGTTTGATATTTTTACTCTTTTCCATGATTAGCTTTTATTGTGCAGATGTAATTACAACATCCACGGCTTTCATAATTTAATTATTAACTGATAACTAACTAGAAGCCATTACCATGCCAACAATTTAACCAATCGGGGTAAATCCAAACTCAATACACTAAGGTACTAAGTTACAATCGAATAAAAAACAATTTTCTGCAAAAAACTATCAAGCGCTAACCAAGCACAGTTCGCGTACTTTGGTTACTGTATAGTCTATCTCCTCTTTTGTAGTGTTTTTTGAAAAGGAAAATCTTACCGAGGGCCTAGATGGGCTCGCGACGATTGCGGTAAGCACATGCGATCCAATATCGCTACCCGAGCTACAGGCACTGCCACCGGATGCAGAGATTCCGGCAATATCCAGGTTAAACAATAACATATCAGCCATTTCCATTTCGGGGAAGGAAACGTTTAAAACAGTATACAAGCTTTTATCAGGGGCCGTCTCACCATTGAATTCAATACCGGGGATACTTTCCTTCAACTGGTCTATCATGTAGGTTTTCAGGCCTTGTATATGCTGTTGGTGCTGCTCCATATCGGCATAGGCCATATCCAAAGCTTTGGCAAGGCCAACAATGCCATAAATATTTTCGGTACCACCACGCATGTTACGCTCCTGCGCGCCGCCGTAAATAAGCGGTTTAATTTTTATACGATGATTGATATGCAAAAACCCAACACCCTTTGGCCCATGCAGCTTATGCGCTGAACATACTACAAAGTGAGCCTTTAATTTGCTTAAATCGTGCTTGTAATGCCCCATTGTTTGCACCGTATCACAATGATAGATGGCGTTATAAACCTCGCACAAATCGCCGATACGCTCCATATCCGACAGGGTACCTATCTCATTATTAGCATGCATGATTGATACAAAGCTACGCTCGTTATCCTTCAATAAAGTTTCAAGATGTTGGTAGTCGATGTTTCCTTTTGAATCAAGATTAACAAAACTTAGTTTGATAACACCCGCTTTTTCAAGCGCTTCAAAAGTATGTATAACCGCATGATGCTCAATACGACTAGTTATAGCATGTTTAATGTTATGATCAACAATACCGCACCTGATAGCCATATTATCCGCCTCGGTACCACTCGAAGTAAAGAATATCTCCGATGGTGATGTACCCAATAAATTAGCAACCGTTTTACGTGAACGTTCAATAAGCGTACGTGCTTCCCGCCCATGTGAGTGTATTGACGATGGGTTACCATAGGTATTTTCCATCACTTTACACATTTCCTTCATCACTTCCGGGTCTAACGGAGTAGTAGCAGCATTATCTAAGTAAACACGCATAGTTCTTATTTGTGAATGAGTGATTTAGTGAATGAGTGATTTATCTTATTTGTTTGATACTGACTTACGTGCAGTTGAAACAACTTTTAATATTTCATTAGCTTCATTCATTAAACCGTTTATCTCACCCGGTTTTACAATATTGGAGTCAATTAAAATTTCCACCCAAAAAACACTTTCGTCAGCTTCTTCTACAACGATGGAAAGTTTAGAATGAAACTCTGCCTGTGATCTTGCCCGGCAGGCAGCCCGGTAATTTGAACCAACAGAAGAAGAACATCTTAATAATTGTCGGCCTATTTTATTTTTGCTTCTTCTGTTTTGGGTAATGATCTAAATAAATCTATATTATCAACAACAAATTTCTTAGTTCTCTTTCTAAAATATTCAGCAAATTCGGATTTTTCCATTCTTTCCATAAGGTGAATATAATTTATTCACCTTATAAATAAAAAATCACTCATTCGCTAAATCAGTCCATCACTCAATAAGTAATATTTCCTTTATATCGGCAATAATCTTATTTGCCAAGCTATTCGCCACCGTTTCCGAGCTTGCTTCCGAATAAATACGGATAATTGGCTCAGTATTCGATTTGCGCAAATGTACCCATTCTTTATCAAATTCTATTTTCAAGCCATCAATAGTGCTATGGGGTTGTTTTTTGTATTTCTCTTCAACTTTCAACAAAAGCGCATCAATATCCATCTCTGGCGTTAGCGTTATTTTATTTTTCGAGATGAAATAGTTTGGATACGATGCCCTTAAAGCAGATACTGTTTTGCCAGATTTAGCCAGATGTGTTAAAAATAAAGCGATACCAGCCAAAGCATCACGACCGTAATGTAATTCAGGGTAGATTACCCCGCCATTGCCTTCGCCGCCTATAACCGCGTTGGTTTCTTTCATTTTGTTAACCACGTTCACCTCTCCTACCGCCGCCGCATTGTACTCGCCGCCAGCTTTCTCGGTAACATCGCGCAAAGCACGTGTTGACGATAAGTTTGATACCGTATTGCCTTTATTATGCTTCAGCACATAATCAGCCACAGCAACCAATGTATATTCCTCGCCAAACATGCTGCCATCTTCACAAACAAAGCAAAGGCGGTCAACATCAGGGTCAACAGCAATCCCTATATCAGCACGTTTGCTCAATACTTCTTTTGATAGCGCCACTAAATTCTCTGGCAAAGGTTCCGGGTTATGCGGAAACTTACCATCTGGCTCACAATACAATTCATGCACCGTTTTAACGCCCAACGCCTTTAATAAAGCAGGTACAAATATTCCTCCTGTAGAGTTAACGCAATCTATAACCACCTTAAAATCGGCTGCGGTAATCGCTTTAACATCAACCAGTGGCAAAGCCAATATTACATCTATATGTTTTTGCAGATAGCTATCATCCAACACCACTTTACCCAAATCATCTACCGCGGCATAGTTAAAATCACTATTTTCAGCAATTTCAAGTACTGCCTGGCCATCAGCATCGCTGATAAACTCACCGTTACTATTTAATAATTTAAGTGCATTCCATTGTTTTGGGTTATGGCTTGCAGTAATAATGATACCACCCGCAGCCTCTTCAGCAGGAACAGCTATCTCAACAGTCGGTGTGGTTGATAAACCTAAATCAACCACATCAATACCTAAACCTTGTAAAGTACCTACAACCAAATTATTCACCATACTACCCGATATACGCGCATCACGACCGATAACTATCTTTTTAAGCCCCGATTGTTGGATGGCCCAGATACCAAATGCCGAAGTAAATTTTACAATATCCACGGGTGTTAAACCATCGCCCGCTGCACCGCCTATGGTGCCTCTAATGCCCGAAATTGATTTTATGAGTGTCAAAGCTGTTGTATTATTTTGATGCAAAATTAAAACAATTAACCAATAGCCACTCCATTTATTGGTTATATTTGGCAATATAAATTATGCCCGAGCAGCTTTTACAATTCGACCGTCACCTGTTCCATATCATCAACTATGGCATGACCAATCCTTTTTTCGATTGGATAATGCCTTGGTTACGCAATCCAAAATCATGGATACCGCTGTATGTATTTATATTAGGATTTAGTTTGTGGAGATATAAAAAGAAAGGAATTGTAATTATCTTATTTATAGTCCTTGCATTTGGATTTGCCGATCAAACCAGCGCAGGAATAGTTAAACATTTAGTACATCGCCTAAGACCTTGCAGAGATCCAATCACTTCCCTTACTGATGTTGAGCGAATTGGTTGCGGAACAGGCTACAGTTTCCCGTCAGCCCACGCTACTAATCATTTCGCCATGGCAATATTCATGATATTACTATGGTGCAAACGCTGGCGCTGGATATGGTTTTGGGGGATACTTTGGGCAGGGAGTATCAGTTTTGCCCAGGTTTACGTAGGCGTACATTACCCGATTGATGTTTTTTGCGGTGCGTTATACGGCTCCTTTGTAGGCTGGTTGTTTTATACTTTATTTAAAAAGCTCCAGCCTAAATTCCCTGAATGGGTGCCGGTAATTTAGCCCCTCAGTTTATCTAATAAGTCGCTAAGCTGCAGGGCTTCATCCTGTGTAAGATTATCCTTAATGAGGTCTTTAGTCTTAAATTCCACCTCTATTTTGGACAATACTTCGAGGCCCTTATCACTGATACGAATATCAACAGCCCTGCGGTCACAAGTATTGGTACATCGCGAAACAAGTTCCTTTTGAACCAAACGATCAACAATACGTGATGCATCCGACATTTTATCCAGCATGCGCTCTTTAAGTAAATTTACTGTAGCAGGTTTTGGATACTGGCCTCTTAATATGCGCAAAATATTAAACTGCTGCATAGTAAGATTGAACTTATCAAACTCACCACGCAAATGATTACTAAGCCAGTTCTGGGTATAATTTATATTAATTACCGCCTTTTGGTAATTATCCTCAAACTTAGTGCTTTGTATTTCGTCTTCTATTCGCATTGGTTGTGTTAAATACAAATATCCTTATTATTTTTTAATTTGTTCGTCCTCTTCAGTTTTTCCGTATTTCCATGGGCAGTGCAGGCATTTGTTTTTGCAACAATAGCCCCGCTTTAAATGGTAAGCTTCGGTAAAAACGAAATTACCATCCTCGTTGATATAATAGTCAATATTTTCCTCGAGCATCAGTTCAATAGTTTCACAACAATATCATTCCCAAAGTGTTCTTTTAAATGCTTTCCATTGCCATGTAAAGTCCATAATTGTTTGGGTTCAACCTGCTTTACAGCCTCCAGAATGTCGTTCCAATCCACGTGATCTGATATAAACAGTGTATCGTTCAGATTCACCTGCAAATTCTTCCACCCCGAAGCAAACAGGCGCTTCACCCCTTTTGCATTAATATAGCTATCAAACGTAAAAGGCGGCACAATATATACATACTCCTTTTGTTCCTTCATCAATTTACGGCCATACATCTGGTATTTACCCGGCGAATAACCCAACTTTTCATAAATAGAGTTTATTGGCATAATGCGATGATGAACCAATATCGTTTTCTGTGGGGCATGTTCATTAATCATCTGTATCAACCGCTGACTTTTACCCAAACCATAAGCACCCAACAAAATATTGATCTTAATATCATTCAGTTTTTTGATCTCTTCCACCGGGTCGGGGTGCAACACCTTAGGGTCAGCAAAAGTACTTTCGGTAATCAGTACATCAGCCTTAACCCACTCAATTGGCTCACAGGTAGCATCAGGTTGTATTTTATAGTCGCCGGTATAAAGGTATTTTACGCCCTCGTATTCCATTAATACCTGGGCCGAACCTAACATATGCCCAGCAGATATAAAAGTGATTTTAACGCCCCTAACATCAAATGATTGGTGATACCCAACTATATTAAAAACCTTAGCTGAGTTTTTACCATAACGCAACTGCATAAAAGCAGCAGTAGCTTCAGTACAAAACACCTCGTTATTCCCGCTAACCGCATGATCAGCATGGGCATGCGATATTACCGCCTTTTCCACAGGTTGTTTAGGATCGAGGTAGAAATCGCCGTATTTACAGTATAAACCGTTTATATTGATAGAAAGGAAATCGTCTTTGATATTCATTGATAATTAGTAATTAACCAACAGTAAGTTGATTAAAATTTAATTTTTACACCTCTTTCCGCCGCAAGCGAAGAGAGGTCGACCAGCGAAGCGAAGTCGGGTGAGTTAACTATGTAACTCCAGAAACTGCTCATGCAAAGCCAGCACCTGCGGTATCACCAGCTCTGTATTATCATTTTTTATAGCGTAATCGGCAAGCTGCAATTTCTTCTCTTCAGAAAACTGCCTTGCCTCTCTGTTTAGTATCTCATCTCTACTTAGCCCGTCACGCAACATTACGCGTGCTATACGCAATTCCAAAGGTGCTGTAACCATAATGCTTCTGTCACACATTTTATACGAGCTGCTTTCAAATAGCAATGCTGCTTCTTTTAACACATAAGGCGCGTTTTTAAACTGGGGTACCCAACTATCAAAAGCCCTAAAAACGGCAGGGTGTACAATAGCGTTTAGCTTTTTCAGTTCCATTTCGTTATTAAAAACTATACCGGCTATATGTTTGCGGTTTAGTGAACCATCTTCAAAATACGATTGCGCACCAAAGGTTTGTTTAAGATCATCTATCAATATAGCATCATTAACCATTACTTTTTTAGCCTCGTCATCAGCATAAAAAACAGGAATGCCTAATACCTCAAATATTTTGCTCACCGTAGTTTTGCCGCTACCTATATTACCGGTTATACCTATTTTCAGCATCTATTTTTTCACTATAAAATCAATATTTTGTGGCTCTACACTTATTACTTTACAAAATGGCGGTATCCGCGTAAGTTTCACCGGCAAGGTACTGTAACCTTGATTTTTCCATAAGTTCAGATCAGCCTCCGCTTCAAAAAAATCCTCATCAGTTTCGGTATACCTTCGTAACGATGTCATAAATGTAACGGTAACCTTTTCCGGAAAAACCTTCACATTGTAAAAATCGCTGTTATTAATCAGTTTCACAGGTATCTCCAGGGTTTTCTCTGTAAACTCATCTACAGGGAAAACCACATCCACCGCTTTAGGATATATGGTGATATTACCCTCGTTAACCGGCTGTAAGTTTAGCCTGGCGCGAATGGTTTCATTAACTTTTTTCACGATAAGCGAATCCGTATTCCATTCAGTTATACTATTAAGCCTGTCTGTAGGGCCAACAATAGTAATATACGATGGCCTCACAATAGGATTATTTGCCTGCGAAAACTGTTGTTGATAGCTAACATTGCTTAATAACTTTACAGGCACCCTTTTCACCATCCGGTTTAAAAAGTCAAAATAAAGCGTATCGGGATTAAATGATACCACATCATGATTTACTTCGCCATCAGCAATTTGCATTGCCTGCGAGCTCAACACTACGTAATTCCCTGTATTTAAGGGTCTCAGATCCACAACTAAACTATTGCTGCTATAATGCATCATGGCATAAAGCATTTGCCACCCGGTACCTTTAATTGTGATATCAACCGTATCTGATTGCAGGGAGTGAAATGCCCGTTTTTGGGGAGTATTTTTATAACTCAGCACGCGTTTAACCGTGTAATTGTAAGGGTTTGACAACGTAATACATAACCACGCCAACGCGGCCAATACCAGGCATGTGAAAAATGCTGATAAACGCCTTTGCTCTGTTGCCGATAGTTTTATGATTGCCATTTATTACAAATGTTAAAAGGTAAAAGCTGAAAGTTAAAAGCCATCTAACGCTTTAATCTCCATCTTTTACCTTTTATTTTTTTTTATTTGAATGTCACTTTCAACGTTGAACATTCAACTTTTAACTTAAACTAAGCTTTTGGCGGTGTGTTTAATGCTTTTGAAGCATCTAACGATATCGCCGATTTATCATAACGGGTTTTATGGCCGCTTTCATGCTCAATTAAAAAAGTAGTGTCGCCAACTTCGGCTATTTTACCGTGCGCGCCTGCAGTGGTAACTACCTTATCACCCTTTTTTAAATCGTTAACAAAGTTTTTTTGGTCTTTTTGTTTTTTAACCTGCGGACGGATCATAAAGAAGTAAAATACTACTACGATCAATACCAACATTACAATTTGCTGTGTAGCCATGATTATTTTATATTATTTTTTGTTTTAATTTTTACTTTTCGAGTTGAGAATTACAAGAAGAAGCCATTTTTCATCTCCTATCTCTAATCTCATATCTAATTTATTTCTTTTCCAAAACTTCGCCTACCAAATGTACAACCGTTTGTGCAGGGTTGGTATTAGCAGTAATGGTTACCATTTTATCCTGTAAGCCAACTTTACCTGTACTATTAAATACAACTGTTATTTGACCGCTCTGCCCCGGAGTAATCGGAGTTTTTGGCCAGTTTGGTGTAGTACAGCCACAGCTTGCCACAGCGCTGGTAATAATTAATGGCGATTTACCGGTATTAGTGAATTTAAAATTGTATGTCACCTTATCCCCGCGTGTGATTTTGCCGAAATCGTACGATGATTTATCAAAATTCATCACCGGAGCATTAGCTTGCGTAGCTGAACCTGTGCTGCCTGATGCGCCAACTGCCGTTTGCGTTGCTGATGAATCGGCCGATTGAGCGGTTTTGGCTGATTGGTTGCAGGCTGATAAAAGTATCCCCGCAGCAAGAATGCTTAAAATAGCTTTTTTCATGTTGTTTATTCTA
This sequence comes from Bacteroidota bacterium, assembly GCA_013287375.1. Taxonomy (GTDB): domain Bacteria; phylum Bacteroidota; class Bacteroidia; order Sphingobacteriales; family Sphingobacteriaceae; genus Mucilaginibacter. Next base: position 32,811 of record JABDDX010000002.1, on the reverse strand, counting down.
TTAAACCTCTTCCTATTTTTTTAATTTTTTGCTGAGCTTTTAGTTCAATTAAAATCTTGTCCAAGATACCGTTTAAAAACGAATTACTTTTAGGTGTACTAAATTCCTTTGATATTTCCAGGTACTCATTAATAGTAACCTTTACCGGCACCGATGTAAAATTAATAAACTCAGTAATAGCCATCTTCATTAGTAAAGTATCCATCATAGCAATACGTTCCGGCTCCCAGTTTTGGGTTTTTTCAGCTATCATGGTCTGATATTCTTTATCATGCCTGATGTTTTGCTCAAATAAGGTTACTATAAACTCCCTGTCCTCTTCCCAATTTCCGGTAATTTCTGCCAGTTTGTTTTGTTTAGCATCTTCAGAAGCAAAGTTTTTAAAGGTTTTGGCTATCAAAGCCTGTAATACATCTTTATCAACCGGCCAGAAAATAAATTTGTCTTCAAAAACCTGTTCGGCTAATGACGATTTTAGGATTACTTTCTTGAAAATGAATTTGATAATGTCCTTATCAGTCTGGATGGTATCACCTGTATGCTTCAAATATTCCGCATACTCAGGAGAACTTTTAAGGACAATGAAAAGTGTTTTGATAAGCTCTGGTTCAAAGCTCCATTCTACCTTGTATTTCTTTGCAGAAACAAGAAATTCTTTATTATCGTTTAACGTGGTGATGAACCGGTTAGTTAATATTTTCAGATCTGGATTTTTGTCTTCTTCGGTTTTGATATGCTTATTTGACCGCTCAATGGCGTCAGTTTCGGCATAGTTAGCTACTTCCGAAATTAGTGATAGCATCCAGATATACATTTCGTATACTTTGTCGATACTTTGCAGCAGGTTCTTTTCCTGGGCCTTGATATCCCCGCCTGTCTGATGAAAGGCATATAATGCCTGTAATACTTTTACCCGTAGGTGCCTTCTGTTTAACATAATTGTAAGAACGATTTTTTGCCGGTACATCCCGGCGGTTGATTATTAATTTATTAGTATGACGATTTTACTTTTTTAATGTCAGCGATTCTTTTCTCAGCGATCTTATTCGCGGCTTCTATTGATGAAATATTTTCGGCTTTAGAAAGTTTTAAAACATTTCGGGTTGCTTCATAAATATTTTCAGTTAGCTGCATAGTGCGCTTTTTGGTAAAGCCCATCAGCTCTGAATAACAATTAATTAGCCCACCTGCATTAATTACATAATCAGGTGCAAATAAAATTCCTTTTTCGCGCAGCATTTGCCCGTGTACCTGTTCATCCTCTAACTGGTTATTGGCCGATCCGGCAATAATAGCGCAATTAAGTTTGTTGATGGTTTGTGTATTAACCGTTGCGCCCATTGCGCACGGCGAATAAATATCAGCATCAATGTCAAAAATATTATTGTGCGCGATGGCTTCTGCACCGTATTTTTTGGCAACTTGCCTTAACAAATCCTCGTTAATATCACTAACGTAAACTTTCGCTTTTTCATCTCTTAGTATCTTAACTAAATTCTCGCCCACATGGCCTATCCCCTGTACAATGACTGATTTTCCGGCCAGACTATCGTTACCATAAAGCTCTTTCACAGCCGCTTTCATCCCCATAAAAACACCTTGTGCTGCTACTGGAGCCGGGTCGCCACTACCGCCTATGCTTTCAGGCATACCGGTAACATATTGAGTTTCCATCCGGATGTATTCCATATCCTTAGGATTGGTACCTACATCTTCGGCAGTAATAAATTCACCATTTTGGTTCTTAATAAACCTGCCAAATTTACGCAGTAAAGCTTCATTTTTATCCCGGTGAGAGTCACCAATAATAATGGCTTTACCTCCACCCAGGTTTAAACCATTTATGGATGCCTTATAAGTCATGGCTTTTGATAGCCTTAATACATCGCTTAACGCGTCGGCTTCAGATTTGTAGGCCCACATACGTGTACCACCCAAAGCAGGGCCCAATGTAGTATCATGAATAGCAATGATTGCCCTTAGCCCCGTATCGGGGTCGCTGCAAAACACAATTTTCTTGTGTCCCAACGCCTCCAGCTGGCTAAATATCGATTCTGTTGAGTTTTGAAGAGGCATTTTATTAAGCATAAGGCTCGCCTGCAAAAGTAGATGTTTTTTTCGGTGTAGCAAAATGGAATACTTGTTCATTATTGATAACTGCAATAAAAACAAGCATAAAATATGATCATTCCATGAACTATCATCCATTAACTATGAACCAAATAATCTATTTTTGTAGAGGCTATGAAACATCTCGCATACCTCAATAAATTTCTTCTTAAATATCGCTGGCGGTTAATACCGGGTATACTTTTTGTGGTGATATCTAATATATTCAGTGTGTTGCTTGCTCCTGTTGTGCGTATGGCTTTTGATATGGTAGCCGACAATATCAGCATCTACGAGCTTTTTAATGGATTCAACAGGCAGGCTATTATCTATAAAATATTCGGTTCAGGGTTATTATTGTTTGGCTTAGTAGTATTGGGGTTATCATTGGTACGTGGCTTATTCTTGTTTTTCATGAGGCAGACTATCATCCTGATGTCGCGTCATATTGAATACGACCTTAAAAACGAGATATATGCCCATTACCAGGTATTGTCATTGGCCTTCTATCGCCGCCATAACACCGGCGATTTGATGAACCGGGTAACCGAGGATGTTTCCCGTGTACGCATGTACCTTGGCCCTGGTATTATGTATAGTCTAAATACCATCATCCTGTTTGTAATGGTTATTTATCTAATGCTCACGGTAAATACCCGCTTGGCTGTACTCTCGATATTACCACTACCAATATTAGTGTTGATTATATTTTATATCAACAATGTCATCAATTTCCGTAGCGAGAAGATACAAGAGCGTTTATCTATCCTTTCCAGCTTTGTGCAGGAAAATTTCTCAGGCATTAGGGTAATAAAATCATACGTGCGCGAAAAGTATGTCCGCAAAAACTTCGCAGCTGAAAGCGAGCATTATAAAGAACACTCCATGGCCTTGGTAAAAGTGCAGGCGCTGTTCTACCCCACCATGCTCTTATTAGTTGGTATCAGTAACGTTATTATTATTTATGTTGGCGGTGTGGAGGTGATGAAAGGCAACATCAGTGCGGGTAATGTGGCGGAGTTTATCGTGTATCTTAATATGCTTACCTTCCCTGTAATGTCATTAGGCTGGGTAACCTCACTCATTCAGCGTGCGTCCGCATCGCAAAAACGTATTAATGAATTTCTGCACGAACAGCCCGAGATCATATCACCCAAAGTTCCAAAAGAAAACATCAGCGGTAAAATTACTTTTAACGATGTTTCCTTTATTTATCCTGATACCGGCATACAGGCATTAAAATCAGTATCATTTACCATACATCCCGGCGAAATGGTGGCTATCATTGGGCGCACAGGTTCCGGTAAATCAACTATTGCCAACTTGTTAATGCGAATGTATGATACCACAGGCGGCGAGGTATTGATTGATAGCAAGCCACTCCCTGGATACGACCTGGAAGGCTATCGTTCACAGATTGGGTTTGTACCACAGGAGGTTTTCCTGTTTTCAGATACCATCGCCAACAACATTGCCTTTAGTGCCGATGTTTTAGATATGCCGGTTGTTGAGCAAGCTGCTAAAGATGCCGCCGTTTATAAAAACATTATGGAGTTGGAAAAAGGCTTTGAGACATTAATTGGTGAGCGTGGTGTTACATTATCCGGCGGACAAAAACAACGTGTATCTATTGCCCGTGCCATTGTAAAACATCCGCAAGTTTTGGTGTTTGATGATTGCCTCTCGGCGGTTGATACCCGCACCGAAGAAGAAATTCTCAATAATCTCGGTAATGTAATGAAGGGTAAAACCAGCATTATTATAGCCCACCGCATATCAACCATAAAAAATGCCGATAAGATTTTAGTGATGGATAGCGGCCAGATCATAGAACAAGGTAACCACGAATACCTGATGCAACAAAAAGGCACTTACTTTGAACTGTACGAAAAGCAATTGCTGGAAGAAGAAGAAAATGCCTGATGAAATAATTCGTGAGCGGATTTTATCAAATTATTTGCTTACTTAGTAGCACGTATTTATATTAAACCTTTTACCAATTATGAAAAAAATATCAATACTTATATTGTTATTAGTCCCCTTATTAACCAAAGCTCAAAAAATAACATCATATAAAGCGGCTAACGGCATCACCTATCATTTAAATGATACAGTTAGGCTTGGTAAAGGGTCAGGCAATAATGGTTCATTTTTATATATTGAGCAACGGGGCATCCCATTTCCTTCTCCCCACCCATCACCGGGTTTACCCAAAGCGTTTACCAATGGCGGTGTAATAATCAAAAACATTATAAAAGACCATTTAAACGGCATAGACAAATACATGTTTATAGTGGGTGCAGGCGGCCCATTTCGTTTCTCCGTTTATATTAACGATGCAATTCTGGCCTGCGAGGTTGTACCATGCCAGGCGAGCACCCCCACCCCATCCGGATCTGTTGCCGATGAAATTAAAAAGTTAAAGGAATTACTTGATTCGGGAGCATTAACCCAGGCAGAATTTGATGCGCAAAAAAAGAAGCTTTTAAGCGAGTAATTAGCGTACGCTCCTGGAAAAATAAAAAAACATTAAAATATTCGAAATAAACCTATACTTAAATCACAATATTATTTACATAAATACTTGTAGATTGAAATTTTATTTATATTTATGCCAATCAAAACTAATTACAATTGATTTTATATGGGAGACTTTGACAACAGAGAACGTGAAGAGGTATTTTCAAAGAAGGTAAGAGCAGGTAAACGAACTTATTTTTTTGATGTAAAAGCAACACGATCAAACGATTATTATGTTACTATTACCGAAAGCAAAAAGCGTTTAGAGGATGGCGTTTTCATTAAACACAAGATCTTTTTATATAAAGAAGATTTCGAAAAGTTTGCAGAGGGGTTAAAAGAAACCATTGAATATATAAAAGACAACCAGGAAGTAGTAGAAAAACGCTATGAATTTAGCGAAACCCCTGAAGCGGCCAAAACATCGGCTGATGAGGACTTCTCATTCGAAATATAGGCCCAAACTAAACTTATTATAATTTATGTAACCTCCTGCTGTAATGGCAGGAGGTTTTTTATTTTGCATCGACGCCTAAAGCAAATTAATACACCTAATTTTTCAAATTACAAGGTGATTTTTTCTGTTATCTTTGCGCCCGAAAAGAATATAACAATACATAAGAGTTAGGATTTTTGATACTTGATGCTAACTACTTGATACTAAAATAAAAATATGGGACTACAATGTGGTATAGTAGGTTTGCCTAACGTGGGTAAATCAACACTTTTTAACAGCTTATCAAACGCTAAAGCACAGGCGGCAAACTTTCCTTTTTGTACAATTGAGCCGAATGTTGGCGTAATAACCGTGCCCGATGAGCGCCTGACTAAATTAACCGAAATAGTAAATCCCAAAAGCATTGTACCCAATGTTATTGAGATTGTTGATATAGCAGGCCTGGTTAAAGGTGCAAGTAAAGGCGAAGGTTTAGGTAACCAGTTTTTAGCCAATATACGCTCAACCAATGCCATTATACACGTATTGCGTTGTTTTGATAATGATAATGTGATACACGTGGATGGTTCGGTTAATCCTATACGCGATAAAGAGATCATTGATACAGAACTTCAATTAAAAGATCTGGACTCGATAGAAAAGAAGATACAGAAAGTTGAGAAGGCAGCAAAAGTTGGTAACGATAAGGAAGCAAAAAAAACTTTTGATGTTTTAACCATATACAAAAACCATTTACTCTCTGGCAAATCCGCCCGTACAGCACCAGTTGCCGAAGAGGATCAGGAATATATTGCCGACATATGGTTATTAACAGCCAAACCGGTAATGTACGTTTGTAATGTTGCCGAAGGCGATGTAAATACTGGCAATGCGTATGTTGATCGTGTTAAAGAAGCCGTGAAGGACGAAAATGCCCAGGTGCTGGTCATCTCAGCACAGATCGAATCTGAAATAGCTGAACTAGAATCATACGAAGAGCGTCAGATGTTTTTGGATGATTTGGGTTTAACTGAATCAGGTGTAAATAAACTGATTAAATCGGCCTACAGCTTGCTTAACCTGGCTACTTACTTTACTGCCGGTGTGCAGGAAGTTCGTGCATGGACTATCACTAAAGGCTTTACAGCACCACAAGCCGCAGGTGTAATTCATACTGACTTTGAAAAAGGATTTATACGTGCCGAAGTAATTAAGTACGAAGATTTTGTAAAATTCAACGGATCAGAAACTGTTATTAAAGAAAACGGTAAACTATCTGTTGAAGGTAAGACCTACGTTGTGGAAGATGGCGACATTATGCACTTCAGGTTTAACGTTTAAGCTAATCATATGTACATCAAAATTGAGACAATTTTGATGTACATTGCAGAAACTTAAACCGACAATAAAAAAACAACTAAACCTAAACTCATGAAATATTTATTCCTTTTATTGGTTCTCGCTACAAGTATTAACAGCTTTGGGCAAATAAGAGTTACCCAGGGAAACAACAACGCTGCCATTGAAATGGTTAAACAGCCTGTTTTTACTTCTTTCAGCAGCCCCAATAACAATTACTTTGTCAGCTGCCATACCGATAATTTCCAAAAGATAAACAACCTTATTATTACTGATAAAGCGGGCAACATCGTTATAACTAAAGATATCAGCCTGAGCATGGGAACGATGAATAACTCCTATGATGTTAAAAACCTGTTGGTTGTTGGGTACACCCCTTTGCTTTTCGTACAGCATCGCACAAAAGCCGATGGCAAAAACGCATTCACCGCCCGTGTAATTGATCAGTATGGAAATATAGGTACCGAAGAATTGCCTATTGCCAGTATGGATTATACAAAATGGTCGAATGCAGGCGATTGGTACTCGGCATTAACTCCCGATAAAAAACACGTTGCCGTAATTGGTAAGTCTCCCTACGAAAAAGGCCAGCCGAACCAATTTAGTTTTTACATTCTTGACGAACAGTTGCAGGTAATCAATAAAGGGCAATTCAGTTTCACGGCGGCTAATGGAAAAGAAATTCGTATATCTGATTTTTTAGCTTCGGATAAAGGTGATCTGTACATTGTTGCTGCGGATTTCGACAAATCATACAAGTATCCTATACTCTATCAGTACTCATCAAGCGGAGTTGCTACAATAACACCTGTAACTATTGGAGACGCTGGACTTAAAAATTTCAATTACATATCAAGAATAACACCTGCGGGCGATTTGCTGATTGCCGGTTACATGCAAAAGAAGGAGTCTTTTTCAATGGGTGATACCAAATCGGTTGGTACATGGATATTTAATTCTTCAAAACCATCAGAGGTGAAAACATCTATGTTTGATAAGCCCGTAACCAATGCAACCGCCAGAAACATTGTATATAACGGCGATACATTCTTTTTAGTAGGTGAACAATATAAAGCCACCGCTGCAGAGAATACAACAACAGGTATGGGCACATTAAATATGACCGATCCTGTTTATGATTATCAACATGGTGATGTATTAGTAACCGGTTTTGCGATGGATGGCATCAGGAAATATGATGTATCATCGCCTCGTATCTGGAATGCAAAAAATTTCGATCAAGATTTAATGATTGCTTCTGGCATAATTAACAATAAGCTGGTTTTGGTATATAATGATCAGTGTGGTAAATATGTTGATGATATATATCGTCGTAACCACAAACTTGCTGTTGCTGTGGCTGTAAACAACAACGGCCTAATGGAAGCCCCGCAGCCATTTGTAAAAGATTTTGATTTTACTTATGACAGGTTGAGGCTTTACCCACAGTTTTTTAATGCCGATAATAATAAACTGATGCTATTATATGGTAATCCGGAAGAAACTAAGGTGGTTACTTTTCAATAATTGAACTAATTATCTTTAATAAAGCTATATACCGTTCCGATAAAATTTACCTATAGTATTTCCGCGCTAGGTTAAAAGCAATTTATATATTTGCAGCGCTGCTCCCGTAGTTCAACGGATAGAATTATGGTTTCCGGTACCATCGATATGAGTTCGAATCTCGTCGGGAGCACTTAAGGGGATGAACAACTTTTTTTCATCTCCTTTTTTATTCCTATAAATAGCTAACCCTAAAATCATTACCGACATTTTGGAAATGAAATTCGGGTGTTCTAAACTTTGATACTGATCAACACCCAATCTAAGTACTTCTATAAAACCTCTAAGATGTTGTGAAATGGTCATTTTGGGTGTTCGAAATCCCCTTTAACTTATCAATATAGTATTTGACTGTGCTTTTTGCTCCGATCATAGCATTGGATCAAGTACAATTAGAAATTGTATAATGACTATATTGTCAAAAATAGCTTAGAATATTATTCTGATTTTGAAAAAAAGAGGCTTGTCCTAACTAAAGGAAAATATCCCCCCTGTTTATCTACTATTTGAATTGGTAACTCCAAACTGCGTTATAAACAGTTTTTTTTAATAACGGCAAGTTTGACGATTTTAAAATTGTCAAATTAAATCTGACAGCTCCTGACTGTAAAGTCGTGCAAGGCAAAAGAGAGATGCTTATTTAAGATTTCCTGTATGAAAACCCGATGGGTTGGTGGTTTGCATGGATATTTGCTGTTCACTACAACATCCCCGGGCAGCGCAATAGAAAAAACTCCCCGCTTGACGTATTGCTCAAATGTTTCGCTGCCGGTGAGATAGGCAAGGAAGAATACGAAGAACGAAAAAAGATAATTGAGATGGAACTGATCAAACGAAGTTAAGCCGCATATAAAATAATCGTTGTTTGAATTAATCTTACCGTGCCTGAAACACACCAAAGTCAGAAAAAAGGAACGCAAACGTGCAAGGATCCGAAGAGAAGAAAAGCACACGTACCTTTTAATCAAAAAACTGTGGTGTTGCTGGCGCGGATCCAGGTACTGGAAAAGGAAGATGCCGGATTCATCAGCCTGCTCGAAAAGGAAAAACTTCTAAACATAGAAAAAGCCCAGTCCCTTTCCACCGCATCCCATGATTGCCGTTCCCGATTAACCAGCATTCAATTGTCAACCTCATTGATCGAGCGGTATTATGATCGCTTAGATAAAAAAAGATTATTTATTCATCTGGATAAAATAAAGTTCGCTGTGATTGAGCTAACCGGGAAGTTAAACGAGCTAACAGAAGTTAATACTATCCATACGTTGCTTTTATTTGATGGTAATCATCATAAAAGCTGATCGGCATCATTTTCCCGGCAGTATATATTGGGCAGATTTGTTACGATAATTCAAGTAGAATATTCTTGTAAATCAATTATCAAAACTAACTATGAGTATTCAAACTATTAATCCGTTTAACAATAAAGTTGTTAAATCTTTTGACGAAATGACACCAGATGTCATCAACGCAGCGATAACACAAGCCGAAACTATTTTCGAAACCTGGCGCAGCAAGCCCTTTGCGGAAAAATCGGCATTACTGCACCGCGTTGCAAAAATCATGCGTAACAAATCAGCACAGCTCTCTGCCTTGATTACGCTCGAAATGGGTAAACTTTATGCACAAAGTGAAGGTGAAATCGCCTTAAGCGCAGATATTATTGACTATTATGCGACTAACGGGGAAAAGTTCCTCGCTGATGAGCAATTAAACCCGGAATTTGGAGAAGCCTACATTAAGAAGAGCCCGATTGGTGTTTTACTTGGTGTGGAACCATGGAACTTCCCGTTTTACCAGGTAGCGCGTTTTGCGGCTCCCAATATTATGATCGGGAACGTAGTGCTCGTGAAACATGCATCTAACGTACCGCAATGTGCCCAGGCCATTGAAGACATATTTACCGAAGCGGGTGCACCGAAAGGGTTATACACCAACTTGTTTATTTCCGGGGGAAATGTATCCGCCTACATTGCCGATGAACGTATCAAAGGCGTTTCTCTTACAGGCAGCGAATTGGCGGGTGCAAGCCTTGCAGCCGCGGCTGGGAAAGCGTTAAAAAAATCGGTATTAGAATTGGGAGGCAGCGATGCATTCATTGTTTTAGAAGATGCGGATATTGATCAGGCAGTGGCCTGGGCAGTTATCGGGAGAATGAACAATACCGGCCAATGCTGCGTGGCTGCTAAAAGATTTATCGTGGTAGACGCTATCGCGGATGAATTCTTAGCGAAGTTCAAAACTAAATTAACAGGTTTGAAAGTAGGCGATCCAATGGACAGCGATACAGAACTTGGGCCGTTGAGCAGCGAAGGCGCAGCGGTACAGCTTGCCGACCAGGTACAGCGTTCTGTTGATGCAGGTGCGAAGGTTATCCTTGGCGGCAACCGTATTGACCGTCCGGGTGCATTTATAGAAGCCACTATATTAACTGATATTAAGCCCGGTATGGCAGCCTACCACGAAGAGCTGTTTGGCCCGGTTGCTTCTTTTTATCGCGTTAAGAATGAAGCGGAAGCTATAAAACTAGCGAATGATTCACCTTTTGGTCTCGGTGGCTCCGTATTCACAGCTGATAAAAAAAGGGGAGAATATGTAGCCTCGCTGATTGATACCGGTATGGTGTTTATCAATCACCCAACCTGGACACAGCCGGATCTTCCTTTTGGCGGAACAAAACGCTCCGGATATGGACGCGAATTGTCAAGTCTTGGGGTTGAAGAATTTGTCAATAAAAAGCTGATCAGATTTAGCGAATATGCCGACCCGTTTTAAAATTTAACGCCCAAAAGATTGCAAAGAAGAACAATAAAAGAAAATGCCGCACGATATGTGTTGCAAAAAGTTCAACCGGCACTTCTTGGCTTAATGGATGGTTCGGTATCAACACTGGCACCCCTATTTGCAGCTGCAGGCCTGACTAATCAGAGCCATAAGGCTTTTCTGGTTGGGCTTGCTGCTGCGATTGGTGCAGGTATCAGCATGGGACTGGCGGAAGCTTTATCTGACGACGGCGAAGTAACCGGCCGCGGAAACCCGGTTTACAGGGGGATGATTACCGGGTTTGCTACCGCCATAGGCGGCATGTTGCATACACTTCCATTTTTGATTGGGAATCTAAACAATGCTTTGCACCTGGCCTATATGGTGGTGGTGGTTGAATTGATAACCATTGCCATGATCAGATATAAGTTCATGAGATCTTCGTTCTGGTCAACAGTACTGCAGGTTATTTTCGGCGGAGGAATTGTTTTTCTTTTAGGCATTTGGTTGGGACGATTAGGATTAACAGGGTGAGTAATAAATATTTAATCCAGCCTCACTAAAACAATTCAATTACCGGGCAGTTACAAAATAGACTACATCAAAGACAGGTACAATCAGCAACCTGTTTTTACTCAAAAGGAAGGGAATAAGAAATACCTTCTTTTTATATCATTTACACGGCATCTACCACCATTTGCTACCGGTAATTTTAGCTTTTACTTTCATTTTTTAACACGATCCAGCTATGAAACAACGCAACTATACTTCTTACCTCCGCCAGATAAACCACTACCATGATTTTGACAATTAACGGCGGGTCCTCCAGCATTAAATTTGCTTTGTACCAAACCATACCTACGTTAAAAAGAGTACATTTTGGGCAGATCAATGGTATAGGTTCAAGTGATACCAAATTTATCGTCGATAATATCAATTTGCCCTGCAATGCTAATGATTTGCCCTCGGCAGTCTCCTGCCTGGTTACATGGATCAATGAAAACACAAGTACATCGAAAATAAATGCTATAGGTCATCGCATTGTTCATGGTATGCAGCAGATTAAAACCTGCCTCATTACCAATGATCTACTAAAAGAATTAAAATCCATTATTCTCTATGATCCGGATCATCTACCTACCGAGATCAAATTAATTGAAGCGTTCAAAATACATTATCCTCAAATAAAGCAGTTCGCATGTTTCGACACAGCATTTCATCAAACTATACCAAGAATCGCGCAATTACTGCCAATTCCCCGTCGTTTTGAAAAACAGGGAATTCGGAAGTATGGATTCCATGGTTTGTCCTATCAATATTTGATCAAAGAATTAGAACATCTGGCAGGGAAAAAAACAGCCCATGGCCGGGTTATTTTAGCGCATTTAGGAAATGGGGCCAGCTTAGCTGCCGTATATAAGGGAAAGAGTGTGGATACCAGTATGGGCTTCACTCCTGCCGGCGGAATTCCAATGAGCACCCGTTCGGGAGACATTGACCCGGGAGTTGCCTGGATCATGATAAAAACCGAAAAACTTTCGCCCAGGCAGTTTGATCAGGTTATTAATCACCAATCCGGCTTGCTGGGAATATCAGGAACGAATGGAGATATGAGTGTACTGTTGTCACAAGAAGATGAAGACATTCATTCAGCAGAAGCTGTTGATCACTTCTGTTACCAGGTAAGAAAATGGATCGGTGCTTTTGCAGCAGCATTAGGCGGGATCGACACATTGGTATTTTCAGGCGGCATCGGTGAACACTCAGCAGCTATCAGAGCAAGAATATGCGGCGAACTGGGTTTTTTAGGGATTGAGTTGAATAACAGAGAAAATACTAAAAATTCATTGCTCATATCAAAAAATAAAGGCCGGGTACCGGTTTATGTAATTCCTACTAACGAAGAATTGATGATCGCTGAACTGGTCAGCAATATGATCGATATTTAAACTATTTACTTCTATTAAAATACCACCTATGAACGTAATTGAAGAAACAGCCGGTATAAGCGAAGCGCTTTCGCCGGAATTACTGCAAAAAATGCATGCCTACTGGCGCGCAGCCAATTATATAGCTGTTGGGCAGCTTTACTTAAGGGATAATCCGTTGCTTAAAGAACCATTGCAACTGAAACATGTAAAGCATATGCTGCTGGGCCATTGGGGGACAACGCCCGGGCAAAATTTTATTTATACGCACCTAAATCGCGTGATCAAGCAATATGACTTGGATATGTTCTACATTTCCGGTCCCGGGCATGGTGGGCCCGCAGTGGTTGGTAGCACTTACCTGGAGGGCACTTATACCGAAGTTTACCCAAACATTACCCAGGATGAGGACGGATTAAAAAAATTATTTACCCAGTTTTCTTATCCGGGAGGTATCTCCAGTCATGCCTCGCCGCAAACACCCGGCTCTATTCATGAAGGCGGCGAACTTGGCTATTCATTAAGCCATGCTTTTGGTGCTGTTTTGGATAACCCCGGATTAATAGCCGCATGTGTAGTAGGCGATGGGGAAGCGGAAACAGGGCCACTGGCAACCGCCTGGCATTCAAACAAGTTTCTAAATCCAATAACTGACGGCGTGGTTTTACCTATACTGCATTTAAATGGTTACAAAATATCCAATCCTACGGTATTAGCGCGTATCAGCCAGGAAGAACTGGAACAATTATTTTTAGGTTACGGCTGGACCCCATATTTTGTATCAGGTGATGAACCCGAACTCATGCATCAATTGATGGCAGCCGCATTGGATAAAGTCATAACGCAGATTCACCAGATCAAAAGTGATACTGTGGCTAAAGAGGATACCAGTCGCCCGCGTTGGCCAATGATCGTATTGAAATCGCCAAAAGGCTGGACGGGCCCAAAAGAGGTTGACGGTTATAAAATTGAAGGTAATTTCAGGGCGCATCAAATCCCTTTGGCTGTTTCTGCAAGTACCCCGCCCGAGCATTTAGTCATGCTGGAAAACTGGATGAAGAGTTATAAACCGGAAGAACTGTTTGATGAAACCGGCAAGCTCATACCTGAACTCCAGGAACTTGCGCCGAAAGGCGAAAGTCGGATGGGCGCAAACCTACACACCAATGGTGGCCAGCTTTTACATGACCTCCGTTTGCCTGATTTTCGGAACTATGCTGTCGTTGTTGATCAACCAGGGGCTGACGGCGAGGGTGACACTTATGTCTCCGGCCGTTTTCTTCGAGATGTGATAAAGGAAAACCAGCAAGACCGCAACTTCAGGATCTTTGGGCCCGATGAAACGGTATCTAACCGGCTGGATATTATTTTTGAAGCTTCGAACCGGCAATGGATAGCCCCCATTGTCGAGCATGATGAATTTCTTGCCGCAGATGGCAGCATTATGGAAATGCTGAGCGAGCACCAATGCGAAGGCTGGCTGGAAGGCTACCTACTTACTGGCAGGCATGGCTTATTTAACTGCTACGAAGCCTTTATTCATATCATCGATTCCATGTTTAACCAGCATGCCAAATGGCTAAAGGCGAGCGCGGAATTACCCTGGAGAAGAAGAATTGCTTCGTTGAACATATTGTTAACCTCGACGGTTTGGCGACAGGATCATAACGGCTTTACGCACCAGGATCCGGGCTTTATCGACCATGTTGTCAATAAAAAGGCTACCATCGTGCGCGTTTACTTGCCGCCGGATGCCAACTGCCTGTTATCGGTCATGGATCATTGCCTGCGCAGCTATCATTATGTAAACGTGATTGTCGCCGGTAAACATCCGGCACCACAATGGCTGACTATGGATGAAGCGGTTGAGCATTGTACACGCGGGATCGGCATCTGGAACTTTGCCAGTAACGACCAGGAACAGGAACCTGATGTAATCATGGGTTGTAGCGGCGACGTACCTACTTTAGAAATCCTGGCCGCTGTTTCCATTCTAAGAGAGCATTTGCCGGAGATCAGGATCAGGGTAATTAATGTGGTCGATCTCTTTAAACTGGAAAAAAGCACCGAACATACGCACGGGCTAACAGACGTCGATTATAATGCACTATTTACTACTGATAAACCGGTTGTTTTTGCCTTTCATGGTTATCCCTACCTGGTACATCGATTAACTTATAACCGGGCGAACAATGTCAATATGCATGTGCGTGGTTATAAAGAAGAAGGAACTATCACCACTTCATTTGACATGACCGTATTAAACGAAATGGACAGGTTCCACCTGGTTATAGATGTAATTGACCGTTTACCCCAAACCGGCACTAAAGGGGTTTACCTTAAACAATTATTACAGAACAAATTAATTGAACATAAACATTATATCGGTACCCATGGCAAGGATATGCCTGAAATACTTGACTGGAAATGGCAGAATTAAAAACCAATCCGGCAACAGGGTTAAGTCAAAGTGAAGTACCCGCTTTGCTGAAGCAGTTTGGCTATAACGAGATCACTGAAATTAAAACACATCCGTTACTTAATTTTTTATCAAAATTTTGGGGACTCACTGCCTGGATGCTGGAATTCATTATTGTCCTCTCCGTGTTCCTGCATAATTTTTCTGATGCGTATGTGGTTGGCGGTTTATTGATTTTAAATGCGCTGATCAGCTTTACCCTGGAGCAAAGCGCCGCAAATGCTGTGGCTGAACTCAGAAAAAAGCTACAGGTTAATGTAAAGCTGCTGCGTGACAGTGTTTGGAAAACTGCTTTAGCCCGTGAATTGGTGCCGGGTGATATGATCCGGGTTAGGATAGGTGATTTTGTGCCTGCTGACTTTATGATCACTGAAGGGCAATTAAGTGTCGACCAGTCTGCCTTGACCGGTGAATCCGGTGAGGTAGATATGCCGGCAGGGAAGACGGTTTATTCCGGGTCGGTAGTCACTAAAGGTGAGGCCACAGGAATCGTCAACTTAACTGGGCTGAATACCTATTTTGGCCAAACAGCATCGCTGGTTAAATCAGCGGCCCCCAAATCACATATTGATGAAGTATTAGCCAAAGTAGTGCAATGGTTATTATACATTGTTGCTGCGCTATTGCTGATTGCCTTCGTAGTTTCTATCATCAGGGGTATGAATCCATTACAACTGTTGCCATTAATGCTGGTATTATTGTTAGGCGCTATTCCGGTTGCTTTGACGGCAATGTTTACTATTAGCATGGCGCTCGGCTCGAAGGAACTTTCGGGCCAGGGCGTATTGGTTACAAGGCTGAATGCACCAAACGACGCGGCCAGCATGGATACCTTATGCGTGGATAAAACAGGGACCCTTACGATCAATAGATTGACGGTAGCTAAATTGATTCCTGCTGATGGGTTTACCGAAGACCAGGTTTTGCTTTATGGCGCTTTAGCTTCTCAGGAAGCTGACCATGACGCGATCGATATGGCCATGATCGGGGCGGCGAAAGATAAGAAAATCATTAACGATAGTTTTGTACAAAAGAGCTTCGTGCCATTTGATCCCAAAACGCGCAAAACGGAGGCTGTAATTGTCAATGTCAAGGAACAATTTAGCGTGATTAAAGGCGCGGCGGAAACCTTATATCCGCTTTGTAAACTGGATGCAGTGGTTATTGCTAACTGGAACAAACAGATTGATGAACTGGCGAAATCCGGCTATCGGGCTATTGCCGTAGCGCAAACCAAGGATAACAATACCCAATTTGTGGGTTTGGTAGCACTGCACGACCCGCCGCGGGCTGATTCCATGCAGATCATAAAGGACCTTGCCGCACTGGGTGTGACCGTTAAAATGCTTACCGGGGATGCATTACCAATAGCTGAGGAAATGTCAAAGACACTACAGATCGGTGATAAAATATTGAATGCATCGATTTTCAAAGATTGCTTACCAGATCCTAAAAAGGCGATAGCATTACTGGAAGAAAACAGCGGTTTCGCGGGCGTTTATCCAGAGGATAAATACAATATTGTAAAAGTTTTCCAAGCGAACGGGCATATCGTTGGTATGACAGGAGATGGTGTAAATGACTCTCCTGCCCTGAAACAGGCAGAAGTCGGCATCGCGGTCAGTAATGCGACAGATGTTGCCAAGGGAGCTGCCAGCATTGTACTTACTAAGGAAGGGTTATCCAGCATCCCCGCTCCAATCATTACCGGGCGCAAAATGTTCGAGCGGATCAATATCTGGATATTGAATAAGATCACCCGCTCCATTTTTAAAACCTGTTTCGTGGTGATTGCCTACCTGGTATTCGGCAAGTATGTGATATCTGCCTCAGCCATACTGATCATCATTTTTATGACCGATTTTGTAAAGATCTCATTAGCCACTGATAATGTTATCATTTCTAAAAAACCATCTAAATGGGCGATCAATGCCTTAGCTAAAGTTGGCTTGGTATTAGGCTTGCTGATGACTATTGAAGCTTTCCCCCTTTTATATTACGGGCTTCATCATTTAAACCTTAATAATAATAATGCTGCGCTTAGTACCTACAGCTTTGTGATCATACTTTACTTCGGGCTATTTTCGCTATTTATCGTAAGGGAAAAGAGGCACTTTTGGAATTCGTGGCCAAGTAAAACCCTGCTATACCTTATTTTGGGAGATATGGTTTTAGGAATTTTTTTAGTCACATACGGGCTGTTGAGCTTTACAGCGATCCCAATAAAAGACACGCTAATTGTAATCGGTTATACGGCTATAATTTCCTTTACGTTAAATGACCTGGCCAAATACGGATTATTAAGATTTTGGGCGATGGAGATGCCATAAAATCGTCACCCACTATAGCGATTTGGGAGAGCAACAACAAGGATGGAATCAGCCTTTATATCCATTTGCCATTCTGCGAAAGCGGCTGTACTTATTGCGGCTGTAATACCCGGATTACCAAGAACCACCGGGTTGAACAACCTTACATCAATGCCGTATTAAAGGAGTGGAATATCTATCTAAATTTGCTTGATGACGTTCCCGTGATCCGTGAACTGCATCTGGGCGGCGGGACACCGACTTTTTTTACCGCAGAAAATCTTAAGTTACTAATTGGCGGATTACTTAAAACTGCCAGTATACACCCAAAAGCCGAGTTTAGCTTTGAGGCGCATCCTGCAAACACGACTGTAGACCATTTGGAAGTGCTATATACGCTCGGATTTCGCCGGCTTAGCCTGGGTGTCCAGGATTTCGACCCTAAAGTACAAGAGATCATTAACAGGTATCAAAGCTTTGAACAGGTAAAGATAGTTACACAACAGGCACGCAGAATAGGTTATACTTCCATCAATTTCGATCTCATTTATGGGCTCCCACTACAAACCACACATGGATTAATCACCACACTTCATCAGGTTGCCGAACTAAGGCCCGAAAGAATCGCTTTTTACAGTTATGCACATGTTCCCTGGCTTAAAGCAGGACAAAGAAAGTTCACGGAAATGGACCTGCCAGATGCCCATGAAAAAAGCAGGCTTTACGCAACAGGGCGCAACCTGCTGAAAAGTTTCGGTTATGAAGAAATTGGCATGGATCATTTTGCGCTTCCCGGCGATGCCCTCATTAAGGCTGAATGCGCTGGAAAACTTCACCGCAATTTTATGGGATATACCCAGCAACACACGCAGTTGCTTATCGGATTAGGAGTATCCTCCATCAGCGACTCTTTATATGCCTTTGCACAAAATGTGAAGGTGCTGGAAGAGTACCTGGAAATCATCAAACAAGGTGAGCTGCCCGTTTTTAAAGGTCATTTATTAACGGATGAAGATCTGATCATTCGCCAGCACATCCTTGACATCATGTGTAATGGATATACCGGCTGGAACCATCATACGCAATATTCAACAGCTATTTTTGAAGGGATAGAAAGGCTGCAAGCCCTGGCAGACGATGAATTAATCCGACTGAACTCCCGGGGATTAGAGGTCACCCCTTTGGGTAAGCGGTTCCTGCGCAACGTCTGTATGTGCCTTGATGCCCGGTTATGGCAAAACAAACCCACCAGCCAGCTATTCAGTATGTCCATCTAAATACCATGGGGTGGCAAGGCCTAATGGCAAACGTTCACCCCTGCCGATGGTTTAGCAGGGCTCAGGTAAGGAATAGCTAAATTCATACCTCGCAGAATAAACCAAAAACCAAGGCAAACCATCAGGTATGGCATAACCCGATTGATCCGCCTGCGTACCACCGGGCCAACAAAACCCGCGCTAAGCGTTGCCAAAAGCATCAATGGAAACGTACCAGCCCCAAAGAAAAACATGAATTGCGCAGCTGCTAATGGCGTATTTGTATTGATTGCACCTGCCAAAGCCAGGTAAACAAAGCCGCAGGGCAGGAAGCCATTGAGCAAGCCAACTACAAAATGCCCGGCATGGTGCCGCAGCGCGTAGTTTAACGAGCGGTTAACAGGTAATAAAAGCGCTGATAGAAAACCGTTATCCCCAACGTGGATCTTAAATAACCGTGAAAACCCGGCCATGATGATAAACAATCCGCTGACGAGGCTTACCCACTGCTGCAGCCCGGAGAGCCACAGTTGTTTGCCAATAAAACCAATGAGCAAACCTAAAAAAGAATAAGTGATAACCCGGCCTGCATTATAACTTACCTTATCAGCAACAACCAGCCACCATTTAGCCCGGATGGAAGGAACGGCAAAAGCCAAAGGGCCGCACATACCGACGCAGTGGATACTTCCGAATAACCCTATAAAAAAAGCGATGGCGTTATTACTCATTTGATATAAATTTCGTGCTGATACAAGTAAGCCTTGTTGCCACTTTTCCACTCAAAAACTAATTGCCACCTTCCTTTTAAAAGGTGCGTGGCCGCCAACTGAAGTGATTTGGGATCTTTGGAATCCAGTGGATAGCTGACATCTGCCGCATCACTCGATGGGCGGGAGAATTTCACCTCGCCTTTAATAACCTGCGGAAAAGTAAATTTGATAGAATCAGTACCGACCCTGATGGTCGGGGCGGCATGATCTTCAGTTACCTGTTTTTCACGGATATAATCGTGATCGAAATTTAAGCCGTTTTCATAATACTGGTGATCATATTCATCCTTCGGCGAACTGAACATATAATAGCTCATGCCGCTTATAAAAAGTACAAAAATCACTAAGATCAATATAGTTGCTTTTCCCCAGTTCATTTCTTAATTGTTTAATGGTCCCACAAAAGTGGTCGTTACGGTTTGAATAATTTGATTTCCGCTGATAAGCTGTAGACGCACATCCGTTTCTACGGAATGAATTTTGCGGGCAGGTATCAGGATAAAGAAGACAGTTTTCACGTCACTACCCTTACCGGCAATGCCCGGCGCCTGAATATATTTTATCCTAATCTCCGGGTCTTCGGCCCTTAATATTACGGCGCGATCCTTATTTGCCTTATTGGTAATGTCCGCGGTATAAATATTGCTGACATAGCCATTTGGTTGCTCCTGGTAAAGCATGCCTGCGCTACGCATTACGGTGATGTCCATATCACTCCGGCTGAAAATAAAAAAGCTCATTACGCCCATCAAAACCGCTATAACGCAGCTATAACCGATCATCCGAATATTAAACGACGGTTTTTCCTTTGTATGGATCATGTTTTCAGCGTAATAACCTACCAAGCTCCGGGGTTTATGTATCTTATCCATCACCTCGTCACAAACGTCTATGCAAGCGGTACAATTGATACATTCCATCTGCGTGCCGTTGCGGATATCGATGCCAGTCGGGCATACGGCAATACATAATCCACAATCCACACAATCACCTTTTGATGAACTGCCGGTTTTATCCAGTTTGCCCCTGGGCTCCCCCCTAACATCATTATAAGCTACCACCAGCGTATTTTCATCCATCAGCACGCCCTGTAACCTGCCGTAGGGGCAAATTACCGTACACACCAATTCCCGGACCTGGCTGTAAACCAGATAAAAAATGGCGGAGAATACCCATATGCTGAAAAAGCCAACCCAGTGCAGGTTTACGGGCTCGGTCATGATCTTTATTAAATTAACACTCCCGATAATGTAAGCCAAAAAGGTATTGGCAATCAGAAATGACAAGATAATAAACAGGATATGCTTCAACGTTTTCTTAAATATTTTATCGGTGGTCCATGCTCCTGCATCAAGTTTTTTTCTTTTATTAGCATCCCCTTCTATCCAGACTTCCACCTTACGGAAAACCATTTCCATAAATATCGTCTGCGGACATATCCAGCCACAAAATATGCGCCCAAAAACGATAGTGAATAATACGATGCAAACAACGAATATCAGTGATGCCAGCATGAACAGGAAGATATCCTGTGGCCAGAATACCTGCCCCAGCAACACAAACTGCCTGTCGATTACATTCAGCATTAGTAACGGCTGCCCATTGATCCGGATAAACGGACCTGTAAAAAAAACAATCAGGTAGATATAGCTTATCGCGCTGCGCCATTGGTAGTATTTACCTTTACGAAGTAATGGATAAATCCATTTTCGCGCACCGTCTTCCTTTGCCTCCAGCAGTCCGTTCATGATCTGTTAGTTGACACTAATTTTGCGGATTCCTTTTTTACTGAAGCGGGCGCATCGTCTGTTTCTTTTATTCCCTGCGGTGCTTTAGGATTTGCGGGATTTGTCCCATGAATGGATTTCACAAAGTTCACCACGTCCGAGATCTGTTTTGGGGTCAATACCTTCTCCCAGGTAGGCATCCCTTTTGTTAAAACCCCGTATTTAACCGTTTTAAACAAATCGCCAATCTTATTGCCATGTAGCCAGTAGTCATCGGTTAAATTAGGCCCGACCACCCCTTGCGCATGATCGCCATGGCAAGGAACACAATTGGTCTTAAATATCGCCTGCCCTGAAGCAATAACTGCCGGGTCATGCACCAGCTTCACGGTATTTTCGTCAACCTGATTAGCCGCTTTGCTCAGATATAATTTATGTGCCACCTCAGCCTGGGCCATTTCCGTTTTATATTCCTCGTATTGCAATTGGCCGGTATGAAAAACATGATAGTTCAACAAATAGCCCACAGCAAAAATGATCGTGCCATAAAACAAATACATGAACCAGGCCGGAATGGGATTATCAAGTTCCTGGATACCATCATAATCATGGGCAATCAAAATCTCCTTTTCCTCTGATAAAGGCCTTAAAGACAATAACTTGTTCCAAACCTCTCCCGATGGCTTCTTCACCTTTTTGAGTTTAACCGGGTTCATTTCCGCAATGATCTGTTCTTCAGTATAACCTTCGGACTTCAAGACAATCCGTGTCAATACTTTGAATGTCCGCAGCAACACCAGCATAGCCGCGAGGAACAGCAGCATTGCTGTCATAATTGCGCCGTAGCCGATGTAGTTTTCAATGTCTCCGGGAATCATGCTATGGTCATCGACCAAACCAATTATTAACAGGCTGGTCATAACGGTAAAGATTGAGGGGCATCCGGTGTTCCGTCTTCTAATGGAAGATCACTCATATAATCGGTGTGCTGTTTCTTGGTAATAAAAAGCAGGATACTGACCACTACGAAAAATACAAGGAATATCCAAAGGGAGAAGATCAGGTACGTTTGTTGTCCCGAAAGGCCTTTTACAAATTGATCAAACATGGTCGTATTATTTAGTGGTTGTTTTATCTGCTTTAATATCCATTCCTAACCGTTGCAGGTACGCGGTAATGGCAATAATTTCTTTCCGGCTGGATACTTTGATATGGTCTTCAGCTAAATTGGCGGCAATGCCTTTAGCTTGTTTATCCAGGTCACGATTTGCAACATTTTCATAACCTAAGGGATAAGGCACACCTATTTTCCGCATCGCGTTTATTTTTGCAATCGTGGTGGTCGTATCCAGATCCTGGGTAATCAGCCAGTCATAATCCGGCATAATACTCCCCGGCGACATCAGGCGCGGGTCCATCAGGTGATTATAATGCCAGGCGTTAGGATATTTGCCGCCTATACGTGCCAGGTCCGGTCCTTTTCTTTCTGATCCCCACAGGAAGGGGTGATCATAAACAAACTCACCGGCTTTACTGTATTGCCCGTAACGCTCGGTTTCCGAACGGAACGGCCTCACGGTTTGCGAATGGCAGCCCATGCAGCCTTCACGGATATAAATATCTCTTCCCTGAAGCTCGAGCGGTGTATAAGGTTTCACACTCGCTATGGTGGGTATATTTGATGATATGGTTAATGTAGGCATGATCTCGATAAACGACCCGATCAGTATGACGATCAGCGCGAGAATCATAAACTGTATCGGCCTGCGTTCAAGCCTGCGGTGCCAGCTGGCTTCCTTCGCCATAGTGCTTACCGGTGCTAAGGCCATCGCCTGCGCAGGTTCATTAGCCAGCAACTTACCTTGCAGGGCGGTGCGTGTTAAGTTATAAGCCATTGCAATTACGCCGGTCAGGTACATCATACCGCCTAAGGAACGGGTAACCCACATCGGGATGATGCGTAATACCGTTTCTAAAAAGCTGTATTTTAATATGCCTTCCTGTGTAAATTCCTTCAGCATCAATCCCTGGGTAAAGCCTGCCCAGTACAGCGGTATTACATAAAACAAGATCCCCAGCGTGCCGATCCAAAAGTGGAAAGAGGCCAGTTTTTTGGAGTAAAGTTCTGTTCTGTAAATTCTCGGGATCACCCAGTACAAAATCGCGAAAGTTAGAAACCCGTTCCAACCCAGTGCCCCAACATGCACATGCGCGATGATCCAGTCTGAAAAATGCGCTATCGCGTTAATTTGTTTTAGTGCCAGCATCGGGCCTTCAAACGTTGCCATGCCGTAAGCAGTTAATCCAACCACCATAAACTTCAGGATCACATCATCACGCACCTTATCCCAGGCACCGCGGAGCGTAAGCAGACCATTGATCATACCACCCCAGCTTGGCGCGATCAGCATAATGGAAAAGGCAACACCTAATGACTGTGCCCATCCGGGTAGCGTAGTATAGAGCAAGTGATGCGGCCCTGCCCATATATAAATAAAGATAAGCGCCCAAAAATGTAGGATACTGAGCTTATAAGAATAAATAGGGCGGTTGGCCATTTTTGGCAGGAAGTAATACATCATGCCCAGGTAAGGCGTGGTCAGGAAAAACGCAACCGCATTGTGGCCGTACCACCATTGCACCAGCGCGTCCTGTACCCCGGCGTACACCATATAGCTTTTCCAGAAGGTAACGGGTATTTCAACCGAATTAACCACGTGTAATACCGCTATAGTAACAAAAGTGGCAATGTAGAACCAGATGGCTACATAGAGGTGCCTTTCGCGCCGCTTAAATATGGTGCCAAACATATTCCAGCCGAAAACGATCCAGATAATGGTAATCGCGATATCTATCGGCCATTCCAGTTCTGCATACTCGTGAGACGTGGTAATACCTAACGGTAACGTGATCAATGCGCTGACAATAATCAGCTGCCAGCCCCAAAAATGGATGGCGCTTAATTTATCGCTGTACATTCTTGCTTTTAACAGCCGTTGCAGCGAATAATACACCCCCATAAATATGGCATTACCGACAAAGGCAAAAATCACAGCATTGGTGTGTAATGGCCTTATCCTGCCAAACGTAGTGTACTGGTTATGCATATTTGCACCCGGATAGTAAAGCTGTATGGCTATCAACAGGCCGATGCTCATTCCGGCGATTCCCCAGATGACGGTTGCTATGCCAAAGTTCCGGACGATCTTGTTATCGTAGTAAAATTTTTCAGGTTGCATAGTGATTGTTTATGGTGACAAAAATATTGTGCGCAGGTAGTTTAAAGAATGACAGTGGTTATACTAAATAATGATAACCATCACCTTTCTTCCTCCTCTTCCAGTTCTTCATCGAGCAACATGCGGATGGCCGGTGTATGCAGGTCATCATGCTGTCCGCTTTTTTGCGCCCAGATAAAGGCGGTTAAAAAAGCCAGGGCCAGCACGATGCTACAGCCAATAAGGAGGTAAAGAATATTCATAACAGTTTCCTTCTTTTGGCGGCCAGGCGGGTGGCCAGGCTGGTGAATAGAATAATGGTTACGGTGCTTACCGGCATCAGCACTGCGGCCATCAGCGGGGAGAGTTTTCCAGTTACCGCATAGCTCAGTCCCAGCAGGTTGTAGACCAGCGATATCATAAAGGAACAATGAATGATCCTGACCGTATCTTTGGAAAACCGCAGAAATGCGGGCAGTTTGGCGAAGGAGCTGCCATCCAGTATCGCATCACAAGCCGGCGAAAAATTATTCACGTTATCCGTTACGGCGATACCCAGGTCACTTTGTTTGAGTGCTCCGGAGTCGTTCAGCCCGTCACCCATCATCATCACTTTATTACCCTTTAGCTGCAATGCACGGACGAAATCCAGCTTTTGCTGTGGTGACCGGTTAAAATGCATTTGCGTGGCATCTTGAAAATAGGAAAGCAGCGCGTTCTTCTCGTAATCACCATCGCCGGATAGTAAATGAAGTCGGTATTCCGTCTTCAATCCTGCGATTTGTTCAAGGCCCTCCCGGTAATGCTGTAAGAAAGAAAAATAGCCCAGATATTTTTCATCGACCATCAGGTGTACCTGCGTGGTATGGGCTGGGTCTTCCCGGCTGCCGATGACAAATTTCCCGCTCCCGATACGCATGTGATATTGCCCGATACCTGCGCTGATCCCCCCACCCGGAGTTTCGATGTAATGGGTTAATTCCAATCGGTCCTGGCTGCCCAGGTAACTACAGATCAATCGACTAAGCGGGTGGCCGGAGTTCATGCAGGTACTATAAACAAGTTGTTCCTGTTCCCGCGTTAAAACCGCATTCAGCGTCAGGTTATTTTTGTCCCCGTCAGTAATTGTTCCGGTTTTATCCAGTACAATGGTATCTATATCGGCCATTTGTTCAACAACCGCCGTATTTTTTAAATAAAACCCGTTGCGATCAAAAATGCTCAGCGCTGCTGCCATCGTGAACGGGGTGCTGAGGGCCAGTGCGCACGGACAGGCGATGATCAGCACCGCTGTAAAAGCGGCCAAGCCCCGCTTGGGGTCCGCAGGCAACCAATAAAGTAAAGCAGCGAATGCGATGACCAGCAGGATCACGATAAAATACTTGCTGACCCTTTCACTAAAAGTTTGGAGCCGGTTATCCTGTTTACCAGTAAATGCCTCATTATTCCATAGCTGGGTAAGATAGCTTTGCGACACGGGCTTAACAACCTCAAGTTCGATGGCCTGGCCCATTTGACGGCCGCCGGCGTAGATGATCTCCCCCAGGGTTTTATTAACCGGGATAGCCTCGCCGGTCACGAAACTAAAATCGATCAGCGCCTCACCTTTTAAAAGAATGGCGTCTGCCGGTATAATTTCCTGGTGACGGATCACCATTCGATGGCCGGTATTTAGCGCTGAAAGCGGAACAATCCTTTCACTTTGGCCATCGATTATGGTTACGGCTACAGGGAAAAACGAACGGTAATCACGTTCAAAAGACAGGTGGTGGTAGGTTTTTTGCTGAACAAGCTTGCCCACCAACAAGAAGAATACCAGACCGCAGAGCGTGTCTGCAAAACCGGCCCCGCTGCGGGTGATGATCTCGGCCACGGTTCGGATAAATAGTACGGCTATACCCAGTGCCAGCGGGAAATCAATATGCAATACCCTATTGCGCAGGTTTTGCCAGGCCGAAATGAAATAACCATTTCCGCTGTAAAAAACCACAGGCAGGGAGAACAGGATATTCAGCCATCCAAAGAAATGCCTGAACGATTGCTCAGTGGCACCCATCCCGAAATATTCCGGAAAACTCAGCAGCATGACATTGCCAAAACAAAAACCCGCGACGGCTATTTTTAAAACGAGGTTATCCTTTGGTTCCGCGTTTTGCTTTTTGATGATATCCTGCAGACTGATCAGCGGTTCATAGCCGATACGATCCAATAATTCGACCAGGCCCTGCAGACTGAGTTGCTGGTGATCGAACCTGATATTCAATTGCTTTTTCAAAAAATCGACCCGGCAGTAATGAATAGCAGGATTGATTTGATTGAGTTTTTCAAGCAGCCAGAGGCAGGAACTGCAATGGATCTGTGGGATATAAAACGTAACAATTGTCTTTTCGGAGTCAGTATAATCGATCAGTTCGCTGACAATCGTTGGTTCACTTAGATAATCAAACCGCTTATTGATTGTTTGCCTGCTGGTACCCGGATGATCGTTATAATTATAATAACTGCAAAGGCTGTTCCGGGATAATACCTCATAAACGCCTTTGCAGCCGGAACAGCAGAAGTCTTTTTCCGCGCTGCTGTAACAACCTGCCACGCAATCGTCGCCGCAATGATAGCAGGTCGTTTTATCAAGAGTGGTGCTTTGGGCCATAGTGTTCGCTTATCCCGCAAAGCTGCATGATTCCGGGGCTGAAAAGAGTGATTTAAAATGTCTGAAAAAGTGATTTTCATCAGTTTTTATACCGGCAGGAGTTGATACGTTTGCGCATTACAAAAAACAACAAACCCACAGTTTTATTAAATTATGTCCCATGAATCATACCTTTCATATTCCCGTATTAGGATTAGGTTATTCCATCGACACACCGCTTAAAGTGGCCCGATATGGCATTTCCTCAGTTGTTTCCATAGTTGACGATGAACTGATTGAAAGAATGCGCGAATACCATTCCGAAAAAAACAACGAGGCTTTCCTGACCATTACCAAATCGGCGCCGGATAGCCGGGCTAAAAGGATCACCGCCTACCTTAACCTGATGGCCACTACCGTTAACCAGCAATTTGAGCAATTGAAAAGCCAGGTATTTGAAGCGGGAACCGATCTGTGTCGCTATTTTGAATTAATGCCGGAAGGATCACAAATGAAGCAGGGCTACGACCTAATGATGGAATACCCGGATAATGAACGTAAGACCATCTTTCAGAATATCCTTCGCCGGCGAATGACCCTGGGAGCCATCGACGTCAACATCATGTCTAAAGTGGATAGAATGAATTTTAATGTGGAGGGCGAGTGCACCGGAAATGAAAATACAGACGCGCTTACTGCATTGAGAGGATTCGCGGAAAGCAACCTGGAATCTGCTGTTATTTTATCAGCGGGCATGAACCCAAGATTATATAGTTACCTGGAGACATTTAATGACTTCTTTCCCGATGAAAACGGATGGTTAAAAAAAAGGATCATATTAAAAGTGAGCGATTTCCGGTCGGCTTTTATACAAGCGAAGTTCCTGGCTAAAAAAGGGTTGTGGGTTTCAGAATTCAGGGTAGAATCCGGTTTAAATTGCGGCGGCCATGCATTTGCGACCGAAGGTTATTTGATGGGACCGATATTAGAAGAGTTTAAGCTCAAAAGGCATGAAATGCTGCATGAATTGTCGAATAGCTATCAATCAGCTCTTATCGCGAAGGGCCTGACCCCTAAATTCATTCCACAACAAAAAGTTAGCGCACAGGGCGGCATCGGAACTGCGGATGAGAATGATTTTCTTTTAAGCTATTATGACCTTGATGCCACCGGCTGGGGAAGCCCTTTCCTATTGGTGCCCGAAGTGACCAATGTGGATGAGCAAACGCTAAATCAGCTAACCGCAGCTAAAGAAGAGGAGTTTTACATCAGTGGGGCATCCCCTTTGGGTATTTTATTCAATAACTTTAAAAACAGCACAGCGGAACAGCAACGGATCAGCCGTTTGGAGAAAGGCCATCCCGGCAGTCCGTGTACAAAGAAATATCTATGTACGAATACTGAGTTTACCGAGCAGCCTATTTGCACGGCTTCGCGGGAATATCAACATTTGAAGATCCAACAAATACAGTCACTGGACTTACCGGTTGAGGAATATCAAAAGGAATTTGACACGATCACAGAAAAAATATGCTTGTGTGAGGGTCTGTGTTCATCCACTTACATCAAGTATGCGATCAGCAAACCGAGAGAAAATAAAGCCGTCGCTATTTGTCCGGGGCCAAACCTCGCTTACTTTTCCCGTATTTATTCGCTTGATGAAATGGTGAAACATATCTACGGCACTACCGATCTGCTGGATAAAGTTAAGCGGCCCAATATGTTTATCAAGGAGTTGAACCTTTACATCGACTACCTGCAGGCAGATATTCAGGCGCAATTCAAAAATCTGAATGATAAAAAGGTCAAACAACTGACCAAATTCAAACTGCAGTTACAAGAAGGTATCAGTTATTATAAAGACCTTTTCGCTGATTCTGCGGTGCAGACTTCTATTGCGGTGCAGGATTGGATTAACGAATTGAACTTATCAGAAAAACAATTGAACGCCATCACGATATAAATTACTGGCGGGTTTCAACGCAAAAAAACAGCCCGCATGATCATGCAGGCTGTTTTTTATACCTATTTTGCTTTAGGGCATTTTAGGAAGTATCATTACCGGTATATGGAGGTGCAGGGTGCGCTGTATATTTTGTCCCCGCTTAAAAAATGCAGTCATCTGTTCGCGGGACCGCTGGACCAAGGCGAGCAAGTCTGTTTTCTTGTTCGCTTTCAACCATTCCCAATCTTTTTGGGGATGTAAGTCGGGTATACTTCTGAAATAGATCCGGCCGTAATCTGTTTTTTCATAAAGCCCCCTGCTCAGCGTTTGTTCAGCGGCGGTTTTTAAGCAGTCCCCGGGATCTTCATTCAAATGAGCGACCATTAAATCAGCCGCGAAGACTTCTATTAGCTCACCGAGCCAGGCAATAGCGTTGATGTCCTGTTGATGTAAAGTGGTAACAAAAGCGATTTTTTCATAATTTTTAATTGCTGCACCCGCGGGTATCACCAATACGGGAACCGATGCCCAGTCTATTATTTTGGAGCAGGTATCGCCTGCTATAAAACTGGAGAGGTCTTCACATCCCAAAAGCGGGGTCACCAATAATACCACCTGGTCGTCATTGCCAATTGAGGTCATGATATCCTCCATCTCCGAACTTTCATTATTATACGAAATCTCCGGGCGATAAGCAGTCGGAAAAGTGGATTGTTGCTGTAATAAATTCATTGCGTTGCAAAAACCGACTAAGAGGTTATCAGGCGCTGACTCGTCCTGCAACCACTCATCAATACCTGCAAACTTTAACCGCCTATTTGCGGTTACCGGACTCAGGCTAAACAGCAATATTTTGGCTTTCATTTTTTGGGCCATGTGCATGGCGTACCTCGTAGCATGCACAGAACCTGCTGAAAAATCAGTCAGGACAGCGATCGTTTTTACCATATATTATTTTACATTCACCAGGTGAATTACCGTAAATCTGCAAAACAAATAGCGTACAAAATGTGACGGGGGGCATTTGCTGAGATGACCCGACACCAGTTTTTTTCATAAAAATAAGGTATGGTATTCCGGGGCAGGTGAGTGATATTGATACACTTTAAAACGGGCTTAAACTTTAACACAGGAAACGAATTTAAAAATCGCAATAATGTAATTTTTAAATTTTATGCTGAATATCGGTCTATCTTTGTCTGATTTTTTGTACCTTAAAGAAAAAGGTTAATCAATTTCACCGCCGCAAAAAAATGATGGATGTTAAGGCACTTAGGAGCAAAACGTACCCCGCAGCATAACCTGAGGCTGGCAACCCTGTTGGGGCTGACAGCGGGGTTTGTCAATGCAGAAGGATTTTTAGGATTTTCGGTACTAACGACGAACGTAACGGGCCATGCAGCTTTGTTTGCCGAAAGGATCGCGTTCCAGGATTGGAAAACAGCAGTAGTTATTGCCCTTTGGATGTTTTTGTTTTTAGCAGGCGCTTTCTTTACCAGCCTCATCCTTTCCTTCACGGGCGAAAACCAGCGTTTCTCTTATTTCATCCCAGTGATCATCGAAATATTGATTTTACTGGTATCGGCCCTTTATGGTTATAAATATGATGGAACATTGGTTTCTAAGGAGTTTTTTGCAGGAAGCCTGCTTTTTGCCATGGGTCTTCAAAATGCGTTAGTATCCATGGTGTCGGGATCGGTCGTCAGAACGACGCACCTTACCGGGACATTTACCGACCTCGGAATCGACCTTGCGCAGATCCTGCATGGCGATAAGGCGGCTCGGCCAACACTGAGGTCAAAGATCAAATTGCGGACGTATATCATTTTCTTTTTTATGACTGGCGCGGTCTTGGGTGCCTACCTGTTCCACCGTTTTTCGTTTCCGTCCTTTTTCGCACCGATAACGATCCTGTTGTTCGCGCTGCTATATGATATGCTGAGAATTAAGGCCAAAAGATATTACCGTACCGGTGTCAATGCCGTCAAGCGTACGATCGGGCATACCGAATGAGGTATATTACCGGTAATTGGCCCTTTTGACCAGCAATTTGATGTCTTTTATAATGATCTTCCGGCCATCGGTTTCCAGGATGCCTTCCGCCTTAAATTCCTTTAACAGCCTGATCACATTTTCCAGCATGGCATAAACAAAGCGGGTGTAACGCTCATACAGCTCAAAAGATGTCCGTACCGAATAATCTATCCGGCTATCCGGTTCTATATTTTCATAAAAGGAATTGTAGAAATAAAAATGGTCGTAGTCATTATAGTCAAGCTCGGTTAGGTTACCGTGGATAAAAGATACATTATCCAGACTGATCTCGTCTTTCGCTATTTCAGCGTATGCACAGAGTGCCTGGCGCTGTTCAATGCCGGTAAAGTGGGTGTTGGGAAAGTGGGCACCGGCTGTGATACAAAATTTCCCGACGCCGCTGCCGATATCCAATACCCTGGTATGGGGTATCGCTAAAAAGAACGCGGCTTTTTTGGCTATATCAAGTGGGGTCCAGTGCATCCGGGACAATTCTTTGATATGATCGGGATATAAGTAATCGAAAGAAGTATCTTTTCTAAACAGGTAAAAATTTAAGGTATCAGTTTCCATTGGTTATAATTAGTGCTATTGCGTTATAAAGTCCATTGAGGTCTTC
Organism: Bacteroidota bacterium; assembly: GCA_013287375.1. Taxonomy (GTDB): domain Bacteria; phylum Bacteroidota; class Bacteroidia; order Sphingobacteriales; family Sphingobacteriaceae; genus Mucilaginibacter. Next base: position 1,141 of record JABDDX010000002.1, on the reverse strand, counting down.
ATTATTCTTTGATCCACATGCGCAGCAAGCTATCTTCAGAGGTCCATACCAACTTGAAATTGATTTGGAGCGCTTCATCCAGGCACTGATAAGTGACCAGGCGTGTGCCCGGTTTGACTTCTTTTAAAGCAGCTAACAGGTATTCCGTATAATAGACGTAAAGGCTGTAGGATGTTTCGATGGTATCATCAATGGCATTCTCCCGGTCTATATTTTCATAAAAAGCATTAAAAAAATAAAAGTGGTCAAACTCTTTAAAATTGATCTGGGTAATGTTGCTGTGTATGAAGTAGGCATTTTCCAACTGGGTATAGTTCTTGGCAATCTTTGCATAATGATGCAGTTCATGCCTTTGCTCAACACCATAAAAAGTAGCTTCAGGATAAAAAAAGGCCCCGGTCAAACAGAATTTCCCGATGCCGCTGCCTATATCCAGCACTTTAGCGCCGGATTCCGCCAAAAACTCGGCGGCTTTTCGCGCGATAGCTAAAGGTGTCCATTGTTTAGCCGATATCAATTGAAAATGCTCGGGATAAAGCCAGTCGAAATCCGCATCCGTTCTAAACAGCGCAACGTTGAGCGGTTCCGTTTGTAAAGGGATGATCAACCCTGTTTTAGCCGGGGCATTACAGACGGGCGGGAAATGAGAAAAAGGGTAAGCATCCATTAACAGCAAATTTACCCGCCTGGCATAGCCGGTTTATTGAATAAAATCAGTCCATAACACGATATTTATCAGTTTTTTATATTATCGTATCTTTGTGGTATGAGTTTATCAGGGATCTTTCCTATTGACCGTTGGAATTTTACAACGCAATCTATTTTGAATATTTTGTCGGAAGAGGATTACCAGTTGTTGGTGGCTCATCAAAGTGAACAGAAATATCAGAAAGGCGATGTGATCTTCCGGGAAGGCGCCGTTCCGTCAGGGATCTTTTTGGTCAGAAGCGGTAAGGTCAAGAAATATAAGGTTGACCAGATCGGCAAAGAGCAGATCATCTATGTAGCCAACCAGGGTGAACTGATCGGTTACCACGCGGTGCTGGCGGAGGAACGCTATCCCGATTCCGCATCAGCCTTGGAAGCAAGTGCTTTAAGCTTTATCCCGAAGGAAGATTTTTTTGAGGTGATCCACCGCTCA
>JABDDX010000001.1 GCA_013287375.1 Bacteroidota bacterium | reverse complement strand
CTATCGCCCAGGTTTGATATTGGGAAACCTTTGGTATACAGCATGGTGAATCCACGGGCGATGGTGAGCATAGCCAGCGTAGCCACAAAGGGCGGTACTTTAAATTTTGTGATCGTCCAACCGTTAAATAAACCCAATAGTGAGCCAATAGCGAGTCCGCCAAGTATAGAGCCTAAAAGTGTGAAACCGATATATAAATTACCGGATGGAATCTCGATACCAAACTTGAGCAAGCCAGCGGCAATAGCGCCACCTATTGCCAAAACTGAACCGACAGACAAATCTATCCCGCCCGTTAACACAACCAGCGTCATCCCAACAGAAATACAAATATTAACGGAGATCTGGCGCATAACGTTCCAACCGTTATCAACAGTAAAAAACTTATCCGACAGCAAACCTATGCCTATGCAGAGCAGCACCAGCGCAATGAGCGACTGAAATTTAACCAAATGCGAACGGTATTGTGATAGTATCATATCCAGTTTTTTAGATGGTTTTTGGTATGGCTGCTTTTAATAAATTATCTTCGGTAGCATTCGCGGCTTCAAACTCTCCGGTCATACATCCTTCGGCTATTACCAAGATCCTATCGGATATAGCCAGTATTTCGGGTAGTTCTGATGACACCATAATAATACCCAGGCCGGATGCCGCCAGTTCACTTATGAGTTTATAGATCTCGTTTTTAGCATTAATATCTATGCCGCGGGTAGGTTCATCCAACATTAAAACTTTAGGTTTAGTAGCGAGGCATTTAGCTATAACCACCTTTTGTTGATTGCCGCCACTCAGGTTTTTAACAGTTTGCTTTTCGGAGGTAGTTTTAATTCTCAGCGCCTTGATATAATGATGCGCTTTTGTAAGTTCGGCTCCGCGATCGATCAGACCTGTAGATGCATGCTGATCTATTGAACTGAGGCTGATGTTGGTTTTGATATCGAGGCCTAAAATTAAACCGTCTTTTTTCCGGTCTTCAGGAACCAACGCCATGCCTGCCTGAATAGCATCCTTTGCAGATGTAAACCTTACGATGTTTTTATCAAGTGTGATTGTCGCTTTAGTCAAATCAGGATGTAAACCAAGGAGTACTTCCATCAATTCTGTTCGTCCGGCTCCCATAAGTCCGAATATGCCTAATATCTCGCCTTTGTACAGTTCGAAGCAAATGTTGTTAAGGATGTTCTTTTGAGTATTTCCGGCTTTGCCCAGGCAGAGATTATCTACTTTAAGCAATACATTTTTTTCTTTAGCAATATTAGTATTACGGATAATGTCGATATCCCGGCCTACCATTTTGTGGATGATATCGTCATGGGTCATGCCTTTCATCTCACCGCTTTCAATTGTCCTGCCATCGCGTAGTACAATATAATTGTCGGCTATTTTAAATAGCTCATTTAGCTTGTGCGATATGTAAACTACTGCTTTATTTTCTTTACGCAGATCGGTAATTATGCCATACAATATTTCCACTTCGCTTTCGCTGATGGCGGATGTAGGCTCATCCATAATAATAACCTCGGCATCATAAAGCAAGGCCTTAGCTATCTCAACAACCTGTTGCTGGCCAACTTTTAAGTCAGCAATAATAGTATCGGCAGGCACAGATAACTTTAATTTTTGAAGCAACACTTCCGCTTTTAAGCGCATAGCCTTTTTATCTAAAAACCCAATGGGGCTTTTTAATTCCCGGCCTAAAAACAAATTTTCGGTTATACTTAAATAAGGTATAAGATTCAATTCCTGGTGGATGATGGCAATACCGACATTTTGCGCTTCACGCGGATTTTTAAACCGGACCTTGTTGCCTTTATAGATCACATCGCCTTCGTAATCATCATACACGCCCGATAGAATTTTCATCAGTGTAGATTTGCCCGCGCCATTCTCGCCAACAATAGCGGTTACTTTTCCGGCAGGTAACTCCAGGTTAATATCATCAAGCGCGGTAACGCCTGAGAATTTTTTGCTGATATGGTGCGCCGCTAACATCCTATTTATCAATCTTTAGCACAACCGGGATAACCTCAATTTTATCCAGGTTAATATGTTCCTGATTTAGTTCGAAAGCGCCTGCGAAAGTTAGTTTATCGCCTGTTTTTATCTTGCTTTTTATGGGTGGCAATACTTCGGCCCTAACTATCTTATCTACTTCGGCAGCGATGTTATTAAGGTCCATGGTATTGGTAAAATCATTTATATTGATCAGTCCCGGCGCGTCACGCAAAGCATTGCCAAAAACATACTCTATGGCAATTTTAAGAGCTTGCTTATTCTTAGTTACGATGTATATATCATTTTCATCTACAGCTGTAACCGTGCCTTGCCCCTGTACCATAAAAAAACGGATGTTACCAATATCCAACCCATGCGAATAAGTTTTGAACGCGGTATCAGGACTGCTTTTTAAGAGAACTAATAAATCATCGGCCTGTGGCGCTTTATCCGCTGCCGGTATTAGTTGTGTATTTAAGTAATTGCGCGCATATTTCGCGGCATCAAATTGCTTTGCCGCAGATGCCTTAACATCACTTAGTTTTTTAAGATAGATGGAGTTTGAGGCTATGAATAATACCAAAATGATAGCCAATATGTATTTTACCGCTTTTTTCATCATGGCTATTTTTTTCCGTAGGCTATATAATCGTTAACATTATCATAAGTAACTAATTCGACCGCTACGGGTAATTTTTTAGGGAAATCACGCTTACCTTTAAAGTAAGCATCGGCATCGTCGGCCGCGGTTTGCGCTATAACTTTGGGGAACTGCATGGCCGTAGCCGATACCTTTTTATCTTTTATTGCTTGTATCGCATCTTCAGCACCATCAAAACCAAACACCTTAACATGATCGGCTTTGCCTGCGGCAACCAAAGCCTGGTAAGCCCCCATAGCCATGGCATCATTACCTGCAAAAACGGCATCGATATTGGGATGTGCCTGTAATATTGATTCCATTACTTCAAGGCCTTTATTTCGATCGAAGTCGGCGCTTTGCTGAGCTACCATTTTCAGACCGGGATAATAATCAACCAGACTATGAAAACCTTTGGAGCGTGCCCAGGTATTATTATCGGCAACGAGGCCTAGCAACTCTACATAGTTGCCTTTTTTATTGAGGGTTTGTACAAAATCTTTAGCCAGCGATACACAGCCGGAATAGCTGTCGGAAAAAATCTGCGAAGTAGCATCCGGCGAATTAACTTCCCTATCCATACAGAAAACCGGAACACCTGCTTTTTTTGCTTTTTGGACGTTCACTACCGATCCGTTGGCATCAGTCGGATTGAATAAAATAGCGTTGTAGCCATCCGCGATAGCGTTCTCAAAATGGTCGGTCTCTAAAGCGGTATTATTTTGCGAGTCGAATATTTTAGACTCATAACCTAATGTTTTAGCCCGTGCAGCTGCCGTTTGCGCCAAAAAAACAAACCAGGGATTGTTTAATGTAGACACGATAATGGCTATCTTTTTTTGCTTTGAATCCGACCGGTTTTGGCAGGACGCAAAAGCAAGCATCACCAACAGTAATATTTTAAAGTACTTCATCATTAGGTTTTAATTGGAGGCTTACGGGTTACATCAGGTTTGCAATAAGTTTAAAACGGCCTGAGCGATCCCATCCGCGGATAAGCCGTAATGATCAAATATTTCTGTTTGTGAGCCGGTAACCGTGTACTCATCGGGTATACCCATTATTTTAAATGGCTTATTGTAATTATTTTGCAATAGCAGCGATGCGCAGGCTTCGCCTAAACCACCGTTTACACTATGTTCTTCAACCGTTAAAATTGCGCCTGTATCTTTCGCTAATTGCAATATTAATTCTGCATCTAATGGTTTAATGGTATGCATGCTAACCACCGTTGCGTTGATGCCTTGTTGTGCCAGTTTTTCGGCACCCTGTAAAGCCGGGTAAACGGTTTCACCGGTTGCTATAATAGTTATATCATTTCCATTTTTGATTACCCTTCCTTTGCCAAATTCAAAGCCGTTATGCTCATCATCGGTCAACAAAGGCATGGCTTTTTTACCAAAACGCAGGTATAAAGGTTTATCAAGCTTTACGGCAAGTTTTACGGCTTCGGTAGTTTCAAAATTATCGGCCGGTGCTACTATGGTAATGTTGTTAATGGCACGCAGTACGGCAAAATCATGCAGACTATGGTGTGTTGAACCCAATGCACCGTAACTTACTCCCGCGCTAATGCCGATCAGGCGTACCGGGTTATCAGAATAGCATACATCATTTTTGATCTGCTCCAGGGCCCTTGCTGTTAAAAAGCAAGCCGGAGATACCGCGAATGTTTTTTTTCCGGCAGATGCCAAACCCGCTGCTACACCAACCAGATTTTGTTCCGCAATACCAATTTCAACTATTTGTTCGGGCAATTTCTGTCCGTAAGCTACCAGCTTGCCCGAACCTCGTGAATCACTCGTGACTACCACTATGTTCCTATCTTTCTCAGCCAGTTCCAACAGCGCTGCCGAAAACACGTCCTGGTTAGGCTTGCCGTTTATTGTATTATTTTCAATTACTGCTCCCAAATCAATTCTATTTAAACGTTCGCCATTTCCATATCCAGTTCGGCTATGGCTGTTTCATATTGGTGTTTATCGGGCACACCATGATGCCATTTAACACTATTCTCCATAAAGCTTACCCCTTTGCCTTTTATAGTATGGGCAATGACCAGGCTTGGCTTTCCTTTTTCAAAAGGCACGGTATTCAAAACTTCTTTCAAAGCGTTTACATCATTACCATCCACATGACGTACGGCCCAACCAAAACTTTCAAATTTGGCATCTATCGGGTCGGTATTACATACCTCCGCGTTTGTGCCGGTTATTTGTAATTTGTTGTTATCTATTATGGCGCATAAATTATCCAGCTTGTAGTGCGCAGCGGTTAGTGCGGCTTCCCAATTTGAACCTTCGGGCAATTCGCCATCACCTAAAAGGGTAAAAACGCGGTAATTTTTTTTGTCCATTTTGGCTGCCAGGGCAGTTCCGGCGGCAATAGGCAAACCATGACCAAGCGCCCCGGTATTTTGTTCAACACCATGTACTTTTTTGGTAGGATGGCCTATGTAATGCGATTTGTATTTGCATAATGTTTCGAGGTCGCTTTCCGGAAAGAAACCTTTATCCGCCAAAACCACATATAATGCCTCTACACAATGACCTTTGCTTTGGATATACCTGTCCCTATTGGGCGATGTAAAGTTTTGCGGACCAACATTCAGCACCTCATTATATAGCACATTTAAAATATCAATACATGATAAACTTCCGCCGGTATGCCCGGCTTTAGCGCCCACAATGTATTTGAGTATCTTTTTACGATAGGTTATTGATCGCTCTGCCAATTGCTTATCAGTCATCACCATAATTATCCGTGATTATAAATTTCCCAACCCATGTAGTTACCTAAAGCTTCTTTTAAAATGCCGGCAGTTTTTGACGCATTCATCACCACATGATGTTCAAAACCATTGCGACAAACATATTGCATTAAGCCCTGCAGATCGGGTATTTGCGCTACTGCCCGGTTACCGAAAGTATTTAAGGCATCATCAGTTAATGCGCCTTCACCAAAGTAGGCTTTGATGATACCTTTTGGATCATCGGTGCTTATTCTGCCGAATGTTAACGGTGAAGCCGGTGTCCTCCCGGATAAAGCGCCGTAGGTATTTTCTTCGCCAACGCTTGTTCCTAAAATAGGCGCGGTACTGATCTCTATATCAGGCAGGAATGATTTTGCCCAGTTACCACAATGGAACAGCACACATTTATTCTCGTCATCAGCATAATTATTATTCCAGTCAACCAGTGCGCTCGGCGATCCTGATGCTAATTGCATGGCATACATGGTGAGTGTGCCGGTAACATCAACTTCGCAGGCACTTGGCAGCATATTTTCGCTCATCATGCTCATGCTGGTACATACGTTACAGCCATAGTTTTTTTGCAGCGAAGTCCAGCATTGTATGGCTGTAGCGTCAAGCGCGTTTTCTTCCATAAAATGGTTAAGGACTACGTCGAGTTTGGCAATTTGTATCAAAGCCTCATCAGGCGTTTTGCCGATGGGCGTGTAAGCCATTATTTTATCGAGATGCGCTTTTACCTCGGCATGATCTTTTGTTAGTTTATTGGCGTTTCCTAATATTTCGGATAGATCGACCGTTGTTACCGATATACCGTGGCGCTGTAATATTTTTTCGCTGTAGCGGACGGTATTGAACGCTCCCGGCCTGGCACCTACTGCCCCGATGCGCACTTTGCGCAAGCCTTTAACAACACGGCAAACGGCTACGAAATCCAGCAGATCTGTAGTAAATTCCGGTGCTGATGGATGGATTACGTGGTTATTGGTAAGCGTATACTTAATACCGTACTGATACAAATTATTACAAACGGAGATTTTACCACACCATGAATCACGGCGGCGGGCAACATCGAGTTTGCTTAGTTCATCAGGATACGCCTGTATCAATACCGGCACGTTTAAGCCCGATAATTTGATGGTTTCAGCAACACCTTTTTCATCGCCAAAGTTTGGCAGCAACACTAATATGCCTGTGATCTCGTCCTGATGTTTGCGGAAAAGATCGGCACATTTTTGGGCATCTTTAAAAGTCTCAACACCGCCAAGTTTAGAATCAGTTTCGGTAAGCATCACCGGTGTGATATTCAATTTGCCGAACAATTCAATAAGATCTGCACGTGATTCTGAAACCAAACGATCAGGAAAAAAATCGCGATTGCCAATAATTACGCCTAAGGTTGCTTTATTACTCATCTGTATTATAAAAACTGGTTAAATTGGATCATAGGAAAATCAATATCCTATAATCACCCATGTGCGAAAAGGCATCGCATAGGATGATATTCCAAAATTATTATAATATCGGGCGGCTTTGTGATGAAAGATTGTCAGGATATTATGATATATTATCATTGGGTTTTATGCTGTTGCAAACCAGACAGAGTGAGATTATCAATCCAGCTATAACGAAGCTCAGGAGTGCTTTTTGAAGGGAGATAAACAAACGAAAATAGCCCGGCCCTTTACTTAACCCAAAATAGATTTAATGACCAGGAATAACCCGATCCCTAACAGAACAACATAAACGTATTTAAAAAAACTTTCGCTGTTAAGGCGGTTATTGATCAACCTCCCGATAAAAACTGCAGGAACCATTACCGGCAGACTTAATAAATAGTAATGGAATACAGCAGGAACCAATAAACCTGTCAGCCAGTAACCGATCATACCAACGGCGCTGGCTATAAGAAAATATCCTTGCACGGTAGCACGGAAATGCTGGGCCGACCAGCGCCTTTTAGCGCCGTAAACTACCAGCGGAGGACCATTTATTCCGTAAGCCCCACCCAAGATCCCCGACAATAATCCACAGCCGAAAAGCCATGGAAGGCTGTCCTTTTTTAGTTCTTTAAGCTGTTTGCCAGTTAGAAGATACAGAGAAAACAGGCTGACAACAAGGCCAAGGGCCGCTTTCACAATGCGCTCATCTGTTCTTACCAATAACAGCAACCCAATAGGTATGCCGATCAGCGTAAATCCAATGAGACCCCCGGCACTTTTAAGGTGTATTTTATCCCAATCCTGTATTACTACAATCCCGGCAATGGTTATGGATACCAGAACAGATAAAGGCACCGCAACATTCAGTGGCATCCAAAGTGCAAGCAAGGGAACGGCTATTAATGATTCACCAAAACCAAAGGCTGAACGGAAAACTGTAGCAATAAAAATAACGGTTAAAATGTGGGTAGTGAGGGCGTTAAAGAGCATTTATATTATATAACTGACAAGCTTAAATATACCGAATTTAGCTGGGAAAAGCTAATAAATTGGCTCGAAAAGAGCACTTATTTTAATGTTTTCACCCTCTTCTCTGCTTGCAAAAGAGAGGGTGGCCGAGCGAAGCTAAGACCGGGTGAGTCAACTATACGAGTGACCTTAGCGCAAATACCCGGCGCACGATTGACTCACCCCGAATGCGCTGCGCTGTTCGACCCTCTCTCCGGCAAGCCGGAAAGAGGGTGAAAAATATCGGTCGGCATGCATCGTTGTTAATACTCGCTTTTGGCAATCAGCTGCAAAAGCGCATCCTCATTTTTAATGGTCATACTCTTTCCGGCAACCGTTATGATATTTTCAGCAACAAAGTCATTCATAGTTCGGAACAGCGATTCATAAGCTGCCCCTGAAAATGAGGCCAAATCTTGCCTCGCCAGTTCAATATCTATAAAACCTTCGGCATTGATACCGAATTGATTTTTTAGGGTGATGATTGCCTGCGCTACACGTGCCTTAACCGGCATATGCACCAAATCGCGCATTCTTTTTTCTGATTTTTGTAATTCGCCGGCAAAAAACCGCATCAGCTTTATTGCAAATTCATTATTTATTTTTAGCGAGGATTCAAAAAATTCCATCGGCAGATAACAAACGGTTGCCGCCTCCATCGCCGTAGCTGTTACCGGATAAATCTTATTACCTTCCAGACCAAGATGCCCCAAAATATCTCCTTTTTTCGCAAACCTAACAATCAGTTCCTTTTCACTATCCCATCTTTTATGCGCTTTAATATTTCCTTCGTAAACAAAATAAATACCAGTTACAGGATCACCTTCTTTAAATACTTGCTGCCCTTTTTTTAGCTGGATATTCTGTTTGTTCGATTCAATGGCTGGTTTCCAGTCGCTTAAACAGCTGGTACACAGAAAGCATGTATTCAAATCGCACAGGTGTTGTTTTTTTATCATTTCGTATCGATATAAAATTGCAAGCAACATACAATAATACAATTATCGCCAATTAAATACAATAAAACATTGCATATGCAATATTTATTGTACTATTTTGATTGTGAAAGCTCGCAATTATATTAGTTTTGCGGCAATTATTAAATATCATGAGAAAAGCCATTATTCGCTTTCACTACTTTAAGTTAATTCTTATATCCATCATCGTTGCTTTCCTATCTGTGCTCCTTGCCGATTCATTAAAGAAAATAACCGGACTTTATGAAGATCAAATTTTTCATAAAGTTAGCCATATGCCGTTTTTGTTTGTTCTGCTGCCAACTATAGGCATTACCACCATCTACTTTTTAAGAAAGTATTTATTCATGGGTAAGGCCAATAAGGGTATTAAAGAAATATACCAAACGATAGAGAACCGGCGCGATGAACTCCCCGCTTACAAAATCCCTTCGCATTATTTTAACGGATTTTTAACTGTAATTTTCGGTGGGTCTACCGGTGTAGAGGTATCAACAGTTGTGGCAACTGCAGCTATTGGCTCAGCCGCCCACAACAAGAAAGCGATTGCAAATATTTACAAAACGGAACTGATTTGTGCAGGTGTTGCTGCCGGAGTTGCCACTTTATTTGGCAGCCCGCTGGCCGGTTTTTTGTTTGCTATTGAAGTAATCGCTAAAAAACTCACCAAAACAATCTTCATTAGCTGCGCCTGTTCGGCTTTAGTGGCCTGGGGCTTTATGTTCCTTTTTGAGTCTAACAAATTATTTAATTTTACGGTAACCGATTGGAGCTTCCACGCAGTTCCGTACTTAATCGTACTAAGTATAGCAGCAGGTTTCGTATCTGTTTATTTTACTAAAACAGTAATTTTTCTTAAAGACCGGTTTGGGAAGATCAACAACAACTTTATAAGGGTAAACGCAGGCGCTATTTTGGTGGGGCTATCCATTATGTGCTTCCCACAATTATATGGGGATAGCTATAGTGCCATACCTGAGCTATTAAATCAAATTCATCATCAAACGTTTACTATAGGCCTGTCACTGTTGTTAGTCGCATTGGTTATACTGAAGCCACTTGTAGCTTCACTTACATTAGGGGCAGGCGGGGATGGCGGTGTATTTGCGCCAAGCATAGTTGTAGGGGCGATATTGGGAATGCTATTTGCCGTAATGTTAAATCACTTTTTCAATACCCAGCTTATTGTTTTAAACTTTGCGTTGGTGGGGGCTGCCGCTGCCTTGAGCGCTGCCATACATGGGCCTTTAACATCTGTATTTTTAACATGTAGTTTAGTTACAGGGGGCTTTGTACTTTTTATACCGATAATTTTTGCCTGTTTTATAGCTAAATATTCAGCACAATTTATTTGCAGTTATACGGTGTATAGTTACAAAGGGGCATATCAGCAGAAGGCTGCAGTTGTGAATGTAGGGTAATCGATTTAAAGTCTGTCGCTTTGTTTTTACCCTATCCTCCTCCTTTCCCTTATACTAGGGAAAGGTATCGCGCAGGGCCTCCGCTTTTACTTTGAATTATTTATTCTGTTTGATGTTATTTAAGGCTTCGTTGATATAAGCCAGGCCTTGTTCTGAGAAATTTAAACCGAGTGCAAACTGATGGCCATGACTGTCCATTTTTAATAATGATTTCCTCAATATGTTGACCACTTTTTCGGGCGGATATTTGGGATAGAAATCTTCATATTGAAATTCAAGAAACACTAAACAAAGCGCGTTCTCTATCGTTTGTACGTCGGCATCAACTTTTAGCTTTTGCTTTAGTATAATTTGCCTTACACGGGCAATCTGCTCATCATCATATCCTACTTCTTTCATAATTGATGATGCTTTTTCGGCATGAAACAAGGCAAGGTCCTTGCGCCATTTTAAATAGGCCTCCCTGCCATCGGGATAAGTTTCACGCGGAATCTCCCATCTGCCGATATGCTGGCTGCGCGATGCTAATAAAAGCTCTTCGCTGGCATTCGGATTTAATTTTAGCACCCACTCGTACAGTTTTAATGCTAAAAAATATTCCTGCGGATAAGAAAGATCACCCCATGTAAATACATGGGGGTCTTTCTGGTTATATTTATCAAACGCGTTAAACGCCTGGACTAATTTGGTCATAACTGAAGCTTATTTTAGCAATAAATTTATGAATTAATCACGTTTAATAACCCTGCATTATAAACAATTTGCAATCGTTAATTAAATGTAAATCCAACCTGCATGTTTAAGCCTAATGATGCAGCTTCGCTATTACCAAACCGTGTTGGGAGCGATAAGGCCACAAAATAATTAACATCCTTTGTGCGTGCATAAACCTGATTAAATACCGGGGTAAAACCGTAACGGCCGTTTGTATCAAATGCCAGACGGGAAATAAAAGTAAACCCATGCTCAAAACGGAACATTGTTCCCGGATCAAATAATATATCATTCATTTTACTTGAACCTCCTGATGCTTTAATATTGGGTGTAAATTCGTAGCTAAATCCGAACTTATCACTATATAAAACATTTACACCTACAGGGAAACCAATAGTAGTAGTGTGATTAGAAAAATTGGGGTCGAATTTGCCTGTTGATAAGGTCAATGTTTCGAGTGGGAGGATAAAACTTATATAGCCAACCACTTTTGGATAGGCAGATTTAGCTTTTGCCTTTTGATAAAGCGCTCCCTGATACTCAATTGAATCCGGTGGAACAACCTTTACCTGGGCATTGGCTAACCTCGACGTTAGCGCACCAGTCATCATAATTATCACCATTATAATTTTGATGCTGATGCGGTTAATAGTTTTTCCTGAACTTGTTTGTAGATTTTGCTTCATGTTGTTTTTTTGTTGATTGACATTTAAATGGTTAATTCTTTTAGTCGTATAAGCACTGTTATGCTTACAAATAATAATTAAAATAAGGGATTGATACGTAGTGATTAATGAGTTAAACCGCATGAGCCTGTTTTTCAATTACCATAAAGCAGTCCGCCGTTGATTCGCAAACAGGGCATATATAGTTCTCGATGTTTTTAAATTCGGTCCCTATGGGAACATTGTTGAATTGGTCGCCATAATTTTTATCGTATACACTGAGGCAGTTTTTACATTGATAAAGCTCAACGGTTTCAATATGATTTTCTATTTCCGCATCAGTATCCTGATGTAATAAAACAGTATCATCACTTAATAAACCATAGTAAAAATCACATAATTCTATCAGGGAACTGCCAAGGGTATTTGTAGATAATTTTTCTTTATAAACAACGAAATCTTTTGAATTGGGATTAAAATCGCGGGTATGTAAAATATCAAATAACCCCATTCCTGTTTTTTTAATAATGATAGATGCAAGCAAACCGGTTTTGGGTTGCATTTTTATGGCGAAGCAGAGGCGGTATGTTCGTAAGTCATATTCTTCAAATTGCCGCACCAATTGCTTTTTGAGTTCGAGGCTTTCTTTACATAAATTTTCAAGTTGCCAGTTTAATTCATTCGCGGCGTGCCTTACGTTTATCCTATAATTATTGAGGATAAGGCCCCAATCTTTACGATCAGCTTCATTTATCCCTTTAATTAAAAAGGATTTCCAGGGGGTTGTGTATAATTGGCCTACACGAGTTTTAAGGCATATGGAGCAAATGTCCTTCAAAAATGCGATGGGGAACAATTCATTCCGGCGGTAAATCCCAAGCCAGTATTTACCGTTCAGGTATTTATTAAATCCCTCGTAATAAGGCAGCGAGAAATCTGGTAATTTTAAAGGCTCCGCTATCTGTTGATTAACAAACTTGTTGCCAGCGTTCACCTTTTCATAAAACAGATCGAAATTGATTTTAGGCTGATCATAAAACAATTCTCTGCTACCCAAAACAACTTCCTGGGCAACTTTGCAGAATGTTGATATATCATCGGAATACACCAGGCAAGGCCAGCAATACAGATCATTCGTTTTGGGAAACCTGATATATAAGTACCAATAATTACTTAAGTCGGAGCTGATAAAGTTAAAGTTCCCGCTAAAAAATGGCACAAAGGTTTGATGGCTATCCACCAGATTAACCTTAAGCTCTGGCTGAAAATTAAACAGATCAAATATATCTTTGTATACACCTTCCTTAAGCCAGCTCTCTGCATTAAAAATATTATCGGTTACGTACGAGCTAATTACATTGGGGAATTGATCGGTATTCAGTTCATAATCTATCGCGGATTGCAACATACCTAACTCCAGATCCTCAAGCCTGTTTTTGGATATACAAAAATACAATTGCTGCCTGTTGCCTACGCTTATTTCATTTGCACCTGCGTTTTCAGCTATCTGCAATATCTCATAAAGGTCTCCCGCCGAAATTACTCCGCCCGGCAGGTTAATCTTCACACAATAAGTTTCCCTTTTTTCCATGTTACCGTTAAACTATTGCTTTTAAACTTTCTTCCAACAAGCGCTTCACTTCGGGCCTGCATGATCCACAGCCGGTGCCGGCACCGGTAGTATCGCACAAGTCCTTTAGCGTATGGCAGCCGGTAGCTATTTTGTTGAGTATATTTTCGCTGCCTACGTTATTGCAACTGCAAACCAGCTTACCCAATACCGGTTCAACTTTGTTTCCGCTTCTTAATAGCTGTATGCGTTTTTCATTCAGCTCGGTTTTATTGCCTATAAGCGTCCTGAACTCCTGAAATTCGCTTTTATCGCCAATCAAAATAGTACCCACCAGTTTATCCTCATGGATGATGCATTTTTTGTAGTACCGCTTTGCCTTATCAATAAAAACTATCTCTTCATAAGCCTTATCATCCGGGCATTCAGACAAGCCGATACTGCATAGGTCGAATCCATGTATTTTTATGATATTCATAAATAAGCTGCCTTTATAGTAGCTTGCTATATCGCCATTCATATATTTGGCTACCACTTCGGCCTGTTGTTCCGCAGCGGCGGTAATGCCGTACAGTGTGCCTTCAAATTCCGCTATTTCACCAACGGCATAAATAGATGGGTCATTGGTTTGCATCCGTTCATTTACAATAACGCCTCGTTTTATGGTCAGCCCGCAATCTTTAGCAATTTCAAGATTAGGCGTGGTACCTATTGCCAATATCATGGCATCACAATTTATCTTACGGCCGCTTTTTAGGCCGATGCCTGTTAATTTCGATCTCCCGTAAAACAACTGTACTTCATCATCATAATAAATATCGCAGCCCTGATCGGTCATTTCCTCGTGCAATAGTTGGCTGCCCAATGCATCCAATTGCCTGTTTAAAAAGCGTGATGTACGATGAATAATAGTAATCTTAATACCGATCTCGCGTAACGAGGCAGCCATCTCCAAACCCAATAACCCACCACCAACAACTACTACATGACCATTTTTAGGCACATGCTTTTTAAAGTTATCGGCATCGTTACGGCTACGCATGCTGAATATGCCCGGTAACGATGGTGTATTTTTAGGTATAGATGCCCGGCTGCCGGTAGCCATCAATAAAATATCGTAAGAAGTTTTTATCCCCCGGGAATCCGTAACCTGCTTATTCTCGCGGTCAATTTTTTCAATGCTTACGCCCCTTAGTAAACTGATATTATAACCGGGTTCTTCGCTGTCCTTCATTTTTACCAGCTGCTCCCATTTCTGTTCGCCGCTGATATAATCCGGTAGCATCACGCGATTGTAGAACGAATGGTTCTCTTTGCTGAAAATAGTTATTTCGTCATCAGGGTTTAATTCCCGGTATGATTTTACAAAACCATAAGCTCCTGCTCCTGCACCAATCACTACGATGTGTTGAAATGGTTTTACAAACTTTTTTACATTAACAGCACAGTATTTAAAATCAGGTTCCTTTGAAATTGGGTCGACCAGATCACTGGTTAGATTATTGGCCCGGTTAAGATCACTGCCCAATATTTTGCCCCAATGCATCGGCAAAAACACAACACCTTTTTTTATTTGTGGCGATATTTTTGTTTGCACCTGTACCTCGCCCCGCCGGGATGTAATAACGGCAATGTCCAATTCTTTTAACCCCAATATTTCAGCATCATCCGGATGAATCTCTAAAAAAGCCTGCTTATAATGCTGGTTAAGCTTATTTACTTTGCCGGTTTTACTCATGGTATGCCACTGATCGCGGATGCGGCCCGTGGTTAATATCAAGGGATAATCATCATTCGGCAATTCACTGGTCAGCGTGTCAGGAACGGCACTAATCAGCGCTTTTTTTGATGGCCTGTAAAAATTATGATCGGTGAATAAACGAGGTTTGCCATCCAGCGGGCCTTTCTTTTTGTAGGGCCATTGTACGGTTTTACGCTCTTTTAATATATCATAGCTTAAGCCGCTTATATCAATATTGGTTTTGGCGGTTAATTTAACGTGCTCGGCATAGATGGCCGCAGGGTTTTCAAAATCAAACCCTTTGTAGCCCATTTTGCGGGCAAAGCGGCAAATAATTTCCGCATCGGGAATAGCTTCTCCTGGTGGTTCCACAATTTTGTTCAGATAACTTATCCGCCGTTCAGAGTTGGTCATTGTCCCCTCTTTTTCGGCCCAGGCAGCGGCGGGCAATATCACATCAGCATAAACCAGGGTTTCCGGCTTGTTACTGATCTCCTGCACCACCACAAATTTCGCTTTCTTCAAAGCTTCTTCAGCCAAACGAACATTTGGCAAACTGGTTAAGGGATTGGTGCACATTATCCAGATGGCTTTTAAACGACCATCATTTAACGCCTCGAACATTTCGGTAGCTGTTAAACCGGGTTTGGGCTGAATGGGTTTTCCTCCCCAAAACTTTTGTACTTCCTCGCGATGCAGGGGGTTGCCCAGATCACGATGCGCGGGCAGTAAATTTGCTAACCCGCCAACCTCCCTTCCGCCCATCGCATTAGGCTGGCCGGTAAGTGATAGCGGCCCCGAACCAGGTTTACCTATATGCCCGGTTATCAGGTTTAAATTAATAAGACTTAAATTTTTATTTACACCAATGGCGCTTTGATTAAGCCCCATTGTCCACATGGTGATAAAACCTTTGGCTTCGCCGATGTATTGCGCTGCAAGGCGGATATCGCTTTCGCTCAATCCGCATGTCTTTGCAGCGTCAAACAAACTATTCTTAAAAACTATTTCACTATAGGCTTCAAATCCTTCGGCATGATCTTTAATAAAATTAAAGTCGATATCGCCGTTCTCTATCAGTAACCTGCCGATAGCATGGTTAAGGGTAATATCCGTACCGGGATTTATTTGCAGATGCAGATCGGCATTGGCGCATGAATCAGTAACCCGTGGATCTACTATGATAATCTTCACCTCAGGGTTGGCTACCTTATGCGCCTCTACCCTACGCCATAATATTGGGTGGCACCATGCAGGGTTGCCACCCATTACGAGTATACAATCGGCAAGTTCAATATCATCATAACAAATAGGCACACTATCCTCTCCCAAAGCAATTTTATAGGCTGCCACAGCGCTGCTCATACAAAGCCGGGAGTTAGTATCAATATTATTGCTGCCAATAAACCCTTTCATCAGTTTATTAACTACATAATATTCTTCTGTTAGACATTGCCCGGAGGCATAAAAAGCAACCGAATCCGGGCCGTACTTATCAATGAAAGTTTTAAATACTGCCGCTGTCCGGTCCAGCGCATCATCCCAGCTAACGCGCTGCATAGGCATGCTTTTATTGTACCTCATTTGCGGATAAAGTAACCTGTCGCTTTTATCATTTACGGTATAATGCAGATTAAGCCCCTTACTGCAAAGCATTCCCTTATTAACCGGATGATCTTTGTTACCCGTAAGCGTTATGCTTCCGTTTTTTTCTTTATTAACAACCACACCACAGCCAACCCCGCAATAACAGCAGGTGCTGGTTAGTTGATTTACAGGTTGTTTTGTTAACGCCATAGCTTAAATTTTCTCTTCGGGTATTTATGCCACACCGCTTGCCAGTGGGCTGGCTACGGCTACTTCTTCATTACTGGTTTTTTGAAATCTTGTTATTAATACGATGAATGATACCGCTATCACAATAAACCCGATGTAGGTAAAGGCTTGCACGTAGGTAATGGAGTTTGATTTAAATAAGAAGCCAAACATCATCCCGCCCAAATTGCCACCCGCACCTACTATCCCACTCACCAGGCCCACATTTTTTGTGTTTACAAAAGGAACAATACCAAAGGTTGCTCCGTTTGACATTTTAAGAAAAAGCGCGAATGTTAACATGGTAATTATGGCTACCATAAGCGAACCCGCCTGTGCAAATAATATCAATCCAACACCTTCTAAAAATAGCACTCCGGCTAGTAATAAACCCTTACCACGCATACCGAATTTACCGCCTACCTTGTCCGATACAATACCACCCAGCGCACGGGCAAACAAATTCATAAACCCGAATATCCCTGCCCAAAAGCCCGCAGTGCTTTGTGAAAGATGGAACGAATCAACAAAATGCAGCGAGGCCACATTGTCAAAAGTCAGCTCCATGCCGAAACACATGGCATAGCCGATGGTTAAGGCCCATATCCTCCAATCGGCTAAAACCGACCAATCTGTTTTTGTTGATTTTCCAACATTATAGCCAACTGCGTCATAATTACCATTGGGAGTATCTTTAGTGTATTTCCAATATAAAAAGGCAATAATTAGCATCATTACACCTGGAACAATCATGGCATATCGCCAGGCCTCCGCTTTAGTATAACCAAAACCAACTATAGCAGCGAATATTAAAGGCATTACCATATTGGTTACGCCACCACCCAGGTTGCCCCAGCCGCCTGTTATAGCGTTTGCCGTCCCTTTTAATTTGGGAGCGAACATCATGGAGGTGTGGAATTGGGTGATTACAAACGATGCTCCTATTACACCAATAGCCAAACGAAACAATAAGAACGTGGTATAACTATGCGCCAAGCCAACCAGGAAAACCGGCAGCGAACCGATTATCAAAAGCCTGATAGCTGTTTTACGCGGCCCCCATACATCACATAATTTACCTATAAAAAGCCTGGCTATTATTGTTGCTGATACCGACGCGATGATGCAATTACCTACTTCACCTTTAGTTAAATGCAATTCTGCACGTATGGTGGGCATTAATGGCGCCAAGCCAAACCAGCCAAAAAAGCAAACAAAAAACATAAGCCATGTGATATGGAACGTTTTCATTTGCACGCCTTTCAGCGAAAATATGTTGAGTTTAGTAAGTTGATTTTCCATGATATTTTAAATTGAAGTATTATTTAAAATATTATGTGTAGCCGAAAATTGATTGAATAAGAGATATTGGTTCAAATACCAATTTAATATTAGGGTCAATCGGCGAAGGAGAGCCTTAATAGGTTGTGTTTCCGTCAGAAAGAATGAATAACAGGACGAAAACCATAGAAATAGCGCAACAATGCGCTGATTTAATACATTTTTGTACATTTGAGTAAGTTTTTTATTTGTTAAAGCAATGAAAACTGTTTAACCCTGTCTGGGAATGCGACCTCCCGGCAGGGCTTTTTTATGCAATTATATTTCGGTTTTATTCATAGGCTAATAAAATTTGACCTTAATTTTATGTTTACTGTGATAAATATAACTCATTTAATATTTTTAATCAATTTAAAGATTAAAAAATGGTAATTTTTATGACAAAAGCAATAAACAATTAAAAATGGTTGCCAAAAATGAAAAAATTACAATACAATAATCACATCACTGATTATTTATATGATAATAATCAGTTTATTAAATAATTAAATTTATATTATTTAATAAAAGACATTATTTATATCATTTTAAATCAATTTTTAAATACAAAAACAGCCAAATAGCTTATATTGCATCAATTATTGATTGCAAAACTTAGAAAAAAGTAAAAAAACGTCTCCTCTATGAAAAAAAAGCTAATTACATGCGACATGAATAGCTGTTTTTTGTGCAGAAATTGTCTTCCGGAATGGAAAGGGGCAATTGCTGCCAGCAAAAAGAATTTTTTCGTTAAAAAAAATGAAATAATCTTTCAGGAAGGCGATCCGGTAAAAGGAATTTATTTTGTATTGAGCGGCAATGTTAAGGTGCATAAAAAATGGGGACAGGATAAGGAGGTGATTTTGAGATTCGCATCAAACGGTGCCATATTTGGCCATCGGGGGCTCGATACTAAAATTTATCCCATATCAGCTACCGCGCTTGAGGATGGGATACTTTGTTACTTTGATCTTGATTTTTTTGAGGCCAGCCTAAAAGTTAATAATGAATTTACGTATCAATTGATGATGTTTTTTGTAAAAGATTTGCAAGAATCAGAAAACAAGATGCGCAACCTTGCCCATATGCCGGTTAAAGGGCGGGTAGCCCAGGCCTTAATATATCTGGAGAAGCAATTTGGATTAAAAGAAGATGGGTTTATTAATATCAGGCTATCCCGGCAGGACCTGGCATCTTTCATCGGTGCTACCTATGAGACCGTATTCAGGGTGATAACCGAACTACTGAATGAAAACATAGTAGCCGCTCATGACAAATACATAAAAGTTATAGATAAAGAGAAGTTACTATTACTAACCGCCGACGACGAAGTTTAGAAAATTAAACTATACCAATATACACCTTACCGTCTTCAACCCGTACAGGATAAGTTTTTATCTGAAATTCATCGCCACTTAAGCACTCACCACTTAATAGCGAAAAGGTTTTTTTATGAAAAGGGCAAGCTACCTTAGGCTCGCAGCTATCACCTTCGCTGCCAATCATCCCGCGCGATAAAACCATCTGCTGTTTATGCGGACAAAGATTTTGCGTAGCATACCATTCGCCACGACGGACAAAGTTGTATATCGCTATCTGCTCATTGCCATGTTTTACGCATGCCCCGCCATTGGCAGGCACGTCATCTGCATAGCAAGCCAACACCCATTCAATATCTAGTATCGTTTCCATATGAATCTTGTTTAATTTTTGTGATTAATAATTAAAAAAACACGCTACCATTTAGCTTTGATCTGTTCACGCATTGGTTCAAATTTTATTGCCGGATCTTTTTCTTCGGGCGCATTAATAAAATGAACAAAGCGTTTACGCAACTCATCATTTTCCACTACCTCTTTCCATTCACAATGGTAGGTGTTAACCAAATCCTGCATTTCTTCTTCTAACTGTTCATTTATATCCAAACTATTATTGATGATTACGTTTTTCAGATAAGCGATACCGCCATCCATTTTATTCAACCAGGTTGCAGTCCGGGTCAATGGATCAGCTGTTTTAATATAGAACATCAGGAACCTATCCAGATATTTTATACAAGTCGCGCTATCAATATCTGTAGCCAATAGTTGCGCATGCTGCGGTTTTGATCCACCATTACCGCATACATATAAATTCCATCCTTTTTCGGTAGCGATAATACCAAAATCCTTTGCCTGCGCTTCTGCACATTCACGAACACAGCCACTAACACCTCCCTTTAATTTATGCGGAGATCTTACCCCTTTATAACGCTCTTCAATTTCGATAGCAAATGAAACACTATCATGCAAACCATATCGACACCAGGTGCTACCCACGCAGCTTTTAACTGTACGCAATGATTTGCCATATGCATGTCCACTTTCAAAACCCGCGTCAATTAATTCTTCCCAAATTGCAGGTAAATCATTTACATGGGCACCAAACATATCAATACGCTGACCGCCCGTTATTTTGGTATAAAGACCGTATCTTTTTGCAACCTGCCCAATGACAATCAGTTTATCCGGCGTAATTTCACCACCCGGAATACGGGGCACTACCGAGTAAGTGCCTCCTTTTTGAATATTAGCCAGATACCTGTCGTTACTATCCTGTATGGTATCCTGTTTTACAATTACATCGTTCCATAAGCTGGAAAGAATACTTGCTACCGCCGGTTTACATACTTCACAACCATCACCTTTGCCAAAATGATCCAACACCAGGTCGTAGTTTTTGAGCTTGTTTATTTTCACCATATCAAACAGCTCCTGCCGCGAATAGTCGAAATGCTCGCATATTACATTTTTAACGTACTGGCCATTGGCTTTCATGGTACCGGCTATCAAATCCTTAACCAACGGAACACAACCACCACAACCGGTTCCAGCTTTGGTGCATTTCTTTATATCATCAATACCCGATGCGCCTTCATTAACCGCTGAGCATATTGCCAGTTTACTCACCGCCTCGCATGAACATATTAACGCGTCATCAGGCAAACTCATAAGCCCGGCACCTTCAACACCTTCACCTCCCCGTGATCCCAATATCAAATCTTCGGGATTAGGGGGAAGCAGTATTTTGTTATTAACCGTTTGCAGCAATATGTTGTAAGCCTCTGCTTCGCCAACTAAAATGCCGCCTAATAAATATTTACCATCATTACTGATATTAATACGCTTGTATATGCCTTTATGAGTATCCTCGAATACGATTGTCCGGCACTCAGGTTCGGTAACAAAGGCATCACCAAAACTTGCAACATCCACACCAATCAGCTTTAACTTAGTGCTCATATCATAACCATAGAAAAATTTATCACCTCCGGTTAAATACGCTACTACAATATCGGCCATTTCGTAACCGGGGGCAACCAACCCGTATATCATACTGTTATAAAGCGCGCATTCACCTATCGCAAAAATACACTCATCGCTGGTTTGCATTTTTTCGTTAACCATAATACCGCCGCGACTGCTCGTTTGCAAACCCGCAAGCTTTGCCAGCTCATCACGGGGGCGTATCCCTGCTGATATAACCAGCATATCAACCATTAGCGATGTATCATCATTAAATTTCAGAAATTCTATTTTATCATCACCCGCAATCTCAGATGTACTTTTGTTTAAATGGATACTCAACCCAAATTGCTTTAGCTTTGATTGCAGCATGGCACTTCCGGCAGAATCGATCTGCCTTGGCATTAAGCGCGGCGCAAATTCAATAACATGAGTTTCTTTAATACCGAGATCTATTAATGCCTTGGCGGCCTCCAGTCCCAATAAGCCACCACCCATTACCGCACCAACTTTTGCATTAGCGGCATAATCCCTAATTAGGTCCAGATCCTCAATGGTGCGATAAACAAATACACCATTTTTTTCAATACCCTCTATATTTGGAACGAAAGGAGATGAGCCAGTTGCCAATACCAGGTAATCATATTTTATTACCGTTCCTTTTAAGGAGTGCACAGTTTTGTCAATGCGGTTAATTTCCTGTATAGGATCATCTAAATGAAGAGCAATACCGTTATCAGCATACCAGGATAAAGTGGAAAGCGACAAATCATCGGCAGACTTGCCATTAAAGTATTCGCTTAGATGCACCCTGTCATAAGCAATGCGGGACTCTTCGCCGAACACGATAATATTGAATTGGGCTGATCTGGATACTAGTTTCTCACAAAACTTATATCCTACCATTCCATTTCCAACTACGACAATTGTTGGTTGAGACATATGCAGTTATTTTAAATGTTAAAGCAATTAATCACGATAAACACACTTTTGTTGCGACCAAAATGCGTTTACATAACAATACTACTCAATTATATAATATATATCAAGTTTTAAAGAGGTATTTATTGCCAATTTTTGATATTTTTATGATTTTAGTAATATTTAATAAAATACAAACTAATTTTTTGCCGATATTTTATGATATAAATCATTTTATAAGATTAAATTTGATTAAAAATATTCAACAATTGATTTTTGCTAGAATTAAAGAAATTCTAAAGACATTTTTCGATAAAAAAATTCAGTATAATGGATAATAATAAAATAATTCCTGAATTATTTGTTTTAGGCGCTGGGCCTGGAGACCCTGAGCTCATCACCATGAAGGGATACCGGATTTTAAAGGAAGCTGATGTTATATTGTATGACAATTTAGCCAATAAGGAACTTTTAAATTATGCAAAGGATGGTTGTGAATTGGTTTACGTTGGCAAACAACCTTATGGCAGCTATACCCCGCAGGAAACCATCCACGAAATGATTAAACATTTCGCATTTACAAAAGGCAAGGTGGTAAGGTTAAAAGGCGGTGACCCCTTTATTTTCGGCAGAGGGTTTGAGGAGATTATTTATGCAAGGGAGCATGGAATTAAGACCCACTTTATTCCGGGTATCACCAGTATGCAGGCATCCGGTTTTGAAGATATTCCGCTTACCCACCGTGCTGTGAGCGAAGGGATATGGATGATAACAGGCACCAAAAAAGATGGCACACTTTCATCCGACTTAAAACTTGCCATGCAAAGTAATGCAACGGTTGTTATTTATATGGGGATGAAGCAATTGGCTATAATTGCGGCAACTTATATAAAACAAGGTAGGGGTACAACACCGGCAGCCATAATTCAGCATGCTTCTTTACCTAATCAAAAGATAACCACCGGCACCGTCGAAAATTTGCCGGAAATGGCGGCAGAGGGTAATTTAACCTACCCTGCTTTAATAATTATTGGCGAGGTGGTGAGTTTTCATTCAAAAAACACAACAAGCTTATGAAAATCCGAATTAAAGGCAATTCATTACGTTACCGCCTCACCAAATCAGATATTGATTGCTTTTCGGGGGATGGTTATATTGAAGAAACAATATATTTTGGAAGTCAAAAACTAATATATGCCCTGCAACGCTATCATGCGGATGAACTAACAGTTGATTTTAGTGATCAGAAAATTGCGCTATACGTACCTGATTATATGGCTAAGGAATGGGCAACTACAGATCGCGTGGGTTTTGAAAATAACAATGGCCCGCTATACTTATTAATTGAAAAGGATTTTAAATGCCTGGATAATGTGGCAGAAGATCAAAGCGATAATTACCCTAACCCGCTGAGTCAATTTTGATAAAAAAGAGAAGTCCCGAACACTTCCATGTCCGGGACTTCTCTTTTTATTTAGTAAATCTTATCTAAAGACCATTGGGGATACATTAATTCGCCACACATCTAAATCCTAAATGTTCCAGGCTACTGTCTTCGGAGCTTTTCATTCGCCGGGCTACTCTAAAGCCTGAGCAATAGCTATTATTACACAGAAACGAGCCACCACGTATCACCCGCTTTTTGGCATAAGGTTCATCCGGATCATAACTTTTGAGTGGGCCTTGCGGGTTTTTTATACCCGGGTTATTGGCTATGGTAGTGTAGTAATTACTATCATAGTTATCGGCACACCACTCCCACACATTGCCGGCCATATCATACAGTCCATAACCGTTTGCAGGAAACGAAGCTACCGGCGCAAGACCATAAAATTTATCGCGGAGCGTGTTCTGATCCGGGAAATGCCCTTCCCATGTATTTGCTTTGGGTTTGCCCTTATCAATGGCCTCATTACCCCATGGGTATATATTATTTTGCAAGCCGCCGCGTGCCGCCCACTCCCACTCTGCTTCTGTAGGTAAACGCTTACCTGCCCATTTAGAATAGGCAACCGCATCGTACCATGAAATTTGCACCACCGGGTAATTATCTTTCCCTTTAATACTGCTGCCCGGTCCCTGCGGATGACGCCAATTAGCGCCTTTTTTCCACGCCCACCACTGGCTGTAATCATTTAAATCAACAGCGTGTTTAGGCGGATCAAAAACCAACGAGGCTGCAACTAGTAGGCTGTCATCGGGTTTTGGCGTTCCGGGCGGCAACTGTTTCTTCAGCTCGTTCCAATCCGGCTTGTGTTCTGCAGTGGTTATATAACCTGTTGCCTTTACAAATTTGGCAAACTGGGCGTTAGTTACCTCCGTAGCATCCATCCAAAAACCATCAACGGAAACTTTATGCTTTGGGTATTCGTCTGGCGCTGCCTGTTTATTATCGGCCCCCATTAAAAAAGTCCCTGTTTTTATCCAGATCATTCCTTTATGAGAGGCGTTATCGTGATTTAAATCAGGGACACCAATTTGATGTGTCTCCAGAGATGCAAAACGTTTAGGAATACCAGACTCACAGCAAATGGCTTTTTTGAGCACAGTTGGAGGCTTAATGGCTACAACCGAAGACGACTGTTTTTGCTTACAAGCAGACCATAGCATCCCGCTAAGAAAAAGACTAAGTATTAAAGTTTTTTTAATCACCATCATTTTATTTTTATTGGCCGATCTTCAGGTCAAAATTAGATCTTGGATTGATCAAGTTAAAATCCAGCACCACATTATTTTCATTTACCCAGGTCACGTATTCCAGCGAAAGCTTTTTAACCACGTCAGGATATTTAGCTGCCAGGTTATTAGTTTCACCGCGGTCTACGTCCAAATCATATAGTTCCCAATGATTTGCAGGGAAGGCAGATACTAACTTCCATTTTCCTTCGCGCATTGCGCGGTTACCCCACAACTCCCAGAAAAGTGGCTTGTCGCGATTGATCGGTTCACCTTTAAAGAGCAAACCGGTAAGGCTTTGCCCAATTAGCGGGTTAATTTTGTGACCCTGATAGGTAGACGGATATTTAGCGCCCGCAATATCGTAAAAAGTAGGCGCAAGATCGATCAAATGAGCCGTGCCTTTTTCTATAGTATTCGGTTTTATTTTACCCGGAAACCAGGCAATAAACGGAGAGCTCATACCGCCTTCATATAAAGCGCCTTTAAATGAGCGCAAAGGAGAGTTGGAAACAAACGACCAGTTTTTGCCCTGAGCCTCAAAAGAGCCGGAAGTACCTACCGGCCCAAGGTTCCTGGCTGCATGCTCTTTGCCATGGGCCACATCTTCAGCAGGTGCACCGTTGTCGGATATAAACACAATTAATGTGTTATCATCCTTTTTTAGTTCCTTTAACTTATCCAGCACCTTACCTACATTCTGATCCATACGATCAACCATCGCGGCGTATACTTCCATTTTGGCTTTCCATAATTGCTGTTCATCGTAGGTTAAGTTATCCCAGTTAGGCACATCGGCATCACGCAGCGCCACCGTTTGTTTTGGGTCGCGTATGCCCAATTCCACTTGCTTTTTTATACGTTCCCTACGTAATGAATCCCAGCCGATATCGTATCTGCCTTTGTATTTGGCAATATCCTCCGGCAAAGCCTGTAGCGGCCAATGCGGAGCGTTAAAAGCCAGGTATAAAAAGAATGGTTTATTGGTTCTGCTTTGCTCATCCAGAAACTTCACCGCATGGTCGCCAATTTCCTCAGTCATGTAATAACTATCGTCGGCTTTATGCCAGCGCTTGTTGTTCTCTTCGATTATAACAGGATATTTACCTCCGCCCAAAGGCATATAATTGGTATTAAAGTAATTTGCCGCGCCGCCTATTATGCCGAAGAATTTTTCAAATCCACGTTGGTTGGGCCAGGCAAGGCTATCATTACCCACATGCCATTTGCCCGACATCAGGGTGCTGTAACCATTTTGTTTTAATACTTCGGCAAGGGTAACAGACTCTCTATTAAGGTAACCCTGGTAAGCAGGCAAACCCAAATTAACATCAAAATACCCCACTCCTGCTTTATGCTGATCCTGCCCGGTTAATATGGATGACCGGGTTGGCGCGCATATTGCATTGTTATAAAACTCTTTTAAGCGTAAGCCTTGCGCTGCAAGCTTGTCAAGGTTTGGTGTGTGTATTTCTGAGCCGTAAGATCCCAGATCGGAGTAGCCCATATCATCTACCACAATAAGTATGATGTTGGGTTTCTTGCTTTGGGCATTTGCATGCTGCCAGCCAATAACGGCCAGCAGCATTGTAAATGCAATTCCTATTCTTTTCATTATTAATTATTTGTTTGGTGTTTCGGCAGCGGGAGCGGTGCCTATGTTTAATGTTTGGGCAACACCCGCTTTTTTATGAATCCTTAGTTTAAGCACATCGTCCCAATCTATAAAAGGATAAATGTTGTTTATTTTAGCCTGCTCATCAAATAGGTCCTGTAACTCTTTTAATTTCTCCGGATATTTTTTTGACAGATCGATACGTTCATTAAAATCGGTTTTCAGGTCATATAGTTCCCAAACCTCGTTGTCAAAACCACTTGAAGGTTTTGGTGCATTACCACCTCCTACTCCTACATAGTTTCCTTCATCAATTGTATTTGGGTGATGGTAAACCTCAGCTTTCCAGCCATCTTTATAAATAGATCTTGATCCGAAAATATAATAGTACTGTACACGATGACGCGAAGGTGCATCAGGATGATCAAAAGAATAAACCAGCGACGTGCCCTGCAATGTATCTTGTTTGATACCCCTGATGTATTCCGGCGGTGTAATACCTAAAAACTCTAAAGTTGTAGGCAACACATCATTAACATGCCCATATTGGGTGCGGATGCCGCCTTTATCTTTAATCCCTTTCGGGTAAAAAACAATCAGCGGGTTGCGTGTACCGCCTTCGGCATTGGCATCCTGTTTCCAGTATTTAAAAGGGGTGTTCGCGGCCTGCGCCCAACCTAATGGGTAGTTACCTTGTGTAGCTTCCGGAGTACCTATTTCGCCTATGCGATCTAAATTATGTTGGATATTTTCCTGCTCGTTAAGTGGTTTACCAAAAAGCGGGCGATCAATATCACCGTTAAGGGTACCTTCTTTACTGGCGCCATTATCGCCAATGATCACAAATACCAGCGTGTTATCTAACTGGCCACTTTGTTTAAGGTAATCAATTAAACGCCCAACCTCATGATCTGTATAGGTTAAATAGCCCGCATACACTTCCATAAAGCGGGAATAAAGTTTCTTTTCGTCTGGGCTTAAAGTGTTCCATGCTTTTATGTCGGGATTACGGGCAGGCAATACCGCGTTAGCCGGAATAATACCCAGTTTTTTTTGTCTTTCAAAAACCTGCTCCCTGAACACGTCCCAGCCGCCATCAAATTTACCTTTATATAAATCGCTCCATTCTTTTGATACCTGGTGCGGGGCATGAGTTGCTCCCGGCGCATAGTACAGGAAGAACGGTTTGTTTGGCGCTACCTGATGCTGACGGGTTATGTATGAGATGGCTTTATCGGTTATTTGCTCATTTAAGTGCCTGCCGTCAGGCTTAACATGAGCATTGTCTTCAACCAGATCTGGTTTATACTGGTCGGTTTGTGAACCCAGAAAACCGAAGAAGTGATCAAAGCCTTTGCCACTTGGCCAGCGGTCAAACGGACCGGCATCTGTAGCATCTTCGTCGGGGGTTAAACCATATTTACCAACGGCAAAGGTGTTGTAGCCGTTCTCGCGTAAAATTTCGGCAACGGTTCCCTTGTCTGATGGTATGCGACCATCCCAACCCGGGAAGCCTGCTGACATGATTGTATGCGCAAACCCGCCCATATGTACGTAATGGTGATTACGGCCGGTAAGCAAGGCAGCCCTGGTTGGCGCGCATATCGCGGCGGTATGAAAGTTGGTATAACGTAAACCATTGTTTGCCAAACTATCAAATGTGGGCGTGTTTATTACGCCGCCAAAGGTGCTTGACGCGCCAAAACCAACGTCGTCAAGAATTATCCAAACTACGTTAGGCGCGCCTTTCGGGGCTTTGATCTGATCTGTCCATGATTCTTTGGACTCCGCCAAAGTTCTGCCAATAACACCTTTAAATGGCTGCTGTTGCTGCGTGATGTTTTGGGCCCTGGCTAACTGCGATACGGATCCCGTAATCAGCAGGAATGCGACAATTGTTTTTTTCATTTTCGTGAGGTTTAATTTTTAATGCGTTTCAAATGTTACTTTAGTTAAATCGCTGGTAAATGCGAAGGGTACTTTGTAGGTAGGATTTATACTTTATCTATTGGGGTTTGAAAGAGATTCTTTGGTAAGGGAATAGATCAATCGTTGTGATTTTATCGGCTTGATCTTATAGTCATCCAACGATGTTTTTTTTACTGGTATATCTTCGCGTACAGGGGGTCCGCTTTTAGCCAGTTCGCTGCCTTCCCTGCTGGATTTAAATATGGGCCAGAATAGTTGAGCATACCACTCATCGCCCTCGTAATGCGAGATGCCATATGCCTCGGGGTATTGCCTTGATATATGCGCGGTATCGAAAATCACATCCCACAGAAAAAACATATTGCCAAAGTTGCCTTTGTAATAACCCACCCCATCATCTGTTGAACTTGAGTGATGGGCATGATGCGTTGCCGGGGTTGATATGAGCCTTTCCAATACCCATGCTGCCGGGTGCAGTATTTTATATTTATAAAAAGGCTTATCCCACTTAATTTTTGAGTGAGCAAAAGTGGTGATGAGTATTTTTATCGCGCTAACAAATAGTGCAGGGTAGCCTAACCCAAGATATATCAAAATGGTGGTAAGGTATATCTGCGAAAAAAAGAAGGTGTAAATGATATTTTGCCTGCTGGCCATTGCCATACCCATGTACGGCGCCGAGTGGTGCGTACGATGGAAACGCCATAAAAATGGTATTTGGTGATGCAGCCGGTGATACCAGTATTGGGTTAAATCATCAGCAATAGCTATAGTAATAAAGCCCCATATAAAAGGTACCCATGCGAATATGTTTTTATATTGTGGTATTACATCCGGTAAAAATTTAATGCCCAGGTATGCTATAACCGGATAAAGAATAATTGGTGGGAAAACAAAGCTGAAAATATTAAGCAGGCTCTCGTTTTTTGTCCACTTTTTTTCATAAAGGCCCAGTGAAAATTCAACTACACCGAGTAACAGGATTAAAGCAGGGAACCCCCAGGTGGTTATACTTTTAGCGATTGCTTCAATAAAATGTATCATAATTGTTGTTTTTTAGTGTGAATTTGACCTTAGTTGGTATAGCCCGGATTTTGTGTTAAATCAGGGTTTATGCTGATCTCACTTGCGGGAATCGCGAACAAGTAATTCTTGGTGCTGACATTGGTTTTTGAGGCAACTTTTGATACTGCCTGTACCAGTTGCTTGGTTCTTACCAAATCAAACCAGCGTTGGGCTTCCTGTACAAATTCGCGCCTGCGTTCTGCATATAAGGAATCGCGAAATGCGGCTTGTGAAAGTCCCGGAGTTAGGTTGCCTGTATTGGCACGAACCCTCACCTGGTTAAGCGCGGCATATGCGGCAGCTATCGGGCCCTGAGCCTCGTTTAGCGCTTCGGCGTACATTAGCAGTACATCGGCATAACGAAGGATTGGAAAATTGATATTGCTTTGTCCCGGTGTTGCTAGTTCGCTTCTGTCAACATATTTTCCGAAATAAAAGGTCGGAAAATTATACACCAAGCCTGTTGCAGGGTTAATTAATGAAGTATAAAACGTAACCGCTTTGCGCGTATCAGTATTACTAAACTGTTTATAAACAGAGCTGTCAGCCGGGATATCAGCCGGTACGTTGCCAACAAAGCCCGCAAAATTTGCCCCCATTAGGGTACTGCTGTTACCCAACCCTCCGTTTGATGATATTTGAGCAGAGAAAATATGCTCTACACCATTTTTTGTAGCCGGATTAAACACATCAGCATAATTAGGGAAAAGCGCATAGCCATATGGACCGTTAATTACCTCCAGCGCTTTACTTACAGTGGCCGTCCAGTTTTGTTGGGTTAAATAAACCTTAACCAAAAGCGACTTCGCGGCCCCTCCCGTAGCCCTCCCTATATCTGCTCCTGAATAACTTGATGGAAGGTTTTCCGCATCAGTTAAATCCGCTATGATTTGCGCGTATACTGTTGCTGCCGGTGTCCTGTTAACGTTTAAGCTACTTAGGTTTGAGGCATCTGCCGGGTTATGAAGCACCAGCGGCACATCGCCATAAAAACGAACCAGATTAAAGTAAAACAGGGCCCTTAAAAATTTGGATTCACGTACTAAGCGCGACCTTAATGTGGTATCAAACTGGATGGTTGGGATAGCATCGATAGCCGCATTGGCTCTGCTTATACCAGTATAATTCTGGCGCCAGATCACCTGCAGCCTGTCATCAGTAGCCGTGTAGGTTATTGAACTTAACGCCCTTACATTCGGGTTAATTGCCGATGGCCCTGCGGCGAGGTCATCCGTTGTCATATCAGCCAAAAAATTAATCTCCCTGCCGTATAGTGGCTGTTCTGTACCATCACTTATGAGTTCGCTGTAAATAGCGGTTACGCCCGCAGTAGCGTCAGACTGGGTTTTAAAGTATTGGGTAGTGGTGATGTATGAAGTCGGATTCTCAGCCAACTTGTTGCAAGCGGTTAAAATACTTGCTGTAATTATCAATAGTAATAGCTTTTTCATTGTTGGATGAATTAAAAGGTGACGTTTAAACCAAGCAAATAGGTTTTGTAGTTAGGGTAAGCGCCATAGTCGATGCCTTGTGCAGTGTTGTTCTGCTCGAAACTGCTTACCTCAGGATCGTAACCGGTATATTTTGTCCAGGTTACCAGGTTTTGGGCAGATACATAAAGCCTGATCTGTTTTGCATGGATTTTTGTCAACACCGCGTTGGTAAATGTGTAGCCTAATACCAGGTTTTTTAAGCGCAGATAAGAAGCGTCTTCCACAAACTGACTTGACATTTGGGCCACCGGGTTATTTGATGCGCGTGGAATGGTATTGCTTGGGTTTGTCGGTGTCCAACGGTTAGCAACATCGCCCCAGGCATTTTGAGAAAGATTGGTGATTTCGAGTTGCTGGCGTAATGCATTGTAAATTTTGCCACCATATGATCCTTGCAGAAACACAACCAGATCAAACCCTTTATAGGTGAACGTGTTGGTTAAGCTCCCGGTAAATTTAGGCTGAACACTACCGAGGTTTGTTTTATCAGCAGTGGTTATTACACCATCGTTATTGGTATCCTGGTAACGGACATCGCCGGGCTTAGTATTAGCCTTACTATTCAATGTCGGATATTCTGCTATTTGAGCAGCATTTTGGAATATGCCAACAGTTTTATATCCCCAGAACGTGCCCAAAGGCAATCCTACTTTTATAATTTCAGGTTGTAACACACCTAAAGTAGTACCCGGTATAGTTGGAAAAAATGAGGTTTCGTTATTCCCGAGGCTTAGTACTTTATTTCGATTTTCAGAATACACTAAAGCTGTTTTCCAAACAAATCCATCGCTATTAATATTCTCGGTGTTTATCCCTATCTCAATCCCTTTATTTTCTACACTACCAATATTTTGCAGGGACAGAGAATATCCTGACGATAAAGGAACCGGTACAGCCAGTAATAGGTTAGTAGTTTTTTTGTAATAAGCGTCAAAAACAAAGTTTATCTTGTTATCCAATAATCCTAAATCAAAACCCCCATCGTATTGCGCGGTTTTCTCCCATTTTAAATCAGCGTTAGCTAACTGTGTTTGCGCCAGCCCTACTACTTGTGTATTATTAAAGTCGTAATTGAACGGGCTGAATAGCGCTAATGATTGGTATTCGCCTATTTCCTGGTTTCCGGTTTCACCTGCGCTTAACCTGAGTTTAAGGTTACTTACAACAGGAGCACTTTTTATGAAATCTTCTTCACCTGCATTCCATGAAAATCCGGCTGATGGGAAATAACCCCATTTATTGCCGGCACCAAATCTTGATGATCCATCGGCCCTGCCTGATACTGTGAAGTTATATTTATGCAGATAAGAATAGTTGATCCTGGCCAGGTAAGAATCCAATGCCCAGCTATAGGCGTTTGAGGTTGGTGTTAGAATTTGTGAACCACTTTGTAAACTATTGTAGCTGGTTAAATTACTCACAAAATCTTTTGACCCGGCGGTCAGGGATTCGTTGCTTAAATATTGTGTGGTGTAACCAGCCAATATATTCAGCTCATGATCATTATTAATAGTTTTGCTGTAAGTAAGTGTATTTTCATCCAGCCAGCTGTTTGATGATGCTGCTCCTACAGTCGCGTAACCCAGGGTTGAATAACCATCGCCGGTATAGGACGGCGCGTAAAAATTAGACTTTGAGTTGATCAGATCGGCACCAAGGCTAACCTTCGCTTTTAAACCCGGGGCCAGTGTATATTCGGCAAACAGGTTACCTAATGATCTGTTCACTTTGGTTTGATTAACAATGGATAGCAAATCCTGAATTGGATTGGATGGCGTAGTTGAATAGGTATTCAATACGTAATTGCCATTAGCATCCTTTACCGGAAGTACCGGTGGAGTAGTTAATATATTGGTGATAATATTAGGACTGTTTAAGCTGTTGGAAGCAATGTTAGATGCGGCACCCTGTGATGTAGAATAACTGGTAGTCGCGTTAATCCCTACGTGGAAATTTTTTGAAATGTCCCTATCGTAATTAAACCTTAAAGAATACCTTTTAAAATCGGTGTTCAGTAAAATGCCCTCCTGGTTGAAATAATTGCTGGAGATATTATAACGTGATTTTTCATCGCCGCCAGAAAAGGTTAACTCATCATTTTCTACCGGGGCTGTTCTAAAAGCGGCATCCTGCCAGTTAGTTCCCTTGCCAAATGCGGCAATTTGGGCAGATGTAAATGATGGGGCCTGGTTAGAACTGGCCAATATATCATTCCGTAGTTCAGCC
The DNA here is from genome assembly GCA_013287375.1 of Bacteroidota bacterium. GTDB lineage: Bacteria > Bacteroidota > Bacteroidia > Sphingobacteriales > Sphingobacteriaceae > Mucilaginibacter. The sequence continues at coordinate 57,411 of JABDDX010000001.1, read as the reverse complement.
CACTGTGTGGCATCTAGAAGCGGAACTTCCTTGCTTATTTTTTGCAGGCCATAATAAGTTTGAAAAGCAACATCGTTTGTTCCCCTTTTACCCTTTTTAGTGGTTATGATGATAACGCCATTTGCGCCCCTGGAACCATAGATCGCGGTTGCTGATGCATCCTTTAACACCTCTATCGATTCAATATCCGAAGGATTTATGGTTGATAATGCATTTACAGCGCCGCCTGTACCTGCACTGCTGCTGATAGTGGTATTATCGTTATATACCGGAAATCCGTCAATAACATATAGCGGCTCGTTTCCGCCGGTAATGGAGTTACCACCACGTATCCTGACACTGGCGGATGCACCCGGCTGACCAGAACTTTGGGTAACCTGCACCCCCGGAGCGGCACCTCTTAATAAGTTATCAACCGATGAGGAAACCTGGCTTAAATTTGATTTGGGTACCGTGGATATAGCACCTGTAATATCGCTTCGCTTTTGTGTACCATAACCTACAATAACTACATCGTTTAGTTGTGATACCTTATCTGATAATTGGATATTGACCGGGCTGCCCGTGGCATACACCTCTTTGGTTTTATACCCAATGAAACTAACCACTAGTGTATAAGGCAATTTTTGCCCGGTAACAAAACTAAAACGGCCGTCGGAACCGGTAACTACCTCGTGCGTTACGCCTTTAATTCGTAATACTACGCCGGTTATGGGTTGCCTGGTGGTGCTATCGGTAACAATACCGTCGATCCTGGAGTTAATGATCGGAACTTCTGTTTGGCCGAAGACCGTACCAGGAATGGCTAGAAATAACAGGACGCCAATAATCCCGGAAAGAAAACGTTTAGTATGGATATATATTTCCATATATATAAGTGTTTTATGTTAATGATTCAATTCGTTCGTAAAACTTTGATGATCAGTGTGTGATTCGCAGTCGTTGCTGATCCATCAGGTAATTCACCGGCAAGGCTTCCTTGCCGGTTTGCTTTTCTGCTTGTTATAATTTCATAAGTATAAATTAATTAGGGGTTTTAATATTGCAGGTTCACCGGTATGAGGATTGCCTAATACCTGAGATACCAATTCGTTAAAGGTCAGTGGGGGGTGTGTCGTTTAATTAACAACAACAGGTACAGCAGTTCTGCTGAGCAACATGAACAAAAGAAAGGGGGTGACGTAAAAATGTTGTCATTTGTTTGTTTTTCCGCCGCAAATATATAATTTCTTTTTATATTCTATAATATATATAGGAATTATAGAATATAAAAGAATTAAGCTTTTACCCTATCCTCCTCCTTTCCCTATTCTAGGGAAAGGTATCGCACAGGGCCCCCCATTTTTATATTTTTGGTGATTTAAGACATCCAAGAAGTTGTTTAAAAATGATTGAATGTTGCTTTTATATATAAACACAAAAAATCAAGTGTCATTGCGAGGAACGAAGCAATCGCGAACTTTGCAAGGTGGGTTTCTGCGTGCGATTGCTTCGTTCCTCGCAATAACATAGTTTTACATCTATATAGTCGGGGATTGCCATGCTTCGCTCGCAAGTGACGATAGTTTTAAACAGATTTTAAGGAGTACTTTCTTATATCAACATAAAAAAGAAAGAGCTCCTGATGGGCAGGAACTCTTTACAACCAATTATAAACCTAGATGAGAAGACAATTATTATGAGGTCAGTCAAATAAAAATTTTCAATTACCTGATACAAATATATAAAATATTCTATTAAATCTATAGATTTAATAGAATATTTGCAATTACTATTCCTCAACCATTACAAAACACTGATATACAGCTACAAAAAAGTTAATTACTAAATCGTTTTTCTCAATAAACATATATATTTATTTATTCTATTTAAAATTGCGCTATTAATTAGCTCCGGGGAACTCCAGATGCTCAAATATTTTACCAGGTGGATTAACAATATCGAGGCACTCTTTTTCTATTAGTTTGAATATTTCGTCGTGTACAGCAGCCAGTAGAAAGTCTAAGATATTTTCTTTGTTCGCCCGATCTTTATTCAACCATAGTTGAAAAAATGCTTCCTGCGTTACTTCCGTAGCCGTCTCTGTATTAGCTACACGTTTGAACGCAGAGTTGTATACCTGTTGCCAGTGTTTTTCAAAAAGGGTGTCAAAAAAATCGCTATCCATTACTTTCTCTTCTTCTTTTCTGATATTTCCTGGCGTACAGCGGTTGCTGAAATTTTAACTTGTTGCAGTGTACGGCGCAAACGTATTCCGGCTGTACTATTACCTTTTTCGAAAAACGCAACCGCATCTTTATCAGCTAAAGCAATCAGCTCCTTTAAATTATTATAATTTTCCATATGTTTTATTATTAGTTATATTTAAGCTAAACGGATAAATACCTAATTCCTGTTGGTGATCAATAAATTTTGTCTGTCGCCGGTATCGGTATTATCAAACTTGCCTTCGAGCAAGCTTTGCCCGGTGACACCGGGATTATTACCACTACCCAATGGCCAGCTGCCTTTGGTATCCCAAACCTTGAGCCCTGCCAGCGCAGCTGCCTTTAAACCAAAGTCGGTACAGTTATTTTTACTAAGATGGTAAGCGATGTTATGATATTGCCGGGTGAGCGCCAATATTTTATTAAAACGACGTTTGGAAATAAATTTACCCAAAACCTCATCCCAGGCATGTTCCGAGTCATCTTTGAATGTAGAAGACGTTGAAGGAATAAGCGGTGTGGCCGAAAGCGGGTTATCCTTTTTAGGGTAAAATCCGTAGGAAATAGCCGCATAGGTAGAGTCGGAATTATATTTGATAAGGGTAATAAAGGTGTGACCCGTATTAGCCAGTTTGAAAATTTTGGGTTTGCCGCGAACAGGTTGTTTAACATGAAAAACCAGCGCATAAGCGATAGCGGTTTTACCATCATCAAATGTTTCGCTGATCTTTTCATTGCTGATGGGCTTACTGCTGATTTCTTTATCCGTATCGGCACCAAGTAAATTTTCTTGTTTCTCAAGCAAAGAATCATCTTTTAAAGTGATAGGAAGATCAGCTGTAGCGAGACTGTCAGTCTCCGGCTGCATCGTTTTAAAAAAGCATTTCATTGCCAGCGGGTAAAGCCTTAGCCGGGTTAATAAATTGGCCAGGTAATACAGGCGTTTAATCCTCGCCGGATTATAATTGACATTACCTGTCTCCACATCTTTCAGGTAAGTAATGAGCTGTTTTCTTTGCTCTGCCTTGGTTAAATTCGTATTTAACTTTATTTCAGCCTCAATAACATTGCCGCTATGCCTGGGGTGTTCGTTAACTGACGTTAAATAAACAGGTGATTGCGCTGAGGCTATCTGGCCAGAAAGGCAAATAATCAGTACAATAAGAAAAAGGAAGTTAAATCGAAAATTCATGGGCTTTAAAAAAATGAAATTGTGTAAGCGAGGGGTGGCTTAAAGACAACAATAACATTTTTTTGGGGACGTAATCATGGCACAAATGTAATAATTTTTTAAATACTCTACAAATTTAGTAGACTTTTTTTGATCTAATAAAATTATAACTGGTAGCCAGGCCCAATATCATTAAGTTATAGTAAATGTAATTTCAACAATGCTCCATAGGAGCAAAATATGGGTAGCAGATAGCATTTTAAACCATTTGGCGTGCCGTAGGTACACAACGTTGCTGGGTCACGTACCTACGGCACGGTATTTATTTCGTTTTATTTTTCTACCAACGTATAACCCCTACGGGGGTTTAGGCTTAACTTAATGAATTGGGCCTAACCCCGCCAATGGCCACACAATATGTTTGATAAATTCAGCATGAAAAAGCAGAGGCATGGGCACTACTACCCAAAAGAGTACCCAAGTGGTTTCGGTTATCTTGTTTTGCAGGAACCTTATTTTACGGCTTATCATCAATTTTTCAAATAGTACAACGCTGCCCTGTATAATAAAGTAAAGCAACGGCAGCCCATAACCACTATTTACCGGTACGCTAAGTGCAAGCTCGTGCAATAGGCCTGAAAACATAAAGGCTAACATGAGCGCGGCAGCACTTCCGATTTTATTTTTCAGGGGACGAAATATGGCTACGGAGGTCATCTCGCTAAAAGCGATATTCCATCGTTTGCTCCAAAACTCGGTAAGGCTGGATGCTTTAACTGGTTGCCTGAATAATAAATAAGTATTAACGCCTGAAAAGTGCCACATGCCCGCACTGATACTTAGCATCCCAAAATGCAGTATTAAGCTTAACCCTACTAATAAGCATCCGCTAACGAGGATGTAGGTTAGTTCTTTATCAAGATTGAGTAATAGCAACTTATGGCCGATAAATATCAATATCAAACCCGCTAAAACCCGTGTAATGCCCATCCTTACCATCGCCCATCCACCTGGAACCGGCACGCTTCCTAACTTTTCGAATGGTTCGGCGCGCATGCCTGCCCATCCCCCGGCAAAGGTGAACCATTGCTTAAAGGTGAGGGTTAACGGTTTGGTTTTATAACTTTCGGTTGCCGCGATGACCTTCATAGCAGAAAATGTGGTCGCGATGATGGATAGCATCCTGATTATTGGATGATCATGCAAAAAGATAAAATAGACTGCAAGTATGGCAATGATCATCAGCATCCAGCCTGCGAAAACCATTTTGCGTTTAACCAACTCATAACCCAGCAGCAGAACCAAAAGGTTAATGCCTACGAAATATATTATGTGAAGCAATAAGGTTTTCATAATCAGTTGTGTTGATAGTTGAAATAAAAAGCGAGGCTATATATTACGCTTAAAGATATAAAAAGAGTTACCAGGGTTATTTCTGCCATTACATTCCAAAACCCTGCTGGGAAGTTCGACCTGTCGAAATATAAAAACTGTATCAGAATCCGCGAGATCCAATATAGAGCAATAAAACCGGTAACCAGCATGGTTAACGTTGAACCATTAGTTAGCTCTTTAAAATCAAACACAGAAAGTAAGCCGAAAGATAGATTGATTGCAAAGATGTATCCGGCATAAGTCCAGAACATTTGTTTGATTAATGGTTGAACTTTTGCCAGTTCGGTTCTCCAGTTTAATATTGGTGGGATGGCCAAACTGCCTATCGCCAAAGTAATTTGTGCAAGCCCGGCAAAATAGATGCATTGTTGTATTGAATTAGGCATGGCTTTGGCTAATTAGTTCTTTTTTTCAGGATATTTTCGATAGCAGCCTTTGCTTCCGGAAAAGCGAAAACAAACCCGGCATCGGTTAATCGTTTGGGTAAAACCCACCTGCTTTTTAGGATCAACTCTGTTTCGGTACCGATTACTATAGCGCCTATTTTCAGCAGCCATTTCGGGGCGGGTAGCCCGAAGGGCATTCGACACGCCTGGCGGATATAACTCATAAACACTTTATTCTTTATAGGTGTTGGCGCGGTACAGTTGATCACACCATCCATTTCAGGATGATCAAACAGCCATTCGGTGCAGCGCGCGGTATCCTGCTCGTGTACCCATGATACATATTGCTGTCCGTTACCTTGCATACCGCCGAGGCCAAGTTTTACCAGGTTAAGCAGGCGTGGGAATGCGCCATCGGCAGCGCCCATAACGATACTCATGCGTAAGGCGATTTTACGGGTTTTAGGGGTATCGGTATTAAAAAATGTTTCCTCCCATTTGCGGCAAACGTCTATAGAAAAGCCTGTCCCAATCTCGCCGGTTTCTTCATCCTGCGGACGGTCTTCCGCATGGCGGTAGATGGTAGCAGAGGTAACATTGATCCATAAGGCTGGCGGATTGGTTAGCCCGGCAATAACTTCGCCCAAAACAGTAGTTGGCAATACTCTTGAAGCAATAATGGCCGCTTTATTTTTTTCGGTATAGCGGCAATTAACGTTTTTGCCACAAAGGTTGATAAGCATATCGGCACCCGGTAGCTCCTTAACCCACGCGCCTTGTGTTTTGCCATCCCAAACAAGGGTTTTTATATTGCCATCCTGATCTTTGGGGGTGCGGGCGAGGATGATAATTTCTTTCGCTAAATCCCTATAATAATTAGCCAGCACAGTACCCACATAACCGTTGCCGCCTGCGAGGATGATTTTTTGATATTTCATGATTATCTGTTTAAAAAGATAAGTAAAAGAACCAGTAAACGATAGCAAGCCCAGCTAATGGTTAAAGTCCAGCCCAGTTGCAGGAGTTTTGTTCTACGGATGTGTTCCAGGAACATTAAACCTGCCACACCCATAAAGTAACACACATAAAACAGCGGCGGCAGACTAACACAGGCAGCAATAACCAAGCCGGGCAACAGTAATAGCGCCCCGGCAAAAGAGATGGTCATCACATTGCCCAGGTAAGCCCATTTTTTTGTTTTGGCGATGATGCTCACGATGACACCCTGGAAAAATATTTGGCCACCACAAACCACATACTCACGGTAACTTGTGCCAACAGGCAACAGGCCATACATAAAATGCACATAAGCGGTAAGGATGTAAGCGGTAAGTACACAGGTAAACAGCAGATAGGCTACGCGATAGTTTAGTTTAAACGTTGGTTGATAAGCATACTGCTCGCTGGCGGCGGGTATAATTACACGGCGGTTGTAAGAGATGAATGCATATACTTTGCTCATCAGCCATAAAAATGGTTTATACTCAAATACCGGTTTAAGAAAAGGTACCGCTACCGCAAATACTTTAAATAAACTTTGGATCCCATAGCTTACTTCGCCGGTTGTTTGGTTTACGAGGGCGATCTCGTTAACAGCCCGTTGCCTGTCGACCAACGGACAAGCGGTTTCGGGTGTTTCCTGGTATGATGCCCTGCCGTTTAGTTCCAACAGGCCAGTATTTACAAAAGCTTTGGTGTAGATGCTGCACATTGGGCATTCGGCATCGTAAAGTATCAGGTAGTTTTTAAGCGTATTCATAATATTGAAATTTCAGTAATAATTGAAAGTTTGAATCATAAAAAAAATCTACTTAAAGATTTTTAGAATAGAGCCCCAAAACCAGTTTTCGTCGGCTTTTAACATGGTCTCTAAAGTTTTATCTACATTTTTAGCCAGTTTATTAATGTCGGTTACCGACTTGTTGAACGTTTGATAAGCCGGATCTTTCTTATCCCCTTCTACTTTGGTTAGCTCGTCCAGTATTTTGATGATGGGGTCGAGTTCGCGTTTACGGCGTTCTTTGGCTACCTGGCGGGCAATGTTCCAGGTATCTTTATCAGCGAAAAAATATTCTTTACGCTCGCCTGCCTTCAGTTGTTTCTCTACCAGTCCCCAGCTCATTAATTCGCGGAGGGTCATGTTGGCGTTACCACGGGAAATGCTTAACGACTCCATGATGTCCTCAGTAGTGAGTGCATCCGGACTTATCAACAGCAAAGCATGTACCTGCGCCATGGTGCGGTTAACGCCCCACTCCGACCCCAGTTTGCCCCAGGCCTCGATGAATTTTTGTTTTGCTTCAGGTAATTCCATGTACAAAGGAAGTAATTAAAATTAAACTTTCAAAATATATTGAAAGTTTAATTTATAATAAGTTTTTAGTGTGATGATTTGTGGGTGGGAAGGTGTTGTGCTTCTGCTAGCGTCATTGCGAACGGTAGCGTGGCAATCCCCGACTTTACAGGTCGATATGCATGATTGCTTGTCTGTTGGTATCGCTAGCCGCTAAGGCGTCACTTTCTTTTTCCGCAAAAGAAAGTAACCAAAGAAAACTCCCGGCTGCGCCTGCTTCTTTGAAGGTTAGTGCTGCTACTTCTGGTGTGGGTGCCGAACCAGACGATGCCGGTTTTGGGCGGTTAACGATGGGGTTGTGCTTTTGCGTTGCACGGTTCTTTCCTCGCAATGACATGATGGTGAGGGTATAACCCCTGCGTTAGGGATAGGAATGGATACCGGCCTTCACGCTTAAGGCCTGTAGGTGTATGAGTGGATAGCCCGGGCCGCTTCTACCGGCGGGAACGCCCTTTAAATATAAAACTAGTCGTAAAGCGGTTTCAAACTGATGGTATGCCACTTGCTTAGTTTATTCATCAGTTCGTCTAGTTTTACGGGTTTGGATATATAATCATCCATACCGGCCTGGAGGCATAGTTGCTGGTCGGTATCCATGGCGTTTGCGGTAAGGGCTATAATTACGGGTTGCTTTATATTTATCGCCCTGATCATTCTTGTAGCCTCAAGGCCATCTATTATTGGCATTTGCATATCCATCAGTATCAGGCTATACAGCCCTTCCTGCATCACTTTAACCGCTTCTTTACCGTTGCTAACTATATGCGGTTGGTAACCCATTTTGTTGAGGATGTGTTTGATAACATGCTGGTTTACCTCGTTATCTTCGGCAATTAAAATATTGAATGGGTATTGATCACAAAAATCTGCCGAGAGTTTGCTCTTAACGGTCACCTCTTCCTGTTTTGCCGATCTGTTTCTTAAAGCTGTGAATACCTGCTTGCTTAGTATTTGTTGTTTTATCGGTTTGTTCATGATGGAGATAAACAGCTTGCGATCATCGCTTTTAAACTCTTCGCCGATGGAGCTAAGCAAAATAATTGGCAATTGCGGATAGCTTTCCTTGATTAGTTTGGCCAGCATCATGCCATCCATTACCGGCATCTCCATATCGGTAATCACCAGGTCGACTTGCTTGTCTTTTTGTAAGGCCACAAGTGCTTCGGCACCTGAACTGGTCAATATTGGACGAAGGTTCCAGTTTTCGAACTGTCGTTTTAAAATGGCAAGGTTAGTTTGATTATCATCCACCACCAATATTTTTTTGCCTCTCAGGTCGTCTATATTACAATTATTTGCCTCAACGGTATTATTTATACCAGCCATGGTATTAATGGTGAAGTAGAATGACGATCCTTCGCCATCTTTGCTTTCCACGTTGATCTCGCCATTCATCAAGTGTACCAGTTTTTCGCAGATGGCAAGGCCTAAGCCAGTACCGCCATATTTACGCGTAGTGGAAGAATCAACCTGCGAGAATGCTTTGAAAAGCCGGTGTAATTTATCTTCCGGTATGCCGATACCTGTGTCCCAAACATCAAAACGCAATGTCATGTTTCCATCTACGCCAATTTTATGGATGTCTACCTTTATACCTATTTCGCCCTTTTCGGTAAATTTAATAGCATTGCTCATCAGGTTTATCAGCACCTGCTTAAGCCGCAACGGGTCGCCCATGATGTTTGGCGGCACATCTTCGGCAATTTCATAAACCAGGTCCAGCTTTAGCTGCGCGGCTTTAACCGCGAACATATCCAATACATCCTCGATAGATTGGCGCAGGCTAAAGTCGTCGCTCTCCAGCTCCAGGCTTCCCGATTCTATCTTGGAGAAATCAAGTATGTTATTAATCACATGGATCAATGTTTCGCCGCAATTGATGATGGTATCGGTAAACATGCGCTGCTCATCATTCAAAGCAGTTTCGTTAAGGAGGGACGACATACCGATAACACCGTTCATAGGCGTGCGTATCTCGTGGCTCATGGTGGCCAGGAAGATGCTTTTTTCCTGATTGGCCTGTTCAGCGGCCTGCCTGGCCTCCAGCAACTCCTTGTTTGATGACAGTAATTGCTGGTTGGAATGTTCCAGTAGTTCCTGATTCTGCTTCCGCTCTAAGGACAGCATTGCCTCTTGTTGTAATTCGGCCATTTGCATGGTTTGTACAACCTGCTGTTCGCTGTATTTCCGGAGTTGATACGACCATAAGCCGCAGGTAAACATGATTACACCGGTTAATAAAACGTGTATGATAAATGTTTGCAGATCGAAGTAATTCAACTGCGTAAAATAAATACCGCCGACACCTATATCCTGCAAATAGCTAAATGTAGCATGATGTATGACCACTACGATAAGCAAGGGTAATTGCAGCTTCCATTTTTGATAAGTAATGAGTATAGCGCTGCTGATAAATGCAAAAAAATGCATTTCGAACATACCATGCATCTGGTAAATAAACTGAGCCATAAATATGCCCAATACGGCACTCAATACATACTGATACAACGATGATGCGGGCAATAATAACTTGGTAGAATAATAAGCCAATACGCAAATACCACCTACGCCAATAGCAATTAACCAGGTATCGTAAAAAGATGCCAGACCCAGGCCCACCAAAAAATAAAAAGCCAGGAAGTAGTTTATGAGCTTATCAGAACGTTCCTTAACTTCGGATTGAAATATCAGGTTTTGTGTTAATGTTGCTTGCAAATGATATTGAATTAGATCGGCACTTAATATTTACAGTTTGCTAACCGGCAACCATAAGAGGTTAGCGCCAGCTTACTGAAAAACAGTTTTTTATTATTATCAAGCAACCCGTTGATTGCTTGCTGAGCATAATTTGTTTTTTCGTCGGTACAATAACGGCTGATGTTGTAATTACCACGGTAATATAACTTTCCTTTATTATCAATAAGAGCCACCTGCGGCGTGGAGTATACTCCGCATGCAAGCGCTATAGATTGATCAAATGTTACGGGAATATCCAGATCAAATTTATCCTGAATTTCCTTTGCGGTATAAGTTCTATCGCTGATGACTACTATGACAAAGTTGACTTTTTGGCCGTATTGGGTAACCAACGATTTAAACATTTTGATATTAAACCTTGAACATGGGCACACCGGATTAAAAAAATGCAAAAAGAGTGGCTTAGTGCCGTTTGTTTTCAGTTTAGCATTTAATTTAATCAGCTCACCGGGATTTACCGCCTTGTAATTTTGCGGTACGGGAGTAGGCAATTGATATTGAAGTTCGTTATACCAAAATAGTGTCCCGATTACCCCAAGTAACAATATTAGCCATATGATTACCAATGTTTTTTTCATGCCGACAATTTTCTACGCACAAAAATAGTAAATGTTGCTAATGATAGCTGAATGGGGCAATTTACTCCTTTTAGGAGTATTTATTTGCTTTTGAGGATAGGGTACAGTAAAATCGCTTTTAAAACCAGTTGCATATTTTACCCTATTCTCCTCCTTTCCCTATTCCAGGGAAAGGTATCGCACAGGGCCGGCATTTTACATTTTTGGCGATTAAAGCCATCTTACAAAGTGCTTAAAATTCTTAAAGGCGATTTACCCTGGAGATGCCATGAATGTTTGTGGGGGGTCAGGGTCTTGCGGGCGGCGTTATGCATGAGCGGAATTATTTGTTTTGTGACGAGGCCTTTTTACATTAGTAAACCGTAATTTTATTTAAAATCACAAAAACCTTTTCAACATGAAAAAGAACCTATTGCTGCTTTTTACAATAGCATGCCTGTTATTCAGCTATAATAGCTTTGCCCAGCTTACCCCTGCGCCAAGCTCAACCCAAACTATTATACAGGATTTTGGTCTGGGTAAAATTACCTTAACCTATTCGCGCCCTAACGTAAAGGGCCGTAAAATATTTGGTTATACCGAGCCTTACAACGCGGTATGGCGTACCGGAGCAAATGCAGCCACCACCATCACTTTTACCGATGATGTAACGCTGGAGGGGCATAAAGTTGCCGCTGGCACTTATGGCCTGTTCAGTATCCCCGGTGAGAATGAGTGGACCATCATCTTAAACAAAAAAGCCAGGCAGTGGGGCGCCTATGATTATAACGCTGCCGACGATTACCTGCGTTTTACGGTGAAGGCTATTAAAATACCGGAGAACGTGGAAACCCTCACTTTGCAATTCACTAATGTGTTCCCAACCAGCGCCGACCTAAACCTTTCATGGGAGCATACCGCGCTTGCCATCCATCTGACCACGGATATTGATGCAAGAGTGATGGCCCGGATAGACTCGGCCATGCAAACCAACAAAAAACCTTATTATGACGCCATTATTTATTACTGGAATAATAATAAGGATATGACTAAAGCTTTACCATGGGCACAGGCCCTGCAAACAGCACCCGGTTTCCCGCCTATGGTTGTTAAATTATGGCTGGCAAGAGTGGAACTACGACTTGGCGATAAGGCTGCCGCCATAAAGGCAGCACAGGAAGGCATCGCGGCAGCGCAGACAGCTAAAACTCCCGAATATGTTCGTTTAAATACGGAGGTTTTGGTGGAGGCGAAGAAATGAGGATGAGCCGCAGGTGCTCTTTCAGAAAGCCCTGCGGGGACGGAATCAAACAATAACTAAATTTATTCCATGATTATAGATGCTGATGTTGTCATTATAGGGGCTGGCCTGGCGGGTCTTGTCGCGGCAAATGAATTAATCAATAAAGGCTCGCGCATTGTAATCCTCGACCAGGAGCCGGAGCAAAATCTGGGGGGCCAGGCATTCTGGTCATTAGGTGGCTTATTCCTGGTCGATTCGCCCTTGCAAAGGCGAATGGGTATCAAAGATAGTTATGAACTTGCCCTGCAAGATTGGATGGGCACCGCACAGTTTGACAGGCAAGAGGATCATTGGCCCAGAAAATGGGCAGAAGCATATGTGGCATGGGCTGCAGGCGAAAAATACACGTGGCTAAAACAGTTGGGTATCAAATTCTTTCCCGTAGTTGGGTGGGCCGAACGTGGCGGTTATGGAGCTATAGGGCACGGAAATTCCGTACCGCGCTTTCATATTACCTGGGGTACCGGACCAGGTGTTTTACAGCCTTTTACAGACAGGATAAAGGCCGCATCTTCAGCGGGTTTGGTGCAGTTAAAATTCAGGCACAGGGTTAAAGAATTGATAGTAGTAAATGGATCTGTAAAAGGAGTTAGCGGTGAAGTTTTAGCGGCAAGTAGTGTACAGCGAGGGGAGAAAAGCAGCGATAGTGTTGTAGGTGATTTTACAATTAACGCTCCGGTGGTAGTGGTAACATCAGGTGGTATAGGTGCTAACCATGAATTGGTCAAGAAAAACTGGCCGGAACGTTTAGGAAAGGCTCCAGACAATATGCTTTCAGGGGTTCCTGAGCATGTGGATGGGCGTATGATAGGTATTGTAAAAGATGCTGGGGGCAACGTAATTAATCCTGACCGGATGTGGCATTATACCGAAGGGATAAAGAACTGGAACCCTATATGGAAAAACCATGGTATCCGAATTTTGCCGGGCCCTTCATCTTTATGGCTCGATGCGGCAGGCAGGCGGCTCCCTGTACCATTGTTCCCGGGTTTTGATACGCTGGGAACACTTAATCATATTATGCATACCGGGTATGATTACACCTGGTTTATTTTAAACCAAAAAATTATTCGTAAAGAATTCGCCCTATCCGGTTCAGAACAAAACCCCGACCTTACCGGTAAGGACTGGCGCATGGTACTAGGGAGAGCAGTGGGGAGCAAAGCAACTGGTCCTGTTGAGGCATTTAAGCAGTATGGCGAAGATTTTATTGTAAAGGATAACCTGAAAGACCTGGTAGATGGGATGAATGCAATTACGGCAAAACCACTTCTTGATTTTGAGGTTATCCGCCAGGAAGTTACAGCACGGGACAGGGAAACAGAAAATACATTTAGCAAGGATTTACAGATTACGGCTATTCGCGGCGCAAGAAAATATTGGGGAGACAAACTAATACGCACCGCTCCTGTACATAAACTACTCGATCCTTCAGCGGGCCCGCTGATAGCGGTAAGGCTGCGTATTCTTACTCGTAAAACGCTTGGCGGGATAGAAACGGATTTACAAGGACGTGTGCTAAATGCGGAAGGACAGGTAATTGAGGGTTTATTTGCCGCGGGTGAGGCAGCGGGATTTGGTGGTGGCGGTATGCATGGCTATAGCGCATTAGAAGGAACATTCCTGGGAGGATGCTTGTTTTCGGGAAAAATAACTGGACAGAATATAGCCAGCTCTTTGTAATTTCCATTAAATAATCAATGAACTCAGAACTTAAATTCAGACTGGCTACTCAAGACGATCTTCACGACATTATTAGAATGCTTGCCGATGATGTGCTTGGTGCGAAGCGTGAAAATATACAGGGCGTGCTGTCCGAAAAAATTTTGCATGCTTTTAAACGGATTGATAGCGACCCTAATCAAGAGTTAACTATAGTTGAATTAAACGGTGAAAAAGTGGCAACATTTCACCTGACTTTTATCCAGTACCTGAATTATAGCGGCGGCCTCAGGGCCCAGGTTGAGGCGGTAAGAACGGATTCTAAATACCGTGGCCAAGGTATCGGCACCCAAGTATTTCAATACATTATTAGGCGTGCAAAAGAGCAGGATTGCGATTTAGTTCAGCTTACTACCGATAAAAAAAGAAGTGATGCGATCCGGTTTTATAAATCCATAGGCTTCAGCCCTACTCACGAGGGAATGAAACTTAAATTGAAATAATGAGATCGAATTCAGTTTTCGCAGGGAATTATAAAAGTGGTACGGTGAAAACACCATAGGATGAATGAAGATGAACCTATCAGTTTTTGGAGGATCTCTTTCAGAAAACCCTCCGAAAACTAAAAAGCTATATTTTAATGAGTGACTGGCGCCGAAGGCTTTTTGAGCAGCAGCGGCAATACTACCGATATGGCCATTAGTATGGCAATAATATGCAGGCCGCCCGCAAATGAACCGCTCGACTGCCTTAAATTGGCGATAAGCAACGGCCCGAATGCACTGGCAAAGCCCCATGCGGTTAATATCAACCCATAAATTGAGCCCACATTCGCCGAGCCAAAATAATCGGCGGCGAAGGCTGGCATGGTTCCGAAACCACCACCGTAGCACATCAATATCAGAAATACCAATACGGTAATGCTTGTGGTTGTATGAAAATTAGGCAATAGCCAGAATAGTAAGACCTGCACAATAAACATTACGGCAAAAGTTCCCTTACGGCCTAAAAAATCCGACGTCCATGCCCAAAAAACACGTCCAAGCGCATTCCCTATGCTCACTATTCCCACCATACCGGCGGCTACAATAGCATTTACTTTAGCAAACTCCTGAAACATTGGTGATTCCTGCGAAATGATGGAAATACCAGCAGTGGTGTTAAGGAAAAGTAATAGCCATAAGCCCCACCATTGCCAGGTTTTTAAGGACTGCTTCAGCGTAAAGTCCGCAGTGGTTTTTTGCGCTTTTTGGGCAGCCCCTTTATCCCAGCCTGCAGGCGCCCATCCGTCGGGTGGGTTTTGCATAAAGTACGCGGCTGTTACAGCTGTAATCATGTAGGCTATACCCAGGTAGGCAAATGTGTGTAAAACACCCACGCTTTGAATAAGGCGCGTTGCAACGGGCGCGGTAATTAGTGCGCCAATGCCAAAGCCGCCAACAGCAATTCCAGTCATCAGTCCGCGTTTATCAGGGAACCATTTTACCAATACTGAAATAGGAATGATATATGAAAAGCCCAGCCCTATACCGCCGATTATCCCGTAGCTTATATAAAGCCACCACAATCCGTGATCAGAAAAGCTGGCTAAGAATACACCGGCTCCGTAAAGAAAGCCACCCGTTATGGCAACAACCCGCGGGCCGACTTTTTTAAGCCATAATCCGCCAAAAAACGAGGCGAAGCCCAAAGCCATTATAGCAATGGTAAAGGTTAATGTAACTTGTGGATTTGTCCAGTGAAATTGTTTGGCCAGCGGTACCCTGAACACGCTCCATGCATATACCGAGCCTAGTGCGATTTGTAGTATAACCCCGGCAATGGCTATACCGATACGCTTAAAATTGTTCATAAAGCTTTATTTAGGTTAATTATTGGTGTAACTATTTGTTTAGTAAGCTAATACAAAAAAAACAGCTTAACGAAGCATCTTACTATTGCCAAAAACGCTTACAGGTTATATTTGTTTATAAAGTTGCATTCTTCTTAGGTAAGAATTGGTTATTTATAAAGCTACAGAGAAATTATTACTTTTTTCACAACTTAGTAACTCAGATCTTAATCATCTGTTAATGATCTCAGCCAGTAGTCGGTGTTTTTCACCGCACCACTGCGGAATAGCTAAATGACTTGCTGTGTTACGCTAATCAAACGATGGTGCGGTGAAAACACCGACCATAATCAAAACGGTTGATTAGAGATTAGTTTAACGTATTTAGAATCTATGCTTTTACCATATTCAAAGTTTCAAGCTGTACCAAAACCCAATCCAAAAGCTATAAAAACCTACAATTTTCCATCAAAAATTAGCAAAAAGCGATGTTTTTCAATCGTTTTTAAGCCTAAAACAGGTTTTTATCAGCCAAAAACCACCCTAAAAGCTTCCATTTGAGGATCATTTTGGGTGTTTTTGGGGCGAAAAGTGTACCATCTGTTCCACTTATACTGTGGTACAGCACGGCCGCATTGGAATTTTAAGGCATAAAAAAGGTCTTATTCTCACGGAAAAAGACCTTTCAAAATGATGAGATTTACCGGGTTTAAAGTGGTGATTTAGCTAGTTGTTTCCTGCACATCGTGTTCAACCGCAAATTGCCCGTTACCTTCGATCAGAAATCCAATAATTGCCACAAGCACTATTATGGATAACCATACTTCGGAATAGGGTTTTAAAACACTTTGTTTTAAGCTGATCAAAAATACGGCTCCTAATAAGACGGGTAAGTTAAGTAAACAAAACAAGCGGGTACGCAAACCGAAAGCAATACAAATACCTCCGATTAGATGCAGCGCTATAATCAAATCTGCTAATACTGAGATAGATACCGAAGCACTTATACTTTCCGTTAAACCAGTATCGTGTAGGAAATCGGCCAGCACATTTAAATTTAAGATAAACGCGATGCCTTTCCAAATCAGTGCCAGGCCAAGTGCGATTCTAAAAAACACCAGCCATTTGGGATTATGATGATCACCCCAAAATTTTATTTTTTCGAGCGTAGTCATAGTATTATAATTGGTATAATACTAAGTTAAGCATTTTTATATTTTTTAATACTAACTAATAAAAATATTTATTTCGCTTTGTTTGAGGCTACAGTCTGATGGTTTTTTATATATGATGCTACCTGTACCATAGGTGCTATCCATATATTCTTTTTGTTTTGATTCAAATAATGCAGAAGGGCACTGTGGGCGCTAAGGGACACATTTATACTATGCCCGCCGCCAACGCCATGAAAGAGGAAAACAAGCAGCGTATGTGTTTCCATTGCTTTCTTTACCAGATCAATCATATAACCGGCAGATTGTCCGTTGATACCATAGCATTCAATATTCGTAAGGTTTACCTCATCTATGGTTTGTAATCCCGGCATTACCCCACGCGCGCCGGCAAATTCATTTGCCAGTTGGTCATAAAAGTATTGTCCGCCTACAGACAAGTCGCCACATGGATAAGCAAATGTCCTCAAATCCTTACCGTCAATGGCTTTCAGCAAGGTGTTATTTACCCTGATCTCATTCACGGCCCGGGTTACTGTGTATTTGCTTAAATCATTATCCGGGGTCACAAACCCACGCCCTGGCAAGCTACCATCGCATGGGTGAAAAAGCGAATGATTACCCAATTCGTGCCCGTGCATTGCCGCCGCCCGCCATTCGTTAACCCTTAGGTTTACCACCGGCGATGAACCTATCAGGTAAAATGTCGCTTTAAAACCCAGTGAATCCAGCGCTGGGATAACATTGTCTAAATCAACGTTAATCGCATCATCATAGGTGAGTACAACCGCGCATTTTTTACCATTCCATGTATTATCGGTTTGCGCCATTGTTATTTGCATCGCAAACAGCATAACCAATAGCATTACATATTTTATCAGTTTCATTTTAGGCTTATAAATTGATGAGCTAAAAATAGGTATAAACAAAATATAAATTTAATACTGTTTTGCCCCTTTATAGTTGAATTTTATTGAGGATTATCGTTTTAAATTTCAAATATTCTATAAAATCTACATATTTAGTAGAATATGTAGATTATTTTATATATTCGCCGTGTAGAACAAACGCAATGAAAGCTTTTTTACATTTTCACATGAATACATTAACCGCTTTGAGTATCGCCCCGGTACAGCGAATGTGTTGTGCGTGTTGTTGTTGCTAAAACAATCAACCTTCACCTTGAAATTTATTGATTGTTACATGAGTGCGAGTTGCATAGGCAATGTCATGTGCGGTTTATATCCCTTACAATTAAAAAAAACACAAATGGCCCTTTAAATTTACCTATAAAAACAAACCGGCAAGGAAGCCTTGCCGGTTAATTACATGATGGATCAGCAACGACTGCGAATCACACACTGATCATCAAAGTTTTACGAACGAATTGAATCATTAACATAAAACATTTAAATATATGGAAATATATATCCATGCAAAACACGTACTAAATAAGTTTTTAAAAGCCCTTTTATTCTTAATTATACCTTTCTCTGCCTTCGCGCAAAAAGATGTACCCGTTATTAACTCCAGGATTGAAGGTACCGTTGTTGATAGCGTTACCAGGCAACCAATTGCAGGTGTTACCCTACGTATAAAAAACGTTACGCATGAGGTAACTACAGGCTCAAATGGCCACTTTATATTTGTTACCGGTCAGAAATTGCCTTACACTTTAGTAGTAAGCTTTATTGGCTATAAAACAAAAGAAGTTGTTGCCAACGGCACGCCGGTTAATATACAACTTGCCGAAAACATTGCCCAACTGAATGATGTAGTTGTAGTAGGTTACGGTACACAGAAGAAAAGCGATTTAACAGGCGCTATCGGCTCAGTACCCAAAAACATCTTAAATCAGCCTGCCGCCTCATTTGATAATTTGTTGCAAGGTGCGGTATCTGGCGTAGCTGTTACACAAAATTCCGGGCAGCCGGGCAGTAGCGCTACCATCAGGGTGCGCGGCGGTAACTCTATTTCTTTTGGTAATGCTCCGCTTTATGTAATAGATGGTTTTATTATTTATAATGATAACGACTATGCGAATGTTGGTTCAAACGGCACCAGTGTAAACGCGTTATCTACCATCAACCCGAGTGATATTGAATCCATCGAAGTATTAAAGGATGCTTCGGCAACCGCTATTTATGGCTCGCATGGCGCCAATGGTGTGGTTATCATCACCACCAAAAAAGGAAAGAAGGGTACCAACAATGTTAACTTCAGCAGCTATTTTGGCGATCAGACCATCGCTAAAAAACTCGACCTTTTAAATGCCACACAATGGGGATCATTAGTAAATGATATAAACTTAAGCGATGGTGTTGCACCAACTTACACCCCGGCACAATTAGCTGCTTTAGGTACCGGATCAAACTGGCAAAATGCCGCGCTTAGGAATGCACCTGAGTATAACGGAGAGTTGTCTATATCCGGCGGTGATGAAAAATCCCGTTACCTGGTTTCAGGTAATTATTTTAATCAGGAGGGTACCATTTTAAATACCGGGTTCAAAAGGTATTCTGCACGCGTTAATTATGAAAAAAACGTAACCGATAAGTTTAAAATATCAACCAACGTTTTTGGTAGTCAGTCGATAGAAAACAAGCTTGTAGGCAGTGCATACAACAGCATTAACTTTAGCAATGCTTTTGCAACCTTATTACTAACCCCACCGACGTCGCCAATAACAAATCCAGATGGCAGCTACTATACCAATAGTCCCTACATTCCCACACCAACTAACCCATTACAGGACATCACCGAAACAACCAACACTACCACATTAACACGTGTATTAGGAAATGTTGCCGGTGAATATAAGTTATTAACCGACCTTACCTTAAAGGTAACCGCAGGCGTTGATATATTAAATACCGTTCAGGATTACTATGCGCCATCGAACACCTCCGGTGGCTATGCCGATCAAGGTTACGCATCGATAGGAAATGGTAATGAGTTAAGCTGGTTAAATGAGAACACGCTTACTTATGATCATACCTTTAACAACACCAACTTTTTAAACATACTGGCGGGTTATACCACTCAATACACTCGTTTTTCATCGTCAACAGCATCAGCACAAAAATTTCCGAATGATTTAACCTCTTACAATAATCTTTCTTATGCAGGTGTGGCCAATTTGCCAACATCAAGTTTTGCCAGCCAGGCTTTAGATTCTTATTTGGCGAGGGTTAACTACTCTTATCTGCACATTTATAATTTAACTGTTTCTGCACGGGCTGATGGTTCATCCAAATTAGGCGCCAACAATAAATGGGGCTATTTCCCATCAGCAGGTTTTTCATGGAACATTGACAGGAACGATTTTTTTAAACCACTGGCACAGGACATCAGCAGTTTAAAACTAAGAGTAAGTGCTGGGCAAACTGGTAACTCAGAGGTACCGCCATATAGCTCATTAGCCGCATTAGCACCAACCAATTATTATTTTGGCAGCAAATTGGTAACCGGTATATCACCAGTACAAATAGATAACCCAAACCTTAAATGGGAAACTACTACACAATATGATGCCGGCCTTGATCTTGGTTTATTTAATAGCCGGGTTAACCTAACGTTCGACGCTTATTACAAAAAAACAACCGATCTTTTACTTAATGTACCATTGCCATTATACTCAGGCTATGCAAGTGAGTTAGAAAACGTAGGTAGTGTTGAAAATAAAGGTATTGAACTAGGCATCAATACTGATAACGTAAAAACAGATCACTTTTCGTGGAAAACTAATATAGAGTTTGCCGAAAACCGTAACAAGGTATTAAGCCTGGGCCCGGGTGTTAGCAGTTATTTTCCGGTAGCACCAACGGGGCAGGTATCACCGGTAATTGTACAAGTCGGTTCGCCGGTTGGTACTTTTTGGGGATACTCAACCCAGGGCTTATTAACCGCTGCTGATATTGCTAAAGGCGTACCGCTTTTAAATGGCGTACCACAAAAAGTAGGTGATACCAAATATGTTGATTATAACCATGACGGGGTAATTACCACAGCCGATAAACACAGCCTCGGCAGCGCCCAACCTAAGTTTACAGGTAGTATCACCAATACGTTTTCTTACAACCAGTTTGATCTTTCAGTATTCTTCCAGGGATCATACGGCAATAAAATATTCAACCTGTTGCAGCAAACTTTAGAACGCCCAACACTTACCCAAAACGCCTCAGCCACTTTATTAAACAGATGGAGCCCGACAAATCCAAATGGTACAGTTGCACGCGCTACGGACTCGCCGGTGCCACAGGTAACCGACCGTTATATAGAAAACGGATCATACTTAAAACTTAAAAATGCATCATTAGGCTACACGTTTACCAACAACCTTGCTTCAAAAATTGGAGCTAAGAAATTAAGGATCTATATATCGGGCCAAAACCTATTAACCATAACCAAATACAGCGGGTTAGATCCGGAAGTAAACTTTTACGACAACGACAATACTAAACAGGGAATTGACTATGGCACCTACCCTGCTGTGCGCACATTTTTAGCGGGAGTTGATGTCACTTTTTAATTAAATCCATAACACAACAAAATGAAAAATATATCATCATATAAAATCCTATTATTACTGGCAGGTGCAGTAGCTGGGCTAACATCCTGCAATAAATTATCGGAGGACCCAAAATCAGTTATCGTATCCTCTCAGTTTTATCAAACCACGTCGGATGCTACATCAGCTGTAAATGCTGTTTACAGCACATTAAACAGCGATCCCGCAGGCGACTTTCCGTTATATGGCAGGCAATTAAATCTATTAGTTGAAAACGCCAGCGATAACCAATTGTATAGCCCAAGCAATACCAACCCCGATGTAAGAGCATTGGGTACTGAAACCTACATATCGGCAAACAGTCGTGTGCAAAAGGTTTGGCAGCAGCTATATTATGGCATTAACCGCGCCAATATCGCTATAGATAATGTTCCGACAATACAAATGGACACTACATTACGTGCGCGTTTGGTAAGGGAGTCTAAATTTATCAGGGCCTTACTGTATTTTAATCTTGTACGGCTGTATGGCGATGTGCCTCTGGTACTGCACAACCCTAACAGTACCAATATTGATAATTTACTGACTGCACGCACGCCTGCTGCTCAGGTTTATTCGCAGATTATTACCGATTTAGAAGATGCTACCAATCTGCCTAAATCATATAGTGCTACCGATTTAGGCCGTGCAACCTCGGGTGCCGCGCACACTTTATTAGCTAAGGTATACTTAACGCAACAGGATTGGCCGGATGCGCTTACACAGCTGAATCTGGTTATAAACGGTGGATATGGCTATGCACTGTTCCCTAATTATTACGATGCTTTTCAAAAAGCAACCAAGAATGGGGTTGAACACATTTTCTCGGTACAGTTTGAAACCAACTTAGGCGAAGCAAACAGCACACAATACCTGAGTGAAAGTTTCACATCATTCAACACCGGCACCTTCCCTATTGATATACCTGTAGATACCAGTCTATATAACCTATTTAGTGCCAAAGACACCCGCAGAGCGGTTACTTTTTACAATACCGTTTATAACGCGGCTACAGGGCAAAATGTGGTTTTTAATAATGCTTACACGCCATACTTTAACAAGTTTGTTGATTATAGCCTTAGCCCATTATCATCACAATCCCTTAGCGGTGTTAATTACCCTGTTTTGCGCTATGCGGATGTATTATTAATGAAAGCAGAAGCCCTAAATGAAATAAACGGTGGGCCAACCAGCGATGCTTATAACGCGATAAACCAGGTACGAACACGTGCCCAAATAGCCAACTTAACGTCAGGGTTAAACCAAGCTGCTTTCAGGGATTCGGTTTTTCTGGAAAGAAGAAAAGAATTTATACAGGAAGGGCACCGCTGGTTCGACCTGGTACGCCAGGGCGGTACAGTTTTGGTTGATGCCTTGCATAAAATTTCTGCAAAATCAGCAGCTACTTCAAAAAACACCTTATTCCCAATTCCGCTGGTAGAAATACAGCAGAATGCAAAACTGAAACAAAATCCCGGCTATAACTAAATCATAAACCATTAAAACTAATTTATATATGACACTATCAGATGTATCCATTTTAGGCAAAAAAATCCTGGTTGGTATTATTATCACCCTGGTGCCTTTTATCATTATCGCGGGTGGCCTATGGGTCACACAAAAAGCGTTAGGTGGCGATCCAAAGCCACAGCAACAAATTTCAAAAACTAATAAAACTAATAAACCATGAAAATTGAACAAGCTACCAAAGAGCGGATAGCAAGAAACGTGGCGCTGAGCCTGTTTATCTATCTGCTGCCGATCGCATTAATGTTTTTAACATTTACAATAACCGGCCAAAGACCATGGGAAAAGAAAACCCCAAAAGCAGCTAACACAAAATCAGTAACCAACAAAATCAATTTGAACAATGGAAGCAACGATTGAGTTCATTAAAAAAATAGTGGAGAATCTGAATGGGTTTGGATTTCCATTCCTGGTATTTTTTATCGGCGTACTCGAATTTTCATTCGGGTTATATAAAAGAAAGTGGCCCAAAAACGAAAGATGGGTGGATATTACCTGCTTTGCATTGCCACGGTTGGTTATACAGCCGGTATTCGCTTTCTTTGCGCTGCACTTTTTACCGTTTGTATTACCCGGATTTAAAAATGTATTTACATGGGTACCCTTTTTGTGGGGCTTCGCCATTATTGCTATTGCCGACGATTTAACCCAATACTGGTATCACCGCCTGCATCATGAGATCCCGTGGTTGTGGCGTTTTCACCGTACCCATCACTCGGCCAGTTATATGGGTATGGCAATGGCAAGCCGTCAGAATCTTATTTATACCCTCTTCTTTTCGCAGGTATATTTAACATCAGCATTAGTTTACCTTGGTTTGGGTATACCTGCTATCGCGGTAAGGGTAATTAAATCAACTATTACTACGCTTGCCCACTCTAGTATTCCGTGGGATAAGCCTTTCTACAAATACAAAGTATTACATCCTATTGCCTGGGTGCTGGAACGTTTAATATCAACCCCTGCAACACATCATGCGCATCACGCGGCAACTACTGATGATGGCGTAGGCTACTATAAAGGCAATTTTGGGAATATGTTTTTCTTGTGGGATATTACCTTTGGTACAGCGTTAATTTCCCGCCAATATCCAAAAGCTTACGGTATCTCTCATTACGAAGGCGACCAATGGTATGCTCAATTGCTTTGGCCTATATTTAAATCAAAAGTTCCCGGCAGTGAGCTTGCCGCCGATGGCCCGGTTGTACGACTTGATATTGATAAAGAAGCACCCGCTGAAAAAGCAAGCAGAATACCTGAGATACAATTAGCATCATCAGAGGTAAATCATGCTTACAATTAACTTGTAATTAATACTAAACAAAAAAAGCTTGCTGAATCAGCAAGCTTTTTTTGTTTAGTAGATACCTTGTTTATTTATCATTTGATAATGAATAAGGCACATCCGAAGCTTTTATTCCACGCACTTTATTGGGTGTCGCGGACATATCCATATTGATAACCGCCCCCTGCATTAAAGCCAGGTGACTAACCCAGTTTAAGTCATACGGTTTGCCGTTATAAGTCATGCTATTAACGTATTTGTTATCGGCATTGTTTTTTGGCGAATTGATGATAAGTTTTTTACCATTCTCCAAATTAATGGTGATCTTTTTAAACAATGGAGCACCTAGCACATACTGCCCGCTAACCGGGCATACCGGGTAAAAACCTATTGCCGAAAACACATACCATGCCGATGTTTGGCCATTATCTTCATCGCCGCAATAACCATCAGGTGTTGCCCTATACATGCGGTTCATTGTTTCGCGTGCCCAGTATTGAGTTTTCCAGGGTTCACCTGCATAACCATATAAATAGATCATGTGTTGTATAGGCTGATTACCATGCGCGTACTGGCCCATATCAGCTACCTGCATTTCGCGTATTTCGTGTATAGTGTAGCCATAATAGCTATCGTCAAATATTGGTGGCAGGGTAAATACCGAATCAAGTTTGGCAACAAAGTTTTGCTTTCCGCCAATTAAATTAATCAAGCCTTGAACATCCTGAAAAACGCCCCAGGTATAGTGCCAGCTATTACCTTCGGTAAAGGCATCACCCCATTTAAACGGGTTAAAAGGTGTTTCCCACGAACCATCTTTATTTTTACCACGCATTAACCTTATACTAGGGTCGAACAGGTTTTTGTAGTTCATAGCCCGTTTTTTGTAGATGTCGATCTCTGATGCCGGTTTGCCAAGCGCTTTACCTAATGTATAAATTGAAAAATCGTCATAAGCATATTCTAAGGTACGTGCTGCGTTTTCATGAATATTTACATCATAAGGCACATAACCCAATGTGTTGTAATAATCCACCCCGATACGGCCGGTAGCGTTTGGCCCGGTATTGTTAGCCCCGTGTATTAATGCTTTGTACAAGGTTTCAATATCATATCCGCGAAGTCCCTTCACATATGATTCTGCCACTATTGATGCGGAATTATTACCCACCATACAATCGGCATAACCCGGACTCGACCATTCCGGCAGCCAGCCACCCTCTTTATAATCATTAACCAGGCCCATCTGCATTTCTTTAACGATGGACGGGTAAACCATATTCAGGAATGGATATAAAGCCCTGAAGGTATCCCAAAAACCGGTGCCTGCAAACAGGTAGCCCGGCATAATTTTGCCATTGTAAACGCTGTAATGTACAGTCTGCCCTTTGGCATCAACCTCATACATACGGTTAGGGAAGAAAAGCATGCGATACAGGCAGGAATAAAAAGTGCGCATCTGATCGATAGTGCCGCCCTCAACCTGCACATTGTTCAAGGTTTTGTTCCAGATGGCTTTTGCTTTTTGTTCGGTAACATCAAAGCTATCGTTCCCAAGTTCACGTTTTAA
Source organism: Bacteroidota bacterium (assembly GCA_013287375.1). Classification (GTDB taxonomy): domain Bacteria; phylum Bacteroidota; class Bacteroidia; order Sphingobacteriales; family Sphingobacteriaceae; genus Mucilaginibacter. The sequence goes on along the minus strand of JABDDX010000001.1, from coordinate 31,686 downwards.
ATTGAGTTCGGCTTGCTCAATGCTGATGAAGGATGAAGCCACGCGCATATGTACCTTTTCGCCATCTATAGTCTTAAAGCTGATAATGGCACCCGCATGATTACCTTTATACTCTAATGAGTTTTTGTCTGTTACAGTATCATGCCAGGTAGTAGCAGTAAAATCTTTATCGATATATATAACAAAATAATCTTTAAAATTTGCCGGTACAGCATCGCTATTCTTAGTGCTATAGCCTATTATTTCGTGTTTCTCAGGGATGATCTTTACGTACGATCCTTTATCAAAAGCATCGATCAAAATATGTGAGCTATCACTTTTAGGAAATGTGAACCTGAAATTTGCAGTACGCTCGGTAGGTGTAATTTCGGTTGTTACGTTATAGTCCGCCAGATAAACGCTGTAATAATAAGGCTTTGCTGTTTCGGCTTTGTGCGAGAACCAACTGGCGCGTTTATTTTCGTCGATGATCACTTTCCCCGTTTCAGGAAATACAGAAAACATGCCGTAATCATTCATCCAGGGCGAAGGCTGATGCGTTTGTTTAAAGCCGCGTATTTTATCCGCATCATAGGTGTATTGCCAACCGCTTCCCATTTTACCGGTTTGGGCTGTCCAAAAATTCATCCCCCAGGGAACAGCAACAGCAGGATAGGTATTACCGTTTGACATGATGGGTTTAGATGCCGTACCCATCAGCGGGTTTATATATTCAACCAAATCGGCTTGTTTAACAACTTGTGCAAAAGTGAATAGCGGCAAGCAGGCGAAAATAATAATGAGTGTTTTTTTCATCAATGTAAATTTAAGGGAGATCCCTTATTAATTAATAGGGGTAATACGTGTCAGTTATATAAGGTGCAATTATATTATAATGTATCTTATAAATGCGTAACAGCGGGCTAAATTTAATGCGATTTTTACATTATCACCACATTATTACAAAAAAGCTAAATCGAGGAAGCACATGATACGTATTGAATCTGTTTTTTTGAGAATAAACAGAGTTCATTGCCATTGCTACGTCATTTGACATCCATTATCTTTTGTTAAAATATACCAATTGGTATATTTGTGAGCTGGGTAGAAATATCTATGCAAAATCACATTTTAAAATATACCGATTGGTATAATATATATGAGCCCGATAAAAAGACAAATCCTCCTCATCACTGTAATTGCCGCCGCAATTATGGAACTGATTGATACTTCCATAGTAAACGTAGCCCTTAATTACATGAGCGGTAATTTGGGCGCAACTTTGGAGGACACATCCTGGGTAATTACCTCCTACGCCATAGCCAATGTGATCATCATCCCCATGACTAGCTTTTTAGCCAATAACCTGGGGCGGCGTAATTATTATATTGGTTCAATTATACTGTTTACCGTTTGCTCATTTATGTGTGGCAATGCCACGAGTATTTGGGAGTTGGTGGCATTCAGGTTTTTACAGGGTTTGGGTGGTGGTGCATTATTATCTGTATCGGCAACAGTAGTTTATGAGTTATTCCCGAAGGAAAAACAAGCAACTGCAAGCGCCTTATTCGGAATCGGTATTTTTATCGGCCCAACCATTGGCCCAACTTTAGGTGGTTACATTACCGAGAATTACTCATGGCCATGGATATTTTACATTAATGTACCTATCGGAATAGCCGCGGCGGTTTCCTGTATGTTCTTTTTGTACGAACCGATCAAACAAAAGATCAGGGAGATAGACTGGCTGGGTATTATGTTATTAATTGTCGGCATCGGCTCCTTACAGGTAGTACTTGAGCGCGGCCAAACCGACGACTGGTTTGCGGCAGGTTATATCACTTTTTTAACCGTGCTGGCAACGCTATCCCTTACTGCTTTTATCATCTGGGAGCTGCATACCAAAAACCCGGTAGTCAACCTGCATATTTTAAGGTTCAGGTCATTAAGCATTGCCGCTGTACTCACTTTTATTACGGGGATGGGGATGTATACCTCCATCTACTTAACTCCTGTTGTAGCGCAACGTTTACTGGGCTTTACACCTACACAATCGGGCTTGCTATTACTACCCGGATCTATCGTAGCCGTTTTGGCGCTCATTATAACCGGCAAGTTGCTGCAAAAGGGTGTATCACCGGCATTAATTGTTTTATTGGGCTTTTTATGTTTTATCTACTTTAACTGGTCAATGTCGAGGATCAACCTGCAAACACCGGCAGCAGATATTACTTTGAATTTAATTTTTAGGGCGATAGGCATGGCTTTATTAACCGTACCGTTAGGTACACTTGCCGTTTCATCGTTGGAAGCAAAAGATATGCCGCAAGGCACGGCGTTAAATAACATGATGCGGCAGTTGGGCGGCTCATTCGGTATCTCCATCATCAATACCTATGTTGCCCGGCGTATCGCCTCGCATCGGATGGATCTAATTACGCATATCACTTCGGATAACCCAATTTCGATTGCGCGCATTAGCGGTTATACCCAACTATTTCAGCAAAAGGGTTTTGGCTTGCTGGATGCTAAGCAAAAAGCCATGCAGTTAATTGAGCTGGTGGTAGTTAAACAGTCCTCGTTTTCCAGTTATTTGGATGGCTTTTTCCTGATCGGTTCCTTCTTCGCGATTGTATTACCGCTACTATTATTTGTTGCTAAACGCGATAAGACCAAGAAAGTAGTGATCCCATCATCAGATCATTAATTATAAAGCTGCTTTTTAAACTGATTGGGGCTGATGCCTACTTCCCTTTTAAACAGCCTTGAAAAGTAAGGCAAGTTTTCAAAACCTAAAGTATAGGCTATTTCGGATACGCTTTGATCAGCTACCATTAGCAAGTTCTTTGCTTCCGATATTAAATAAATATGGATCAGCTCAAGTGCGGTTTTGCCGGTTTCCTTTTTTAACAGGTCACTTAAATACCTTGATGAAAGGTTAAGCTGCTCGGCCATATAATTTACTGTAGGTAAACCCTTGGCTAATCCACCATTTGAAAAATAAGTTGCCAGTGATTTATTGAATTTAGAAACCGTTTTGCCTGATAATTCGGTACGGTTGATAAACTGCCTGTTATAAAAACGCTGCGAATATTTTAATATAGAATCGATATGTGTTAACATAATATCGCGGCTGTATTCATCGGGGTTGCTGTTGTATTCGGTTTGTATTTTGTGAAATAAATCCCACACTATTTCTTCTTCCCTGGGCGATAAGTGCAATGCTTCATTTGCTTCATAATCAAAGAAACCATACTTTTTTATTTCATGATGCAGCACATGTCCGTTTAGTAAATCCTCGTGAATAAAAATCAGGAAGCCATCTTCCTCAAACTCCAAATTCCTGAACTCAACCACTTGTCTCGGTTTATAAAACGACATGGAGCCATTGCCATGGTCATACTTAGTACGGCCATATAAAACCACGCCCGATTTCAATTTTTTGGAACCGATCATATAAAAATCAGAGGTAAACTCCCGATCCCCGATATTGCAAGTCTTATTACATTGAAAAAGGCTGATCAGCGGGTGCTCAGGCGGTGGGAAACCGTTGTATTTATGTAGTTCGGCAATGCTGGTGAAGTGTTTCATGATGTTATAAATTAAACAAACCTACACCGAAATCGGCATAGGTTTGTCACGATAAAATAGAATTTAATTAGTGGCCGTGAGCTGCAGTTGCTACTTCGCTCCATTCTTCCCATTCGGCTAAACGGCTTGCGTACAATTGTTTCACCCATGGATAAGCAACCTTGCCTAAAAACAACCTAAGCGGAGGATTTTCGCTATCAACCAATTTTAAAACTGCCGGGGTTGTTGCTTCAGGCTTACCGAATGCATCATCGGTAAGCCCTGCCTGGAAGGCTGCTTTAACACCTGCATAAGCTTCAATTGGCTCAGTTTGAGATGACGATGCGCCTGCCCAATCAGTTGAAAATCCATTAGGCTCTATCAATGAAACTTTAATGCCGAAACCTTTTACTTCGGCAGCCAATGTCTCACTTAAACCCTCAACCGCGAATTTGGATGCATTGTAGATACCCAATACCGGTAAAGTAGCCACACCCAATACACTTGATACCTGGATAATGTGGCCATGGCCTTGCTCGCGCATAATCGGCAATACAGCCTGGGTTATCCATAATAAGCCGAATACATTGGTTTCTATCTGTTGGCGGGCTTGTTCTTCTGTTGTTTCCTCAATCGCGCCAAATAAACCAAAGCCTGCATTGTTGATCAGCACATCAATACTCCCAAATGCTTCCTTTGCTTTTTTAACAGCGGCAAAGCCAGCTGCTCTGTCGTTTACATCTAATTGTATCGGTAATATGGCATCACCATAAGTGGCTACCAAATCATTTAACGTATCTAAATTTCTTGCAGTTGCGGCTACTTTATCGCCACGTTTTAAAAATGCTTCTGCCCATATTTTCCCGAATCCACGGGAAGCTCCTGTAATAAAAATTGTTTTTGCCATTGCTTTGTTTTTTTAATGTTGATACAAAACTATGGGCAATCCACGGGGTGGATTTATACAGAAGTGGGAAAGAATGATACGTTTTGTATCAAGCGGATTTAAGTGGTAATGGCAATGTCATAAACATTAAAAACAAATTGTACTACCGTATTGGCTTTGGAAATACCGGCAGACTCTCATGTCCATCCGCATCTAACGATTGTACAGCAAAAAAGTAGTTATCCTTTGAGTAATACAGCGTGGCGGTGGTATCAGTAACGTAATATTTTTCCTGCCAGTACGGGCTGATCGTTTCGCGCATAAGCACATAATAGCCGGTAGGCTTTTTCCCTGTTTTTGGAGCATCCCATTTTAAAACAGTTTTATTAGTGAGGTCGCTGGTAACTACACCAACATTTTGAGGTTCAGCGGGAGCCATGGCTAAATTCGCTAAAACCGAAAGGTTCATACGGGCAACCTTTTGTACATAGTTGTAATCTACAAAGTCAGGAAGGTCGCCATAATCAACACCATTTGCGGTGCGTACATCCTGGTGCTGGCGATTAAAATCTTCATTCATTTCAGTAAATCTTACCGCGGTAAACCCTTGCATTAAAAACGGCACATGGTCGCCGCTTCGCAGGTACCTATCACGGCGGTAAATTAGTTTTACATCCAATTGGTCAACATAACGCTCCGCAACTTCTTTCACATAGCGGGCCAGCTCGCGCGAGGGACTATCATTTTCGCCACCTAAACCTATCAGGCTTGCTACCTGCTTTGCATTGGCAGCAGCAACTGAAGGTACACCTTCGCTAAATACACGCACACTACGGTTATCTTTAAGGTCGGTTTCCATACCGTGGGTATTACCGACAATATCATTATTCAGCATAGCATCAACATTCCAGTTTTCGTCTTTTGCGCGTTTAGCCACATTGGTAGAACCGTACAAACCCTGCTCTTCACCCACTACTGACATAAAAATTATTGTTGCGGGGAAGGAACGTGTCGACATTACCCTTGCCAATTCCATAGAAACTGCTGTACCGCTGGCATCATCATTTGCGCCCGGCTCAACAGCGTTAGGGTTCATCACATCATTCACCCGCGAATCATAATGGCCCGATACGATGTATATCCTGGTGTCAGTTGGATCAGTCCCTTTTAAAATAGCTAATACATTTTTGAGTTTAACCGGTTTATCTATCCTTTCGCCTTTTGGCTGGGTAAAAGTATCAAACTGTACAACCATCCTGCCGCGGGATTCGAGTGCATATTTTTCAAGCGTCGCTTTTATCCAGTTACGTGCTGCTCCGCTGCCTTCCGTTTTGCTTGTGGTATCGCTTAATGTATGGCGTGTTTTAAAACTCACCAGTTTGCGTATGTTAGCCTCTATATTTTTTGATGATACTTCATCAACCATCTGTTTAATGGCTGTATCCTGCTTAATAGTGATTTGTGCCGATACCTGCAGCGCAAAAATTGCGGGGATAACAAAAAGTAAATATTTCATAATGAGGTGTTGTAATGTAAATATATTAAACTTCGTCACCCTCCTCAACTAAAACACCTTCCACCTGGTTAAAGTTACTTTTTACAAAATGACACCAGTCGCATTCCTTTTTACCGCAGCCGGTATTAAAATCGTGTGCCATTATTTTTTTGTATACTGAGGTGATCTGTTCGGTTACCGTTTCTGTATCCTCTGGAGTAATGAATATTTTTTCTTTGTGATACTCGTTGTCTTTTATCGGCTCTACAAAATCAAATACGGTGCCCACCACCTGCCAATCGTTTGTGCGGTCGTGGTCTATTAGTATTTTGTAGAAAACCGCCTGGCGCCAGTAATCGCCGCCGTTAGGCTGATCATTTGTTGGGGCCAGCAGTTTATCTTTGGCATTTTTAAGTTTACCGGTTTTATAGTCGATAACAGTTACATTTTTACCTTCAAACTCTATTTTATCCAGGTTACCTTTTATTGGGACGCCCTGTATCTCAATATTTTTAATGGCACGCTCGGTTACGGCAACTTTGTTCCAATGCGTAATATTTTGTTCGTAATAGGCAGGCATTATCTTTTCGCCGTAGGCCAGGCGCAGTTTAAATTCTTCTTTAGTAAATGAATCGCGGTTGCGGTACATATACCAACGGAACTCCTTCATAAACTCCTCTGTTGGCGGGAACTCATCGCCCCACTCCTTCAGCTTTTTGAAGGTGCGGTTAAGCGCCCAGTGTACCGCCTGCCCAAACGTAGCCGACGGACTTTTACCTGATGGCACCCTGATTAAACACTGGAAATAAAACCGCAGCGGGCAATCCAGGTAATTATTTAAGTGCGTTACCGAAAGAGTATAATTCTGCAGCAACTGGTTAATGTAATTGGTATCCAGTAATTCCACTTTTGGCTTATCATCAACATTAAATTGCGTCGCATAAAAACCGATCATATCCTCTTCATTCACCTGCGGATGCTCAACCTGTAAATGCGTATCAGCCAAAATCTCTCCTACAAATTGCGACGATTCCTGATCCTTGCCGTTTTTATCGGTGCTGGCGTAAGATATCATGAGGCATTGTTTGGCCCGGGTAAGCGCCACATAAAACAACCTGCGCGATTCTTCTTTTTGGGCGATGTCATCACCTTTAGTTTGTGTTAATGTATCCGGATAGCTGAAGCCTGTATTTCGGCCTTTACTGTCCCATGTTTTTTTATCGCAACCGATGAAGAACACATATTCGTATTCCAATCCTTTTGAGCCGTGCGCAGTTAAAAAGTTGATTCCTTTTTCAGAGAATATCATTTGATTCAAGCTCAAACGGATATTGTTCTTTTTCATCAGGTCGATAGTCAATATCAGGTCGCTTAGTTTTATCTCGGGATTCTTGCGGCTTTCATCTTTCAGAAAATCAAAAAAGCTGGTTAGCATTTGCATGTACGTGCCTTTGTCCTGCTGATGCATGATATAACGCAGGATACCCATTTTACCGATCACCTGCTGAAAGAACTGTTGCAGCGTAACGCTAACCGATTCCTTCAGTAGGAAATCGATATTGTTGATGAGGAATTTCATTTCCACATTCTGCACCTGATCAAATAAGCCCGGCTGCGCCGGAGTGCGCATTTCACTTACGTACCGACGTAAGGATGTTTTAGGCTGATTATTGGATGCTGTAGCATAGTTTTCTTTTGCTACCGCGATACTGGCCTTGGCAACCTCAATCGGCGCTATACCGAAAAAATCATAATGCATGATCTCGAACAGCAATTCATCGCCGCTATAAGGCGAATCCATTTCCATAGCGAGATAACGCAAAATGGTAATAATCTTTTCGCCGAAAGGCTGCTCCAGTATATCAATTTTCCGTTTGGTGTTAACGGCTATTTTCTCAACGTCCAAATATTGCAGCAATTCCTCAACCTGACTGTGGTTACGGTATATTACCGCGATTTCGTTTGGCTGTGTGCCTTTCTCAATCAGTTTTTTGATCTGCATGGCTACATCAACTACCTCTTTGCCGGGGTTTTCATATTCGCGAATGGTGGGCTGAACAGTTAGCTCACCGAAACGAGGATGCGATGCCCTTAAATCTTTATCCAGTGCAAGCTGACTGGTTAAACGCTCGTTATTGTTATTAATAAGCGCCTTTGAAATATCAAGGATTTCCTGGTTTGATCGATAGTTATGTTTAAGCACTACGGTGTGCAAGGTGCTCACATAATCGTTCGCAAAATCAAGGATATTCTTCATGTTAGCACCCTGGAATTTGAATATCGACTGATCATCATCGCCCACAACAAACACGTTAGGGACTTCCCAATAATTCAACAGGAACTTCAACAGCTCATTTTGAGAACCGCTGGTATCCTGAAACTCATCAACCAAAATGTATTGATAACGCTCCTGGTACTTGCGCAAAATTTCTTCATTCTCGCGGAAAGCTTTCAGCACCCAGATGATCATGTCGTCATAATCATACCAGTTATTGGTGGCCATTTTGCCGGCGTAGTTTTTATACTCACCTACGGCAGCCATCAGCTTTTGCATGGCTTCGGCAACTTTATCAATATCTTTTTGCTTCGGATCGCCTATTTGTATACCCGCTTTGGCATTGGCTCTTTTGTAGATGAATTCTTCCCGGTTGGGCAGGTCGTCTAAATATTCTTTTACGGCTACGGCGATAGATTCTTCGCTCCAGCCTTCGCTTTTCATGGTGGAGAACAGGCGTTTTAATCTTGGTGCATCAAAATAAACATCACCGGTAAAACGCTTTAATAAATGCTCATTCGGGAACTCATCCACCAACTCGCGGAACAGCATAGCGCCATCCAATTCTGACAATGGTTCCAAATTCAATTTGCCAAAATACTCCAGGTTTTCCTGAATGATCTCGTTACAAAAAGCATGGAAGGTATAAATGTTAACCCGGTATGCATCCGGCCCAATAAAATCAAACAACCGCTTGCGCATGGCAATTGCGCCCGCATCGGTATAGGTAAGGCAAAGTATTTCGTTTGGCAGGGCATCGGTATCAGTTAATATCTTACCTATACGTGCCGCCAATATCTGCGTTTTACCCGTACCGGGCCCTGCAACCACCAGTACCGGCCCATCCATTTTGTTAACCGCGGCCAATTGCTCGGGGTTAAGGTTGGCTAATGCTTCTTGAAATTTCTCGTTGTATTTATTGGCGGATGATTGCATAGTTGTAAGAATCGCATAGGAAAATATTACTTAAGAAGAGATGATCTTAAATAATTATTTCTCGTAGTAAACAAGATTTAGCTTTCCGACATGCTTAAAATTTTTATCGGATGTAATAAGTGGTAACTTTAACGATAGCGAAGTTGCCGCTATAATACTATCTGGCAATTTAAGGTTGGTTACCTTTTTTATTTCTATGGCATTTTGCTTAATTCTTTCGTCAATATTGATAATGACAAATTCATTTAAAAAATGCTTAATTGATTTCTTTTCTTCCTCTGTTATATTCTTATAGCTTAACAATTCCATTTCTGAAATTACGGAGAGATATAACTCTTTTTCAAATAAAAAATCAGCGAGTGTTTCATCTCCGTTTAATACATACAATACTGCATTTGTATCTAACAAAAAACTATTCCCACTCATCCCTCATTTGCTTTTGTATAACTAAAGGATCTTCTTTTAACTTAATAGAACCACAATACTTCTTAGTATCAACTCCTTTTGAGACTTGAAGCTTAGCGGAAATATTATCCATTTCTTTTTTATTCGCTCCTTTTTTTAATACCAGTACCATATCGTAAAATTTATAAATCAAATTTACTATAATTCCTTCAATTTTTCACCTCACCCTCATGCGCCAGTTTCACAATATCCAGCACTTCTAAAACATGCTTATCATAACCAATCAATGTGCTATTGATCATGGCCTGGCCTAATTCGGCAAGGGTGCTAACCGTTTTTGGGAAGAATTTACGCATGAATGGGTATAACCAGCTAAAGTACTTGTAATAAGGCAACGTATTTTTTAATCCCTTAGTGGCCAGCATGCCACCAGGCCTGAAATTGTATACTGCCTTAAAAGGTAGTTTCGTCAAATCATTCTCTGTCTTCCCTTTTACACGTGCCCACATCGAGTTGCCTTTTTCGGTGCTATCAGTGCCTGCACCGGATATGTAGCAGAATTCCATATTGGCATTTTGTGTAACCAAGGTTTGGGCGAAGTTCATGGTGAGCGTATAGGTTAGTTTATAATATTCAGGCTCTTTCATACCTATTGAGGAAACGCCGAGACAAAAGTAACAAGCATCATATCCCGCAAGCTGCTCGGCAATGGGCGACAAATCAAAGAAATCAGCATGTATAATTTCTTTAAGCTTGGAATGAGTAAAGCCGGATGGTTTCCGGTTCACGATCAATACCTGTTCAATCTGCGGGTTGAGTAAACACTCGTGCATTACGCCCTCGCCTACCATGCCGGTTGCACCCGTTACTATTACCTTGATTTTTTTGTCCATAATATTACAAACTTATGCCTGCACCGTTTTTAAAGTACTCATTTATACTAACTGATAGTTTGCCACTTGGTTTTAAGCGCTGGGTAATAACCTTAACTGCTGAGTGTTGCAGGTAGTCGCTGTTTTGATAAGCAACAATTAAGGCACCTGCTTTTTCGATACCCGGCAAACCGGCAATACTATAGGCATTAGCAAAAACACTTATCACAGTGTTCCTGCGTGACGCAAGGTCGGTGATGAGTTGCTTAACATATACATTATAATCCAGTTTGCTTTGGGGGCGAATACGGGTATCGTGAATACTGATATAAACCTGTCCGTAGTTTTTTAATACGGTTAAAAGACTCTTCACATCACTGGCAGATTCGTTTTTACTGATCATAAAAATCCGGCTGTTTACGTACCAGTGCGTCAAATCCTGCTGAAATACGGTCGGCTGCATACCCCCTATGCTTATTATCGCGGTTTTAATAATTGGGTTAAGTTGCAACGAGGCGGCATTGCCTTTTAAAAGCGTAATAGCGGCATCGCTTAACTGGGCCACAAGTTCTTTAGCTGCCGGGCGATTTAACTCGGCCACTAAATTGTTTATTGGCGTTTCGTGATAGTTATTCAGGCCTGCCCAATATTTTGCCGCCAGTACTTTTTTAACTTTCGCATCAAATTCTTCCTGGCTGATCTGATCGTTGCGAATTGCTTTCCTGATTTTTTTGATAGCCAAATTTGAGTTTGGCGATAATTCTAAAACGTCATTTCCCGCTAAAAATGCACGAACATCCGCATCCCCATTTGGAAAATATTTCACAACGCCCCTCATTTCCATCGCGTCAGAAACTACCAACCCTTTAAAGCCCAGCGAATCCTTTAAAATGTCGGTTACTATTTTGCGGGATAAGGTTGATGGCAAATGTTTAGTACTATCTAACGATGGAATATCCATATGGGCTATCATAATGCCGCTTATCCCGGCTTTTATCGCTTCGCGGAAGGGGTATTCTTCTAAAGTGTCTAAACGTTCCCTGCTGAAAGGTAGTAACGGCAGGTCAAAGTGCGAATCTACATTGGTATCACCGTGGCCGGGGAAATGCTTTGCCGTAGTAAGTAAGCCCTCACTTTGCATACCGGTAAAATAGGCTATGCCTTTAGCGGCTACATTATATTTATTATCACCAAATGAACGATAACCAATCACTGGGTTATCCGGATTATTGTTGATGTCCATATCGGGGCCGAAATTCATTTGCATGCCCATGCGCTTAAAATCATAAGCTACCATTTGCCCCATTTTATAGATGAGGGTATTATCCTGTATCGCACCCAAAGTCATTTGATAAGGGTATGATATGGTTGAATCCAGGCGCATGCCTAAACCCCATTCACCATCCTGCGCAATAATTAATGGCACCCTTGATATTTTTTGATAGCGGTTAATTAACTCCGCCTGCCGCACCGGTCCTCCCTGAAAAAACACTAAGCCCCCAACCTGTTCATTTTTTATGACATTTGCCACTGAGTCTTCATAAGCCAACCCCAGGTTGGTATGCGCGCGCACAAAAAATAATTGCGCCACTTTTTGTCTCCGGTTAAGTTTTTTAAATACCGAATCGACCCAATGGTTTTGCTTATTTAATGATTGTATATAGCTTTCTTTTTGTGCGAATGCACGAATGGTAATAAAATTCAAGGTTAACAATAAGCTATAAATAAAGCTTTTCCTGATAGTGGCCATGGTTCAAATGTAGGTAAAACTTAAATTGTATGGCACGGTTTTAGGTCAAGCTTGTAAAAAAAATTAACCTTAAAATAAACCTTTGGATAAATTATTACTCTATGCATTATATTAAAACTATTTACGAAATGAAAAAAGTTCTTTTACTATTAGCAATGGGCCTCATGTTTGCAGGTTCGGTTAGCGCGCAGGAATATTATTATGGCCCACGCAGGGTGGTAGTTAGGCACCACAGAAGAGAAGAAGACAATCACGACGATTTTAATCGTGTAAGGGTAGGTATTACCGGTGGTTTAAATCTTGCAAATACAGTAGCTGGTTATGATAATCAAGTTAGCACCGGTACAATTGCTGGTTTTAACGCTGGTTTATTTCTTGATGTACCATTGATCTATCCGCTATCATTCGAGCCGGAAGTTTTATACTCACAAAAGGGATACAGTGCAAACACACCTGACGGACATTTTACCTCGCGTGAAGATTTTATTGACGTGCCATTGTTAGCTAAGTTTCATTTAGCGCCAGGATTTAACTTCCTGATTGGCCCACAATTATCATTCTTAACCAATACTACTAACACCTACAGCAGCGGCTTTACCATTACAGAGCAAGATCATCAAAACAATAATAATGGCAACAACACTTTTCTTGATGGTGTGATTGGCGTTAGTTTTGACCTTAACCAGAATGTTGAGTTACGTGCACGTTATACTATAGACTTTAACCAGGGTGACGGTTACGGCGATTCGTATGTACCTGATTACCGCAACCAGGTATTTCAAATTGGCTTAGGTATTAAGTTTGATTAAACAAGATTTCAGATTAGTGATTAGGATTATAAAGCTTGGTTTGGGTGTTGTGAGATAAGAGCTTTAAATCCTGATCTGCTAGTCTTTGATGGAGCTTAGAGGGTAGGGTTTTATATTTAAAGGCTGGTGTTGTTGAATTTGTGTTTGATGATAGCTTTTATTTTATAACCCGATCTCTAATCTCCATTTTTTTATGCCCGATGTGGTTCGGTCTGCTATTTTATTGATCATTATATTTGCAGGCATAAATCTGCCTTTAAATAAATGATCTCTATAATAATCGCTTCGGCTGATCCCGACCAATTACAACAGGTTTCCGAAAATATTGAGATCACTATTGGCGTACCCTTTGAAATAATAGCGATCAATAACAGCGATGGCAGCAAAGGCATTTGCGAAATTTATAACAGCGGCATACAACAAGCCAGGTATAATATGCTTTGCTTTATGCATGAGGATATATTAATTAAAACCTATGATTGGGGTAACCGTGTTTTAAACTTTTTTACATCCCATCACGACTATGGCTTGTTAGGTATTGCCGGCAGCGAATATAAATCGCTTGCGCCATCAGGTTGGAACCCAACCGGAATTGAAACTGCCTATATTAACCTGATACAACGTTTTAAATACAAGCAACAGGAGCCATTCCATTATTACAAAAACCCGGGCAAAAAAGAATTTGCCGAAGTAGCCTGTATTGATGGCGTATGGTTCTGTACGCCGAAAGCGATAGCCGCAGAAGTAATGTTTGATGAAATTAACTTTAAAGGCTTCCATGCTTATGATCTTGATTTTTCATTAAGCATTGGTCAAAATTATAAAATCGGTGTTACGTTTGATATTTTGATAGATCACTTTTCTGAAGGCAGCTATAACGCTGAATGGATAGCAGCGACACTTGATCTGCATAAAAAATGGAATTCCCGTTTGCCCGTTAACCTGAAACCTGCTTCAAAAAAGCAAATGCTTTATGCAGAGAAGGCGACATTTAAGTTTTTTATAGATCAGCTTATTCTTTTAAAATTCCCCAGATGGGTTGCCTGTGAGATGCTTTACTATAACAACAGTTTTTTAAAACTTTCACCTAAATTATTTTTCAAGCTATATTTCATTATCCTGAAAAAATACGCGAAAGCTTAAATATCGTACCCCGCTTCTTTAAATATCGGCTTCCAGAATTCTAATTTCAGATCCCATGCATGGCAGCCGAACGGCAAACGGTTATTATTAATTTGTAAAGCTATTTTAGGATGAAACTCAAACGAAAACTGTAGTGCTTTTCTGTATTTGGGTATTTTTAATATTTTGCGCCTGCGGTTAACCTCAACACTCCAAAACACATCTTCATTAAATAAATGGCTTTCCTGGTTGTTATACTCCTCGATTTTAGCATTTAATTTGACACATAAATCGTGGAGAACCGCTGTCTTCCTCAGGGAGAAACCACCATTACCAACTTTATAATTAAACTGTTTAAGGCTTGGCAATCCATTAACCCGTACATTAAAACGAGTATAATAATGTGATTGTAATTTTGATCTGACAATTTCAAAAATATTGGGGAAAACATATGGCTTTATCCATGGTGCGCCTATATAATCAAAGCCCTGGTTACACCAATAAAGCAACTCATCTTTAAAAACAAATGCATCTAACTGATATATTAAAACATACTCGTAATCAATAAAAGCCTCATAAAACTCAGCAGAAAGCATTAGCCTGTTGTAACCTTGTACATCAGCAAAAAAGCTGTTATTAAAAGTAGTGATCTTAAAAAAAGGGTATTGAGTAATGGTGGCAGGTAAATCCAGCCGCTCAGGTTTTATGGCGATGATGGTATGGTTGCCTAATATTTTAAAACATTGCCGTAGCGCTACACTTTCGTGGTATAACAATTCATCCTTATAAAAGGGTATTATTACGGCTACTTTTTTTTCCATTGTATAATACCTGCTAAAATAGGGCTTACGTAAACAAGTACTTATCTTTGCATCGAAAGATTTACAATTAGAGCTTATTCACAATAAAAATACGGCTCAATTTAGTTAAACAGCCAATGAATTCAATAAAAAACAATATCTCTTTATTGGTTGGGTTAAAAAATAACCTGGAATACAGCAAGAACTTTTATTATACCACACGCGAATTATACCCCGATGTTGAAATTGTATTTACAAGCTATAACAGTACCGATGGCACACATGAATGGCTAAATTCATTACAGGATAAAAATCTTATTTATTACATTTCTACCGAAGACAAAACCTTTTCGGATACGTTTAATAAATGCACACAACTGGCAACCCGCGAATATGTGGCTTTTGCACATAATGATGTGGTACTTACACCCGGATTTATCGAGAACCTGGAAAAGCATGTTGCCGAGCAATTAGTAATTTATTACACCACTATTGAACCACCTATATTTTCGGGCGATGAGCGACCGGGAAAAATTGTCAGGGATTTTGGCGCGGATGTTGAAACATTGGATAAAAACGGCTTATATCAATTCGCGCTTGAGATACAGCAGAAAAATAAAGATGTTATTATTCCAGATGCTGGCACATCATTTTTTTTATGCGCCAACAGGCAGCTGCTGTTAACTATTGGCGGCCTCGACCCTTTGTACAACCCGATGTTTTGCGAGGATGATGACTTGATTTTAAGGTTACGGTTATCCGGGTTAAAAACGTTTACCCTGCTTGATGCTATTTGCTATCACTTTGTGAGTAAAACTTCACGCTTTTCGGAGGAATATCAAAACAGAACAGCACAAATTGAAGCAAACTCCAATAAAAACTTTGTGCGCAAGTGGGGATTTAAAAACTCATCGCCCATAAAAAACAAATATGATATTGGCCTGGTGGTACAAAACGGCAATGAAAATTTGCTTGCAAAACTAGAGCCATGGTGCTCGGTAATATATATTGATGTTGATGCTTCGGATTATATCAACAAGGAGCAACCAAACACGAAGATCAATCTAAAAAATAGGATCAAACCCCTAAATTCGGCTAAAAATAATGATGTTCTAATAACGCTTAATGGCAATGATGTTAACGAAAAAGCACTCAATAAGCTTCAGAATATTAATGAAATCATTACCAAACAAATAAACGCGCCTGTCACTTTTTTTGAAAAGTTATTTAAAAAAGACAGGTTTAAATTTAAATTCAGCATTTTTACCATCCGGATACTTAAACCCGCAACTCACGAAAAGCAACTTATTAATACCCCACAATAATGTTTTTTACACGAAAAAAAATAAGAATATCATACGGCATTACCGTTTGTAACGAAGCGGTTGAACTGAGTAAACTACTTACTATGCTAATCCCCATTATTGATGAGGATGATGAGATTATTATTTTGCAGGATGTAACTAATAAGGATGCCCGTACTACCGAAGTAATTGATAATTACAAGGACAAGTTGGTTGTTGTTGAGGCCAAGCTGAACAATGATTTCGCTACGTTTAAAAACAAGCTTATAGCACATGCCAAAGGCGATTACTTGTTTCAGATTGATGCGGATGAGATACCGAAGGAGACTTTAGTGAGGCAGATTAAAAAGATACTAAGGCAAAAAAGTAAGCGCGACTGTTTTTTGGTGCCGAGAATAAATATTGTGAATGGGCTAACCACCGAGCATATAAACCAATGGAAGTGGAATATTGACGAGAACAATCGTGTAAACTTCCCGGATTATCAATTCAGGATATTTAAATTAAATGGGGTAATAAAATGGAAAAATGCCGTACACGAAGAAGTGATCGGTTATAAAAAGCATTTTTACCTGCCATCAAAAAACGAAGATTATTGCCTGATACATATTAAGGATATTAACAAACAGGTATTACAAAACAATTTTTACGATACTATTGCTACATAAGCAACAAGTACAACGACCAGATAAATTTTGAGAAAGAAAATAGCCTTTATTGTACAGCGTTATGGTTTGAAAGTTAACGGCGGCGCCGAATATCACTGTCGCATTATAGCTGAAAAATTAAAAGATATTTATGATGTGGAGGTGCTTACCTCATGCGCCAAAGACTATTTATCGTGGAAGAATGAGTATGCCGAAGGTATTAGTATTGTAAATGGCATAACCGTACGCAGGTTTGCAGTAGAGGAATCAAGAAACTGGAAGACATTCAACTCGTTAAGCCGGCAGCTAATTGGTAAACGAAGATTATATCAAAAAGCCTTACGCCTGTTTGGTTTGTTAAATGCCTTTGAAAAATTGCAACCCATTGATTCTATCCCCAAAAAAGAAGAAGAGTGGATAAAGTGCCAGGGACCTAATGTACCAACTCTTATCAATTATCTTACGGAAAATCACGCCAAATACGACGCCCTGATTTTTTTCACCTATTTATATTACCCTACGGTATTTGGGATGGACGTGGCCCCACAGAAATCAATTTTGGTACCAACAGCACACGATGAACCACCTATTTATCTGAATATATTTAAGGAATTTTTTAAAAAGCCAGCGGCTATACTTTATAACACTTTAAGCGAGCAACATTTTGTGAATCAGCAATTTCATAACGAAGCTATATTTTCAGAAATTGTTGGTGTGGGGATCGATCCACCGAAAGAGATAGCACCGCAAAGTATTGATGATATAGTAAAACCCGGAGATCCGTTTTTGATATACATAGGCCGCGTTGATCCATCAAAAGGTTGCGGTATACTGTTTGATTATTTTTCGGCCTATAAAAAAACTTCGGATAGCAATTTAAAGCTGGTTGTTGTTGGCGAGCTATTTATGGATGCCCCCGCCAATCCTGATATTATATTAACCGGCTTTGTGGCTGATGATATTAAAACCTCGTTGCTTTTAAAAGCTAAGGCTTTAGTTATCCCATCGTTGTACGAAAGCTTGTCGTTGGTAACATTAGAGAGCATGGTTTATGGCGTGCCGGTTATAGCCAATGAGCAATGTGAGGTACTGAAGGATCACATTAATAACAGTAATGCCGGATTTTTATTTAATGATTATGATAGCTTCAAAAACTCATTAAATACCATTCTCCACCCTGATTTTAATACCACCACTTTAAGCGAAAATGCCAAAAGGTATGTTGCCGATAATTATAGCTGGCCGGTTACTATCGAGAAATACAAAAAAGCTATTGATTATATCAGTCCCCGTTAAAGGTTTGCATATTGATGAGTCTTTTGTACAAACCATCCTGATTTAACAATTCCTGGTGAGTACCCTGCTGCACAACTTGACCACTCTCCAATACCAAAATCAAATCCGCGTTTTGTATGGTGCTTAAACGGTGCGCAATAATTAACGAGGTACGGTTTTTCATCAGGTTGTTTAAGGCATCCTGCACTAATTTTTCTGATTCGGTATCCAGTGCCGAGGTAGCCTCATCCAACAACATAATCGGCGGATTAGCCAGCACGGCCCGGGCTATACAAATACGCTGCTTTTGACCACCCGATAGTTTGGTACCACGATCGCCGATATTAGTTTCGTAACCTTTTTCGGTTTCGATAATGAAGTTATGGGCATTGGCTATTTTGGCAGCTGCTATTACCTGTTCCATTGTGGCATCGGTTTTACCGAAAGCTATATTACCAAAAATAGAGTCGTTAAATAATATCGATTCCTGGTTTACTATACCCAGTAAACCTCTTACCGAATCAACAGTAACGGTGGCTATATCAACTCCATCAATTAATACCTGCCCAGATTGTGGCACGATGAAACGAGGTATCAGGTCAATCAAAGTAGATTTACCCCCACCCGACGGGCCAACCAATGCAATGGTTTTACCTTTGGGAACGGTTATATTAATGTTTTGCAAAACTTTTCTATCGCCATAGGCAAAACAAACATCTTCAAATCGGATCTCTTCTTTAAACTCGCCGATAGGTTTAGCATTAGGAACATCTACAATAGATGGTTTTTCGTCTAAAAGTGCTAACACGCGTTCGCCTGCCGCTATGCCTGAGTGTATGCCGCTAAAGGAGTCGGAAATAGCTTTTGCCGGGCGCATTACTTGTGAGAATATAGCTATGTAGGCAATAAACTGCCCAGCGTTAAGATCTGATTTATGGTTGAGGATAAGATAACCACCATATAACACTATACAGGAGATCATGGTTACTGATAGTGCCTCGGAGACCGGCGAAGCAGATTGCTGTCGCCTGGCCATTGAACGCATTATCTTTGAATATTTTACGTTCTCATTATCAAAGCGATTTTTGATGAAATTGGTGGCATTAAACGCTTTTATGATCCTTACGCCCGATAGCGCCTCGTCAAGATAACTGATCATGTTACCATAAGTTTGCTGCGCCGCTATCGCTTGTGATTTAAGCTTTTTAACTATTTTGGAGATGATGAAAGCCGAAACAGGCACCACCATTAATGAATAAAAGGTAAGCTTAGCCGAATAAATAAACAGCATTACCATAAATGCGATCAGGGTGATTGGCTCCTTAAATATTACCTGCAATGTGCCGGTAACCGAGTATTGTACCACCTGTACATCTGAGGCTATTTTTGATATGATATCGCCCTTACGTTCGTTATTAAAAAAACCCAGGTGCATATCCATCACATTATTAAAAACCCTGCGACGCAGATTTAACAGTGTATGCACCCGCAGATTTTCCATAGTACGGGCAGACAGGTATCTGAAAAAGTTACCTAAAAATATGGTTACTATAAGCGTTATACATACAAACTGCAATGCGCCCCAGGCACCATGCGTACGTATAAAGTAGTCCATGTAATAGTTAAACCAACCGGTAACATCTAAAGTGCTTTTTGGCATAGCGTGTACAACATGAGTTGCATTACTATCTGCAGAAAAAAGCGTATTCATAAGCGGTGTTAACAAGGTAAACACCGTTGTGCTGAAAACTACATAAAGCAGGGTAAATATAATGTATGGTATGGCGTACTTCTCGATGGGTTTTGCAAAAGAGAGTAGCCTGAAATATGTCTTCATCAAATAATTAAATAAAAGAATGCAAATCTAAAGTAATTAGCTAATTAACGCTATAATTAATTTGTCATTATAAACCGAGGCATTCGTCGTATAATTTCAGGTATTGGCGGGCCGTTTCCTGCCAGTCAAATTGCATGGCATGGGCAATAACCTTTTGCTGCATATTATTGGTTTTAAACGTTTCCATACCTTTAGCGAAAGCATTTTGCATGGTTTCCGGTTCAAAATTTTCAAAGTAGAAGGCAGCATCGCCACCAATTTCGGGTAGTGAGGTATGGGTTGACAGGAATACCGGCTTACCAAAGTGCATAGCCTCAATAACCGGTAACCCAAACCCTTCGGCTATGGATGGGAATACAAAAGCTTCGCAGTTTTTATAATACCAGGCTTTATCCTCCTCACTTATCGGCCCCGTGATTTTCACCCTATCTGCAACGCCAAACTTTTGTGCTTGTTCCATTATTACACTTTTATAAGGCGTTTCTATACCCGCTATAATCAGTTCATAATCGTTGCCTACCAATAAAGGCGGCAATACATGGAAATTCTTTTTGGCAGCTACAAAGCCTATAGTATATAAAAATGCTTTTTTAGGCTGATAATTTGGCGTGTGGCCTTCAATAACCTGTAATTGATCGGCACCATTGTATATCACGCTTACTTTACCTTCAGCTTCCGGAAAGTATTGTAAAATATCCTTAGCTACAAAATGCGATATGGTTACAATCTTATCGCAAACATTTATATAGCCTCTTAATTTATTAAGATGTTTTTCTATTTTCTTTGATGATTTAATTTGCTCATGTACCGGATTAATATCGTGTATTGTCAATACTTTTTTGCCTTTAACCTTTTGCGGCTTTAACCTACAATACTGATCGGTAAAATGGATCAATTCAAACCGTTTCGGCTCAGGGAAAAATAGCTTGTGAAGTTTTGACAGGTATACAAGGCTTACCTTTCGGTTAAATAAGTATGTAGACCTTTTATGTATATAGTAGTACAACTTGTAACGAGCTTTATTCTGAGTCAATATCGCATCGCCCAGGCTTTTCCCGAAGGAGAAAAAACCCGAGTTTGGATATTTCATGGAATCGAAGGTGAGCAGTATGGATGGTTTTGACACTATATTAATATGTATTGATCCTGTAAATATTCGCTTTTTTATCTAAACAAATAATTTTCGGGCAAATAATTAAATATCTTGTGGTAATTTATTTTCATTTGCACTGCAATGGCATCAAAAAACGCTTCCGATATTTTATCATCTTTAAACAGCGATAACTTTAAATCGGTTGCCAGGGCTTTAACCATTGTTGAAAATGGACTCCATGGTGCCGATGAGCTTTTAAAAGGCCTGCGCTTTATTAATCCCACACCTATTATAGGTATAACAGGGCCTCCGGGGGCAGGCAAAAGCACCCTGGTTAACGCGCTAATCGGTGACCTTATCGCCCAAAATAATAAAGTAGCTGTTTTAGCTATTGATCCCACCTCTCCTTTTAACTTCGGATCTTTATTGGGCGACAGAATACGGATGTCGGCTTATTTTAATCATCCTAGAGTTTATATACGTTCACTTGCTACACGTGGGTCATTAGGCGGATTATCAGCAAAAACAATTGAGATGACCGATGTGCTACGTGCCGCCGGGTTTGATTATATTTTTGTGGAGACCGTTGGCGTTGGCCAAAGTGAAGTGGAGATTGCCGGCCTTGCTGATGTTACCTTAGTAGTATTAGTGCCGGAGAGTGGCGATGAGATACAAAACATTAAATCGGGCCTGATGGAGATTGCAGATGCCTTTATTGTTAATAAAGCTGACCGTGATGGCGCAGATATTTTTGCCAATAACCTTAAAAAACTAACTGACCAGGTTCCGGTTTTTAAGAGTGTAGCATCACAGGCGGATGGGGTTGGCGCGATTATAAATTTTATTACTTCGGTACCGCAAATAAAACATCAGCGTAAGGAAATGTTACTTGCTGATAAAGCCTACAAGCTGATTCAGCAAAAACGGATGACTGATGTCGATAAAAAAAAGCTTCAGCAAAATATTGCCAAAGCTTTAGTTGATCCCGAATTTAACCTGTATAAGTTTTTGGAAGAGTATTATTAATTGTCATTTCGACCAGAGGGAGAAATCTTCTATAGCTTGCAAAGCGATTATGCCTGGTGTAGAAGATTTCTCCCTCCGGTCGAAATGACAACGGAATAACAAAAATTACGTATTCATTATTGATTCAATTTCATCACCATCAATTGGAATATCCGCCATCAGGTCGATATTTCCTCCTTTGGTAATTAATATATTATTCTCCAACCTTATGCCTAAGTTTTCTTGTGGTATGTAGATACCTGTTTCGCAGGTTAAAATGTTCCCGACTTCAAAAGGTTTATATCTGCTGGCAAAATCATGTACATCTAAGCCCAGGTGATGTGATGTACCATGCATAAAGTACTTTTTGTACGCAGGCATTTTAGGGTCCTGCTTTTCAACGTCGTGTTTATCCAATAAACCCAAGCCGATTAGTTCACTGGTCATTATTTTACCAACTTCATCATGGTAATCGTTCCATACGGCACCGGCTACAATTAGCTTTGTTGCTTCGCGCATCACTTTTAATACTGCATCATAAACCTGGCGCTGGCGTTTTGTAAAACGGCCGCTTACAGGTACTGAGCGGCTCATGTCGGCATTGTAATTCGCGTACTCGGCGCCAAAGTCGAACAAGATAACATCGCCATCGTTACAAACCTGGTTATTGTCGATATAATGCAGTACTATGGCATTTTTACCGGATGCAATTATAGGTGAGTATGCATGCCCGGTTGCACGTTGTCTTAAAAACTCGTGTGTTACTTCGGCCTCAATTTCATATTCGGCAACGCCGGGTTTTACAAATTTAAGTGTACGGATAAAAGCATCACGGGTTATAGCGCAAGCCCTTTTAGTCAGCTCAATTTCAATTTCAGATTTCACTACCCGCAGATCGCGCATAATTGGGGCCGATCGTTGATAATGATGTAACGGATATTGTACGCGTAATTTATCCAGCATGCGAAGGTCGCGATACGGCACGTCAAAGCTAAAACGATCATTTTCGTTTGTATTGATGTATATGTTCTCCGCATAGTTTATAATACTATGTAAAATAGCATCAAATTCACTCAGCCAAAATACACTTTTAATGCCCGATACCTGTTTTGCTTCCTCTTTAGTGTACTTATGTCCTTCCCAAACAGCAATATGTTCACTGGTTTGTCTTAAAAACAGTACTTCTCTGTATAGTGTATTAGGACAATCGGGAAATAAAATTAATATACTTTGCTCCTGATCGATACCTGTGAGGTAAAAAAAGTCCGCATTTTGTTTAAATACAAAAGTTTGGTCTCCACTACGTGGGAATTCATCATTTGCATTGAAAATAGCTATGGATAAGGGCTTTAATACCGAAACGAAATTTTTTCTATTATAGAGAAAAAGCTGCTGATTTACAGGTAGATATTTCATATTATGTACATTTATAAACTTTATTTAAACAATCTTTTTACTTTATTTGTATAAGTAATATGATTTTTGGAACAAAATTTGGTAATCGTTTCAAACATAATTACTAATTTTGAAAAAAAATCACAATTAAATTGTTTAATCTTAAAACTATGAACTATTCTACATTAAAGAAAACAGTAGCATTGTCGGTTGTAAGTTTGATGGCTGTAGGAATCGCTAGCGCGCAGACTACAACTACAGATACAACTAAGACATCTTCTGACGTGTCTTCTGCCAAGGTATTTGGCGGGGCAAAACAGTACAGAACATTTAGCATTGGTATTAACGGTGGTGTTACTGGTGATGCACTTTTAACTGGTAGCCGCAATAACGGTTTTTCAAAAGCAGTTATTGATTACGGTTTCGGCCTTTCGTTAAAACAACAATGGGCTCAATCATGGTCAACTCAATTAGATTTGACAGGTGGCCAGGTTAAAGGTAACAATGGTAGCAACAACCCAGGTGCCTACAAAACCAATTTCTACCAAGAAACTTTAAACGGTAGCTATAACTTTGCAAGCATTGATATGGACTACTTACATCGCCAAAGAACAGTAAATTTTTACTTAAAAGGTGGTGCAGGTTTAGCTCAGTACCGCCCAACAGGTACACTTGCTAACGGAACAGCAATTGATTTTGACAATGCTGACGGAAGCAAACATTACATCAGCAACTTAGTACTTGATGCAGGTGCAGGTGTTAATTTCCGCCTTTCTAATGTTGTTGCATTAAACTTAGGTTACACTGAGAACTTTATTGATGCTAACAACTTTGACGGAACTAACTCAGGTTATCCACAAAAAGATCACTATGCTTACGGTTACGCAGGTTTAGAGTTCACTTTAGGTAACAAATCAAAACCAGCTTTAGCTTGGGCTAACCCAGTTGCAATGATGTATGATGAATTATATGATGCAGCATTACGCCAGGAAGTTGAAGCTTTAAAAGGTCGTGTAACTAACGTTGAAACTGCAGTTGCTGACTTGAAGAAAGATTCTGATGGTGACGGTGTATCTGATCAATTTGACAAATGCCCTAACACTCCTGCTGGTAGCGTGGTTGATGGTTCTGGTTGCGTTATCGTATTCCCTAAGGATACAGTTAAAATGGATTCAGTTAAAGCATCTCCTTTCTCTAACATCCAGTTTGAATTTGATAGCTCAGTATTAAGAACCTCATCTTACCCAGCGTTAGATGCGTCTTCAGCTGATCTACGTGCTTCTGGTAAAACTATCACTTTAGCTGGTTACGCTTCATCTGAAGGTACTGCTGCTCACAACATGCGTCTATCTAAAGACCGTGCTGAATCAGTAAAAACTTACTTGGTTAACTCAGGTGTTGAAGCTAAACATTTAAAAATCAAAGCTTACGGTGAAACTCACCCAATAGCTGACAATTCAACTGAAGAAGGCCGCGTGGCTAACCGTCGTGTTGAATTCCACCAATAATTATTAGATAAAATAATATATTGAAAAAAGCCTTCCGAGTTTCGGAAGGCTTTTTTGTTGCGCTACATTTTGACAATGAGCGCATTTTTATTTGCATAAATCTTTTTGCTTCTGCTTATATTTGTATATGTACTTTTTCAGAAAAAAAGATCCTAACCGGCCAACCAGCTTCAACCTTAAGGTGATGCATACTATTAATGCCATCGCTATTACTGTTTTTGTGCTGGGCATCATCTGGAAACTTATCGATATGTTTATACTAAAACATTAGTCATCGTACTAATAATTACCATCTATCTTAAATCATAAATTTACTACACATACATGAAAACCGTAATTAATACCGTTAATGCCCCTGCCCCCATAGGCCCATACAACCAGGCTATTATTGCCGGTGATTTTATTTTTGTATCAGGCCAGGTGGCTATTGACGCTGCTACCGGTGAGTTGGTTTTGGATGATATAAAAACCGAAACAACCAAGGTGATGGAAAACATCAAGGCGATATTAACTGAGGCGGGTATCGGTTTCGGGCATATTGTTAAAACCACTATCTTTTTAACCGATATGCAGAATTTTGCGCAAGTGAATGAGGTTTACGGCTCATACTTTACCGATAAATTCCCGGCACGTGAAACTGTGGCAGTTGCAGGTTTACCTAAAAATGTAAATGTGGAGATTTCCGTTACCGCGTTAAAATCCTGATATTTAATTTAACCACCACAGCCAAACTATTTTTTATTGAACCCTTTTCAAACACCCATTGAGTATTTAAAAGGCGTAGGCCTTTCCCGTGCGGGTGTTTTGAAAAAAGAATTAGGGCTGGCTACTTTTGAGGACCTGCTCAGGCATTTTCCTTATAAGTATATTGACCGTACCCGGTTTTATAAAATACGCGAGATTGAACCCGAATTGCCCTACGTACAGGTTATTGCCCGAATCACCAGTAAAGAACTTTTAGGCGATAAGCGTACCAAGCGATTGGTGATCCAGGCGCAGGACGATACCGGCGTGATGGAGTTGGTATGGTTCCAGGGGATTAAGTGGATGGAGAAAACGCTGATACCCGGCAAGGCTTATGTGATATTTGGTAAACCCGGCTTTTTTAATGGCAAGGCCCAAATGGCGCATCCGGAAATGGAGCTCTACTCGCCGGCTAACCCAGCTCGAAATGGCAACTTAACTCTACAACCAGCTTACAGCTCTACCGAAAAGCTAAAGCAGTTTATGCTGGATAGCAAAGGTCTGCAAAAACTGGTCGCTACACTGCTGGATCAATGCGCTAAGGATATTCATGAAAATCTGCCGCAATACATCATCAATAAATACCGGTTAGTTGATAAAGCTACCGCATATCGCAATATCCACTTCCCGGCGGATGCTGCCGCATTGAATGAAGCGCAGCACCACTTAAAATTTGAAGAGTTATTTTTATTGCAACTGCGGATGCTGAAAAGCAAGATGCATCGTACCTTAAAGTTTAAGGGGAATATATTTGGCACGGTTGGTACTATATTTAACGATTTTTATGAGCATAAGCTCCCCTTCCCGCTAACTAACGCGCAGAAACGGGTTTTAAAAGAGATTCGACAAGACACCCAACGAGGGGTACAAATGAACCGGCTGCTGCAAGGCGACGTGGGCAGCGGCAAAACTGTGGTGGCTTTAATGAGCATGCTGATAGCCATTGACAACGGTTTCCAAACCTGTATTATGGCGCCGACGGAAATATTGGCTAATCAGCATTACCAAACCATAAAAGATTTGGTAGGCGATGATTTTGTTGAAGTGGCCCTGCTTACCGGCTCAACCCCACAAAAGGCCAGAAAGGTTTTACATCAGCGGCTAGAAAGCGGTGAGTTAAAAATACTGATCGGCACACATGCGCTCATCGAAGATAAAGTTCAATACAAAAATCTGGGGCTTGTTGTAATTGATGAACAGCACCGCTTTGGTGTGGAACAACGCGCCAAACTGTGGCGGAAGAATGTTATTCCACCACATATTTTGGTGATGACAGCCACACCTATCCCCCGCACCTTAGCCATGACTTTATATGGCGATTTGGATATATCGGTAATTGATGAATTACCGGCAGGGCGTAAGCCTATAAAAACTGTTCATTTTTATGAGAACCAGCGCTTGCGGATGTTCGGTTTTATGAAACAGGAGATAGCCCTGGGCAGGCAGATCTATGTAGTGTACCCGTTGATAAAAGAGAGCGAGAAACTCGACCTGAAAAACCTGGAGGATGGCATTAATACAATGAGCCATGAGTTTCCGGTGCCTGATTATCAGCTTAGTATTGTTCACGGCAAATTGAAGGCTGCTGACAAAGATTACGAGATGAAGCGTTTTATTAAAGGCGAAACTCATATTATGGTGGCTACCACAGTGATTGAGGTAGGTGTTAATGTACCCAATGCTTCAGTAATGATCATCGAGAATGCTGAACGGTTTGGCTTATCGCAGCTTCACCAGCTACGGGGCCGTGTAGGGCGTGGAGCCGAACAATCCTACTGTATACTCATGAGTAACCATAAACTGAGCCACGATGGCCGCAAAAGGCTCAATACAATGGTTAAAACTAACAATGGCTTCGAGATTGCAGAGATAGACCTCGAATTACGTGGCCCTGGCAATATTGAGGGCACCGAGCAAAGTGGTGTACTTGATTTAAAAATGGCAAACCTGGCAACCGACCAGCAATTATTAATACAAGTGCGTAAAATTGTGGAAGGTATTTTTGAAGCTGACCCGCAGCTGGTAAATCCGGAGCATCAGATTTTGCATCATTCGCTGCAATCAAAAGAGCAGGGTTTAAGCTGGGATAAAATATCCTAAATGTAATTTTACGGTGATAATATCTATTCAACCACTAGAAATTGCTGTATAAATAGTAATTTTACGACACATCAACCCAAACAATATAGTGCCCGACCCAGTCAGTCAACCCAAAAAAGATTCATTTGCAGCCTTACGATACAAGGATTTTCGCGCATACATTGGCATGCGCTTCTTTTTTACCTTCGCTTACCAAATGCAAACCGTTGTTATCGGTTTTTATATTTACCAGTTAACCAAAAGTGTATTTGCCTTAGGCATGCTTGGCCTCAGTGAGGCAATCCCGGCAGTAGGAATCGCTTTATATGGTGGTTACATCGCTGATAAATCTGAAAAAAGAAAAATGCTTTTGTGGATATATACCGGCGTATTTTTATCCTCGGCAGTGATGTTTACTGTTACGCTTAAAAGCATGGGAGCATACATACATGCGGGCTGGATAGTACCCATTATATACAGCATGATATTTTGCAATGGTGTGGCCCGAGCTTTTTTTGGCCCGGCAACATTTACTATTTACGCCCATAGCATCCCCAAAGAACTTTACCCTAACGGCAGTACCTGGAGTAGCTCAAGCTGGCAAATAGCATCCATATTGGGCCCGGCAGCGGGTGGTTTAATTTATGGCTTTGCCGGTATTACGGCAACGTTTTATGTTATCCTGCTTTTTATAGTGATAGCGTTAATATTAGTGTATTTCCTGAAGCAATACCCCGCCGTGTTCAAACCAAAAGAAAATATTTGGACCAGCCTTGGCGAGGGAATAAACTTTGTTTTTAAAAACAAGATGATGCTGGGGGCCATGAGTCTGGATCTATTCTCGGTATTCTTTGGCGGCGTGGTGGCTTTATTGCCTGCCTTTGCCAACGTGATACTAAAAGTAGGCCCCGAAGGATTGGGAATTATGCGTGCGGTAGGTTCGGCGGGGGCAGTATTGACCATGCTGGCCATGTCGCGGTTTTCACCTATGAACAGGCCTTGGCGTAATTTATTGATTGCTGTTACCGGCTTTGGCGCATCTATTATTTGCTTTGGGCTTTCGCGTAATTTTTACCTATCACTATTCTTCCTGTTTATCGAAGGTGCATTTGATAGCGTAAGTGTGATTATTCGTGGTACCATTATGCAATTGCTTACCCCCGACCAGATGCGGGGTAGGGTATCGGCAGTAAATTCCATGTTTATTGGATCGTCAAATGAGCTTGGTGATTTTGAATCAGGTACTGCTGCAAGTATTTTGGGCTTAATTCCTGCGGTAATCTTCGGCGGATGTGTTACGTTAACAGTGGTGACTGTTACTTACTTCAAAACTAAGAATTTGATACCGCTGGGACTAGAGGATATTAACAGAACTGAGACGGCAGATTAGTTATTCTTTGTTGGTGACAACACCAACAAAGGGCGGAACTGAGACGGCAGATTAATAGATCATCATGCCGAATTTATTTCGGCATCTCTTATGCTAAGTGATTTACGCATTTTAGACTTATCCTGTGGGGTGCTGAAACAAGTTCAGCATGACATTTCCTTGTAAAATAAAATTGTCATTCTGAGCATAGCGAAGAATCTGTACGGTGTAAACTACTTTACAGATTCTTCGCTATGCTCAGAATGACAAGCACGGATTCGAAAGATATTCTTTATTTACGCTTCTACAACATCCTTCTCACCTATCTGTTGCCTCCACATGGCGTAGTAAAGGCCTTTTTGGGCTAGCAGGTCGGCATGTTTGCCGGATTCGATGATGTTGCCTTTTTCCAGTACATAAACTCTGTCGGCATGCATAATGGTTGATAAGCGATGTGCTATCAGTATTGTAATATGATCGCCGAATACAGATACATCCTTAATGGTTTCGGTAATCTCTTCCTCGGTTAATGAATCGAGCGAAGAAGTAGCCTCATCAAACACTAAAATATCAGGCCTGCGCAGCAAAGCACGGGCTATGGATAGACGTTGTTTTTCGCCACCAGATACTTTTACACCACCCTCACCTATTACGGTATCTAAACCACGGTCGGCACGAGCTAGCAGCGTTTGACAAGCAGCTTTTTCTAAAGCTTGCATACATTCAGCATCGGTAGCATTGGGGCGTACAAATAATAAGTTTTCGCGTATAGTTCCCGAGAATAGTTGGGTATCCTGTGTTACGAAACCAATCTTTTCACGCAATTGGTCAAGATCAATATCCTTGCTTAATACGTTATTGTATAAGATATCGCCTTCTAACGGCTGATATAGACCTACCAGCAATTTCACCAAGGTAGTTTTACCCGAGCCTGATGGACCAACAAAAGCGATGGTTTCACCAATATTAGTTTCAAAGCTGATGTGGTTAAGCGCGTTGCGATTGGCGGTTAGGTGTTTAAAGCTTACGTTATCAAAAGCCAGCTTATTAACGGTTTCTAACAGAACAGGTTTTTCAGGTTTTTCATCAACCGGGGTATTCAAGATCTTTTCGAAATTACCTAAAGAAACCTCTGCCTCGCGCCAGGCAACAATTACATTACCAAGTTCCTGTAAGGGGTTAAACAAAAAGAAAGAGTAGAATAATAAGCTGATATATTGACCGGGCGTGATCGTTTGCCCGAAGATCAGCAACAATAATACCACCACCATTGTGCTTCTTACAAAGTTCACGGTTGTACCCTGCACAAAGCTCATGCTGCGCACGTACTTCACCTTTTTAAGCTCGAGGCCTAATATTTTATAGGTGGTATTGTTTAGGCGATTGATCTCCTGTTTAACCAAACCCAAGCTCTTCACTAACTCGATATTTCTTAATGATTCGGTTGTTGAACCCGCCAAAGCGGTTGTTTCAGAAAGAATACTGCGTTGAATCTTTTTGATCCTACGGCTAAGCGCAACGCTCACAAATGTGATAATTGGAATAGCGGCAACATATACCAATGTTACTTTGTAACTCACGAACAGCGAGTACACGATAACAAACGTCATACCTGTAATACTCACAAAAAGCACCCCGATAAACGAAGTAATAAATGCTTCGCAATCTAAACGTACTTTTTGCAGGATACCCAAAGTTTCGCCGCTGCGCTGATCTTCAAAAACCTGGTAAGGTAATTCAAGCGAACGCTTTAAGCCATCAGCATACATTTCTGCACCTGTTTTTTGGGTGATGATATTGGTAAAATAATCCTGAAAGTTTTTTGCTATACGCGATACCATCGCAACGCCAATAGCTAAACCTACCAGTTTAAGCGCCCTAAAAAGATACACATGGTAATCGAGTTTATTATGCTGGTTGATCACTGTGTCGAAAATTCGACCGGAAATATATGGATCAAGTAAAGAAAAACCGATGTTAATCGCTGCAAATAACAATGCGGAAGCTACTATCCAGCGATGTTTTTTAAGATATGATAAGAGTATTTTCATGCTTGATGCAAAAATAAAAAAAGGGAATGGCTAAGTAGCTCATTCCCTTTAATTTGACATTAAGTTGGTATTTACACCGTCATAATATCTTTTTCCTTAGCTTCAGAATGCTGCTCAACCTTAATAATATAGGCATCAGTAAGCTTTTGAATCTCGGCTTCGCCTACCTTCATTTCATCTTCTGATACACCTTCTGTTTTTAGTTTTCTAATTTTTTCGTTCGCATCCTTACGCAAGTTACGAATAGCGATCTTTCCTGTTTCTGCCTCGCCCTTAGCTCTTTTTACTAAATCACGACGACGTTCCTCTGTTAAAGGCGGAACATTTAAACGGATAATTACACCGTCGTTCTGAGGGTTTAAACCCAGATTGGCTTCCATTATCGCTTTTTCGATAGGGCCTAGCATATTCTTTTCCCACGGCTGTACCACAATGGTACGTGCATCAGGCGTGTTTACGTTACCGATCTGACTTAATGGC